>NZ_JBHTXX010000001.1:0-4285 GCF_042791415.1 Arthrobacter sp. NPDC056691
CCCAGCGAACCGGCAACCATGTCCTTCGTGGACGCGCCGGACCAGTACGCCGCACCGCCGGTGGAAACCTGCACGATGCCGTCAGACTCGGCCTCAGCGAAGCCGCGCAGGGCCGCGTTCAGCGTCTGGGAGGAGGTGACGTTGACCGCCGGGAACGCGAAGCCGCCCTTCTTGGCACGGTCGATCATCTCGGCATAGATCTCTGGGGTTGCAATAGGCATGCTGACTCCTAAATCGAATTTCGTCTGCGGGTTTCGTTGACCCTGGAGTGAACCTCGTCGGCTAGGATCCATCCTAGCCAGTTCTGCGCTGGGGCCGTGTTTACCGTCACGCCGCCCGGTAACACTTGCGGCTGTTGCCGAGATGGCACTTCACGGCAGTCCCCGCGGCGAACACTGCCGCGAACTGTCACTTCGCGCACCAGCCGCGGCTCTCCAACGCTGCGCGGACCTTGCTGACGACGGCGGGGCGGTCGCCTGTGAGGTGGAACCTTGACACGCGGACCTCCAGCCAGCCGTACTCGGCGGCGATGTCCGCTCGCCGGATATCCCTCAGGTACTGGTCCGCGGCGTTGTGGTGGGCGCCCTCGTACTGCAGCGCCACGCGTTGCGCGGGATAAGCGGCATCAGGCCACAGCACGGGGGCTCCGTACACATTCCTCAACACGAAATTCAGGACCGGTTCGGGCAAGCCGCCGTTGACTATCGCCAGGCGCATCCTCGTTTCGGGCTGGGAGTCCGAACCCACCCTGATGAGCTCCACGGCTGCCCGGGCCTTGCGCACACCCCGAATTCCAGGATGCCGCGCGACCATGGCGTGAAGGTCCTCGACGGTGCATTTCGGTTCGCGGGGCCGCGGGAAGTCCGACCCGTGTGAGCACACCAGCGAGTCCCCTGCCACGACGAGTTCCTCCAGGCTCAGCTGCGAGGCCAGGTCCAGCCACGTGCGGGCAGGCGAGGTGAGCCGGACGCCGTCGTACTCCACCACCTCATCAGGAAGCAGCGTGAGGAGGTGACCCACGACGTTTGCCCTGCGGGGCACGCTGAAACCGCGGCGCCGGGCCACGTGGATTCGCCAGTCATTCTCGAGCCATCCAGGCAGGCCGGCCTCCAGCACCCGAGCGGCCGATCCATGGGAAAGCACTGAAGCGTCGTCAAGGTCGGTGTACGCGCGCACGGCCGAGAGCCCGGACGCCTGCGAGCCGAGGTACATCCGGATCCCCCGCGAAACCGTGGCAAGGTCCTTGGCCTCGGTGCTGGTACGGGTGACACCTGCCTTGTCCGAGGCACGGAGGGAGAACGAGCCGCGGGTCAGGTGTTCGGGAAGTGGCGCCCTGTGCATGCTCCATTGTCGCCGTGCGAGTGGGCGCCGCAGGAGTTATCCACAGCCCCGCGGCCGAACCCGGATCGAGATGGCACTTAACGGCAGTCACCGCGGCGAACACTGCCGTGAAGTGCCATCTCGGCGGGGAGTTAGACGTGCTGGCCGAACACGTGACGGCGCACCCAGGCGTGCATGGCGATCGCCGCGGCTGAGCCCGCGTTGATGGAGCGGGTGGACCCGAACTGCTCGATGGACAGCGTGGCCTCCGCCGCCGCATGCACCTCGGGCGTCAGCCCCGGGCCTTCCTGCCCGAAGACCAGCACGCATTTCTGCGGCAGCTCGTAGGTCTCCAGCGGCACGGAGTCTGGGAAGATGTCGATCCCGATTATGGCCAGCCCCTCCCCCTGTGCCCAGGCCACGAAGTCATCAACGGTGGGGTGGTGGCGGACGTGCTGGTAGCGGTCGGTGACCATTGCCCCGCGGCGGTTCCACCGCCGTCGGCCGATGATATGGACCTCCTTGGCGAGGAACGCGTTGGCGGTGCGCACCACGGTGCCGATGTTGAGGTCGTGCTGCCAGTTCTCGATGGCGATGTGGAAGTCATGCCGTTTGGCGTCCAGGTCCGCGACGATCGCCTCGTGCTTCCAGTACCGGTACTTGTCCACGACGTTGCGCCGGTCGCCGTCGGTCAGGAGGTCGGGATCCCAGTGGTCGCCCGCCGGCCATTCACCCTCCCAGGGCCCGACGCCGACCTCCGGCTTTTGCTCGGGGGTCCCGTTCTGGTCTGGCTGGGATGGTTCTGGTTGGGGTTCGGGTGTCCCGGGCGTTTGCGTCACCCCTCAACACTAGACTGGGCTCCGAACGCAAACATCTTGGTGAAGGAATGACATGGCAGAAGCGGACAAGGTAAAGACATCGGCGGCCGTCTACCGCAGCGGCCAGGAGATTGAGTGCTGGCTCACCGACATGGACGGCGTCCTGGTACATGAGAACCAGGCCGTCCCCGGGGCCGCGGAATTGATCCAGCGCTGGGTGGACACCTCAAAGCGCTTCCTCGTACTCACAAACAACTCGATCTTCACGCCGCGCGACCTCGCCGCCCGGCTGCGGGCCTCCGGCCTGGAAATCCCGGAGGAGAACATCTGGACGTCGGCCCTGGCCACGGCCCAGTTCCTGAAGGACCAGGTGCACGGGTCGGACTCGGGCAACCGCGCGTACACCATCGGAGAGGCAGGGCTGACGACGGCGCTCCACGAGGCCGGCTTCATCCTCACCGACCAGAACCCCGACTTCGTGGTGCTCGGTGAAACCCGCACGTACTCCTTCGAGGCGATCACCATGGCGATCCGGCTGATCCTTGCCGGTGCGCGCTTCATCGCCACCAACCCGGACGCCACCGGCCCGTCCAAGGAGGGTCCGATGCCCGCCACCGGCGCCATCGCCGCGCTGATCACCAAGGCGACGGGCCGGGAACCATACATTGTGGGCAAGCCGAACCCCATGATGTTCCGCTCGGCCATGAACCAGATCGACGCGCACTCGGAGACCACCGCGATGATCGGCGACCGCATGGACACCGACATCATCGCGGGCATGGAGGCCGGGCTGCACACCGTACTGGTACTCAGCGGCATCACGCAGCGCGACGAAATCGCCTCCTACCCGTTCCGCCCCAACCAGGTGCTGAACTCGGTGGCGGACCTCAAGAACCAGATCTAGAACGGGGTCATCTTCCCGCCGCCTCCGGGCAGCGGGAAGATCTCGTTCTCCAGGTCCTCCAGGATGGGCCGGTACACGAACGGATTCCAGCCGGGGCTCGCGTGCGCCGGCAGCGCCCCGGTGGTCTGCCGGTCGTCCGAGACCATGTTGGCGGCGAACGTGCGCGCCCACGAATCACGGGACGTCTGGTAGTTGACCGTCTGGTCCCGCGGATTTCCGATGTAGGCCATGCGGGTATCCCCGATCTGGCCCGCGAAGCGCGTCGCGTCGAAGTGGTAAATGTAGGCGGATTCGGTCTGGATCAGCACGCTTGAGGGGGCGATCGGGGACAGCTGCTCCAGCGTCTGGTCCAGGATCTGCCGCCACGTCCGCTCGTCCTTGTGGACCACCCGTTCCCCCAGTTCGTAGCCCCCGCGCAGCACGGAGGGAATCCGGAAGCCGCTTTCGTACAGGAACACGACGCCGTCGAACCAGCTCTGGTCCAGCACGTCGAACTTGCTGTAGGGGCTGCAGTCGAGCACGATCAGCTCCACCTTGACGCCGTGCAGCTCCAGCAGCCGGGCGGCCACCTGCGTGGCCACCATGCCGCCGAAGCTGTGGCCGTAGAAGTAGAGCGTGGTGAGGTTGTGCGCCCGGACGTGCTCGATCACGGCGATCACGAGCTGGTCGATGTCCAGGCCCAGGTTCGAATACCCGGCCGCCGCGAGCTGGCCCCGCAGCCGGAGGCTCCCGCGGAGCGAGTTGAGGATCCACTGGGCCTCCTCCCAGCTGGTTTTGTAGCCGGGGAACAGGATCCAGCTGGCGTGCGGGAAGTAGCTCTGCGCGAAGTCGTCATCGACCATGAGGATCTTGTGGACCTGCCGCTCCTCCTGCACCTGCTTCGTGAACAGCATGTCCGCGGCAAGGATGGTGGAGGCGCCGGCTCCGGTGAGGAAGGTCCGGCGGGAAAAGCGCTTCAGGTCTGCGGCGCGCCGAAGCAGCCGGGCAGCGTCTGCGCCCGGCGTCTTCTGCCGGCCCGTCTGGCCGGCGGCCCCTTCATATGGCACTGAACTACCCTAGGCACAGTCCGGCAGGGCAACACAAGCGGGCCGTGGCTGGGACCCGAGCCCTGGGGGCAAAAAGCGGAGCGGACGGCGGGGGGGGGTGCCCCCGGGGGGCGCCCCCGGCGGGTTTTTGGGCCCCGGATACGCCCCGGCCCCGCGGGGGCGTTGTGTATGCGGACAAGTAACGGGGGGGGTATTAA
>NZ_JBHTXX010000001.1:4295-354724 GCF_042791415.1 Arthrobacter sp. NPDC056691
CCCCTGAATCACCCTCCCCACAGTCGGCCGGGGAAACACAAGGGGCCGGTGGCTGGTACCCGTGCCCGGGGGCAAAAAAGCGCCGCGGCCGAGGGGGGTAGGTCCCGCCGTCGTCCGCCCCAGGCGTTAGTTTCGCCGCAGTATCAGCCCAGGCCGAGCTCGTCCTTGCTGAAGGCGAACAGGTACGGCACGCCGGCTTCGGCTTCGATCTTTTCCTTGGCGCCCGTGTCGCGGTCGACGATCACGGCAACAGCCACGACGTTGCCGCCGGCGTTGCGGACGCCCTCGACGGCGGTCAGGGCCGAGCCGCCCGTGGTGGAGGTGTCCTCGAGCACCAGGACCTTGCGGCCCTCGACCGAGGGGCCCTCCACCTGCCGGCCCATGCCGTAGGACTTCTGCGCCTTACGGACCACGAACGCGTCGATGGCCCGGTCCGCGTCTGTGGCGGCGTGCATGACGGCGGTGCCTACCGGGTCGGCCCCCATCGTGAGGCCGCCAGCGCACTCGAAGTCGATGCCGGCGTCGTCGATCAGGGACAGCATGACCTGGCCCACGAGCTTCGACGCCTCGTGGTGCAGTGTGATGCGGCGCAGGTCGATGTAGTAGTCGGCCTCGGCCCCGCTGGAGAGAATGACCTTGCCGCGGACAACCGCGAGCTCCTTGATCAGTTCCAGAAGTCGGGCACGGGCAGCAGCGGCGTCAAGCGTGGGAGTCATGGGGTCCAGTTTAGTGGCTGACCGGTTTGTGACGGACCGCCTAGGCAGTGGGCCGCGGTGCCTCCCGGCGGGCGAATGCCGGGGCGTGCTCAGGCCTCGGGCCGATGGCGATGAGCCGCGGCAGGATGCGCCGCATGACCGGGAAGCGCCGGCCGACGAACTGCATGAAGGGAGGCGCGCCGGACCGTTTCCCACTGAATAGGGGAATGAACACCGCCCGGTGCATGCCCCGCTGGACGGTCTGGATGATGACAGTGGGCGGCATCCGGCGCCGCTGCACCGCCGCAAGGTCCTTCACCGTGACTTTGCGGCGCAGCAGGGCAGGGGCGAGCCGGGCTGCGGCAGCCACGGCGTCCTGGATGGCCAGGTTGATGCCTACCCCGCCGGCCGGGGACATCGCATGCGCGGCGTCCCCGATGCACAGCAACCCGTCGACGTACCAGCGATGGAGGCGGTCCAGCCGGACATCCAGCCAGTGGAGGTCGTCCAGGGAACGGATGGCATCGACTCGGTCGGCGAGGTCCGGCCGCAGCGCGGCGACCCGTTCCCGGAACCGCTCCACTCCCTCGCTCCTGATGCCGTCGCCGGAGCCTTTCTGGGCGAAGTAGCCCATCTGGTAATAGGTGTCCCGGAACAGGGCAATCAAGCCGGCGCGCTCCCCGAAGGCGGGAACGATGCCGGCCACCTCGCCCTGCTCGGACGCGAAGCGCGGCAGCTTGAACCACCAGGTATCGAAGGGCACCGGGTACTCCCTGGACTTGAGCCCTGCGGCCTGGCGCAGCACCGAGTGCCGGCCATCTGTGGCCACCACAAGGTCCGCTCGGAGGGCACCCCCGGTGCCGTCCTTGGTGCGGTACCGCACGCCGGTGACCCGGCCGCCGTCGTACATCAACTCCGTCGCGGTGTGCTCCATCAGGAGTGTGAACGAGGGCTCTTCGGCGGCGCTGCGGGCCAGGAAGTTCAGGAAGTCCCACTGCGGCATCATGGCGATGTAGTTGTACGGCGGCTTCAGGCCGGAGAAATCGCCGAGCGTGATCAGGCCGCCGCCGGGCGTCGGGAAGGCGAGGTTGCGGAGCCGGCTTTGCGGCAGATCACGGAACTCGGCGCCGAGCCCGAGTTCGTCAATGACGCGGATGGTGGAGGCGTGGACGGTGTCGCCCCGGAAGTCCCTGAGGAAGTCGCCGTGTTTTTCGAGGACGGTGACCTCGACGCCGGCCCGCGCGAGCAAAAGGCCCAGCATCATGCCGGCGGGCCCGCCGCCCACCACCACACATCCGGTAGTCTCCATGAGCCATACGGTACGCCTGGGAAATCGCGGTGGATACGCTCGCTACGGGAATGTCCCCGCGACGCGCAAAAATCCCTGCGACGCAGAAACGGACCGGCGCTACGGGAATTCCCGTCGCGCCAGCCCATTTTGCGTGTCGTCAGTCCGGGAACGACCTAGAGCCGGGTGTCGAAGGAGTCGCAGAAAACGTTGTCGTTGAACGTTCCCTGGAATTCCGACTTGCCCATGATCTTTTCGATGGTCGCCCGAATGGCCTCGGGCGACTCGGCGTGGGCATTGATGGCGGTCTTGACCATCGGCACGTCAATCAGGTGGTTGGGCTGGTTGAGCGAGACGAACACAGTGGGGACCTCGGTGACGTACCACGGGATCTCCGCGGCCATCGGGGTGGACCACTTAATCCGGATGGCTGCCTCCTGGGCGAAGCCCTTCACGTTGGCGAACACAAAGGCGGCATCGTACTTGTCCGCGTAGTCGCCGGTGGCCTCCTCGGAGATGACCGACATGAAGTTCACACCGGTCTCCCCCGCCGCCTCGCGCTGGTCCGCCGTCCTGAACAGGTGCACTTCAAAGCCGGCGCTTTCCAGCTCGGCCTTGACGGTGTCCAGGTAGGCCAGCGGGTCAGCCCGGGTGAAGTCCGATCCGCCGGAGATGCCGTACAGCCGGATCCGTTTGTGCGTCTCCGGCGTGATGGGCAGGTTGTTGGCCGTGTCCTTGATGAGGGTGACGGTTTTGTCCGCGATTTCGGCGGCGATGGCACGGTGCGCCTCGCTGCCGATCACCGCGAGTGCCTCCGCCGGCGGGACCAGCTCCGCGGCCGGCTTGAGATGCAGGCCCAGCGAGGCCTTGAGGGCCAGGATCCGTCGCAGTGCGTCGTGCAGGCGCTGCTCGGTGATGACGCCGGACTTGTAGCCGTCCAGCATGTATCCGAAGTCCTCGGCCGGGTTGCGGAAGAACAGGAACATGTCGCAGCCGGCCGCGATGGTGGCCGGCACCAGGTCCTTGCGCTTCATGGCCTGGGTGAGGCCAATCATCTGCGAGGCGTCGGTAAGGATCAGCCCGTTGAAGCCCAGTTCGCCGCGGAGCAGGTCCTGCAGCAGTTCCGGGGACAGCGTGGCGGGCAGGATGTCCTTGTCCGCCGTGCCCGGGCGGAAATGCCGTGTCAGCTCGGGCGCCCCGATGTGCCCGATCATGATGGACTGCACGCCGTGCCCGATCATCTCGCGGTACACGTGCCCGTAGCTGCGGTTCCAGTCCTCGTAGCCGAGGGTGTTGTAGGACGTGACCACGTGCTGGTCGCGTTCGTCCATGCCGTCGCCGGGGAAGTGCTTCATGGCGCAGACGGTGGGTGACTCGCTGATGCCGTCGAAGTACTCCTTGGCCCGCTCCACCACGATCTCCGGCGTGTTGCCGAAGGCCCGGGTGGAAATGACCGTGTTCCGCCAGTTGTAGTGGATGTCCACGATCGGCGCGAAGGCCCAGTTGCAGCCCAGGGCCGCGGTTTCCACCCCGGCCACCTGCCCCATCTGCCGGGCGATGGCCTTGTCCGGGTGCGAGCCGGCCTGCAGGTGCGTCGACACGAACGTTCCGTCGTCACAGCTCCCGGCTCCCCCCATTTCCGGGTTGGAGGCCACCAGCAGCGGGATGCGGGTTTTGGACTGTGCATACCGGATGTGTTCCTGCACCGCGGCGGAGGGGCCCGGCCGGTAGCGCATGCCGCCCACGTGGTACGTGTCCAGCACGCCGTCAAGGTACTCCGGGGAGTAGTCGTTGTTGTGGTTGATGAACAGCTGGCCGATCTTTTCCTCGAGGGACATGCCGGCGAGGGTGGATTCCACCCACGCAACGGCCGCGTCGTCGAGGTTGAACGGCGCTGCCTGGAGGTCGACGTCGAACTGGCGCGGTTGGGTGCCCGGGGCACCGACGGCGGCACCCGTGGAAACGGCGGCATCGGCGACGGCGGCAATGCCCGCCAGCGCTTCGGCCACCACCTGGGTCACCGGAGCGGCGATGTCGACGACGAAGCCGGCTTCGTCGTCGTCGAGCGGTTCCAGCGTTGCCAGCTGCGAATCGAGCAGTGCAGGCGGCATGAAGTGGCCGGAACGGCCTTCAGTGCGTGACCTCAGTACCTCGTTGCTGCCGTGCAGGTGCAGGAAAACCGTGTCCGGCGCCTGCTTGCGGATGGCGTCGCGGTAGCTGCGGCGCAGGGCCGAGCATGCGAGCACCAGGCCGCCGTTTCCGGCGTTGGCGAGTTCGCTGCCCACGGTGGCGAGCCAGGGCCAGCGGTCCTCGTCGGTCAGGGGCGCGCCGGCCGCCATCTTGGCGACGTTCTCCACCGGGTGGAGCGAATCGCCGTCGAGGAACGGCACCCCGAGTTCGCGGGCCACGAGGTCACCGATGGTGGTCTTGCCGCAGCCGGAGACTCCCATCACGATGATGCGGTGCCTGGTGCTCATCAGCGGTTCCTTCCCGGTCATGGCGTGTTCACCAGTCATGGACGGTGCCGTCGACGAGGCGGTTGTAGGGCAGGTAGGCCTGCTGGTACGGGTAGGCGGCGGCGGCGTCGGCGTTGAATTCGACGCCGATGCCGGGCTTGTCGCCCGGGTGCAGGTAGCCGTCCTTGAACGTCATGGACTGTTCGAAGACCTCGTTGGTCTTGTCCGAGTGCTGCATGTATTCCTGGATGCCGTAGTTGTGGATGGCCAGGCCCACGTGCAGCTGCGCCGCAAACCCGACCGGGGAGATGTCGGTGGGGCCGTGGAAGCCGGACTTGATCTGGTACTGGGCGGCGAAGTCCATGACCTTCTTCAGCGGCGAGATCCCGCCGAAGTGGGTGGAGGCGGCCCGGACGTAGTCGATCAGCTGTTCCTTGATGATGGTCTGGTAGTCGTACACGGTGTTGAAGATTTCGCCGATGGCCAGCGGGGTGGTGGTGTGCTGGCGGACCAGGCGCAGCGCCTCCTGGTTCTCGGCCGGGGTGCAGTCCTCCAGCCAGAACAGGTCATAGGGTTCCAGCGCCTTGCCCAGCTTGGCGGCCTGGATCGGAGTCATCCGGTGGTGGCCGTCGTGCAGCAGCGGCAGTTCCGGGCCGAACTCGTTCCGGACCGCCTCGAACACGGTGGGCAGGTGGCGCAGGTAGGCACGGGTGTCCCAGTCCTCCTCCACCGGGAATGCGCCGCGGCCGGCGGGTTCGTAGTCGTAGCGCTCCCCCGAGGCCTGGGCCTGGGCGGCGACGCCGTAGACAGCCTTGATGCCGGGGACGGCGGTCTGGATCCGGACCGACTTGTAACCGAGTTCCAGGTGCTCGCGGACCGAATCAAACAGCGAGGGGATGTCCGAGCCGGAGGCGTGGCCGTAGGCACGCAGCCCGTTGCGGGACGCCCCGCCCAGGAGCTGGTAGACCGGCATGCCGGCCAGCTTGCCCTTGATGTCCCACAGCGCCATGTCGACGGCGGCAATCGCGGCCATCGTGACCGGGCCGCGGCGCCAGTACGAGGACCGGTACAGGAACTGCCAGGTGTCCTCGATCCGGTGCGGGTCCTTCCCGATCAGCAGCTGCGCGACGTGCTCTTTCAGGTAGGCGGCCACGGCGAGTTCGCGGCCGTTCAGGGTCGCGTCGCCGATGCCGGTGACGCCGTCCTCCGTGGTGATCCGCAGGGTCACGAAGTTGCGGGACGGGCTTGTCACGAAGACTTCCGCGGCAATGATTTTCACAGCAGGTCCTTTCGGAGGGAACAGGTTCAGGGTTTCAGCTGGCGGGCGGTCAGTTGGTGGATGCGGCGCTGGAGCGCTCGACGGCGGTATTGACGGTTTTGGGGTCGCCGGCCGTTTTGGTGGCATCGCCGCTTTCGCGGCGGGCGCGGATTTCGGCGAGGATCTCGGCGTGCATGGCGTCCGTCAGCTTGTACTTGGACATGACCAGGACGGCCAGGATGGTCAGCACGGCCGGGATGGCGCCGGCGGCGAGCTGGATGCCGAACACCGCGTCCGCGGTCTGCACGGCGCCGGACTTGTAGCCGCCCAGGGCCAGGGCGTACGCGGCGAGCGCTCCGCCCACGGCCTGGCCGGTCTTGCGGGTGAACGAGAACAGCGCGTAGGTGATGCCCTCGGTCCGGACTCCGGTACGCCATTCGCCGTATTCCACGGTGTCGGCTTCCAGCGCCCACACCACGATGTTGACGGCGAGGACGCCCACGAGGCTGATCACGAGGCCGCCGAAACCGATCCAGACCTGGCTGGCCGGGGTGAAGAAGATGATGGCGCCGCCGACGACGGTCAGCATCGACGAGTAGATGTAGACACCCTTCTTGCCGATGGACCGGACCAGCCTGGGCATAACCGCGGCCAGCACAAAGGTGCACACCAGCTGGATGATGGACAGCACCGGATACAGATCAAGGCGGCCCAGGACATCGCGCAGGTAGTACAGCTGCACTGATGTCAGTGCCAGGTAGCCGGAGAGGAAGAAGAAGGAGCTGACGCACAGCATCAGGAGGGGCTTGTTGCCCTTCAGGGTTTCCAGGCTTTGCTTGACCGAGACGTTGGGGACGGCGCGGTGGACCCGTTCCTTGGCGGTCAGGACGGTGAAGAAGTAGAGGGCGGCGCCGATCGCCACGAACACCAGCGTGATGGTGGTGAAGGTTGCCTGCAGGTCGGCGCCGGGCTTGATTAGCGGTGCCACAAAGATGCCGAGGGCCGAACCCACGAGGAGGCCGCCCACCATGCGGGCCGATCCCAGCTTGGCGCGCTCCCCCGGATCCTGGGTCATGGCGCCGGCGAGGGAGCCGTAGGGAATGTTGACCAGGCTGTAGGCCAGGCCGAGGGCCGCGTACGTCACGTAGGCATAGAGCAGGGTTCCCGACTCGCCCAGCTGCGGGATGGAGAACGTCGCGACGCTCAGGAGCAGCAGCGGGATGGAGCCGAACATGATAAACGGACGGAACTTACCGAAACGCCTGCTGAAGGTGCGGTCCACCATGCGGCCGGCAAAGACATCGGCGAACGCGTCAAAGATCCTGACGACCAGCAGCAGCGTACCTGCCGCAGCAGCCGAGATTCCCGCCACGTCGGTGTAGTACACGAGCAGGAACATGGTGGCAGTGGTGAAGGCGAGATTGTTGGCTGCATCACCGGCGCCGTAGCCGACGATGCTGAGTTTGTTCAGCTTTTTCATGATTGGGCTCCTTTACCCGGTGCCGCCCCTGTGGAGCCGGCGAAAAATGTGAAAAATGCTTGGTGCTGTGGAAAGCCTGGGTGTCCGGTGGGTCTGATTCCCGGGATGCCAGCTTTTGCTGTTGTTGTAATCCTAATCACTTGGCAATCAAATGGCAAGCGGTTGCCAAATATTTGTTGAAAGTTCCATCAAACAGCACTCGTCCCGAAACAGCACTGCCCGGTCCCCATGGTCCGGGAGCCGGGCAGAGCCGCATGTGCGCAGGGGGCTAAGGGGAGACAGCCGGCTCCCCGAACGTTCCGCACAGGTCGGCAATCATGCCGACGACGGCGGCGTCCCCGGCCAGCGCCGGATTCACCAGGCCCAGCAGGGCCCGGATCCGCCCGGTGCCGCTAAGCCGGTTGGCG
The DNA here is from genome assembly GCF_042791415.1 of Arthrobacter sp. NPDC056691. Lineage (NCBI taxonomy): Bacteria > Bacillati > Actinomycetota > Actinomycetes > Micrococcales > Micrococcaceae > Arthrobacter > Arthrobacter sp. NPDC056691. Next base: position 11,880 of record NZ_JBHTXX010000001.1, read on the forward strand.
GCGGCAATCTCATCGGCCAGCGGATCCTGAACCGTTGCCGCCGCGGCGGTGAAGTCCATCCAGGCAGCGATCATGAGGGCTGCGGCAGCCCCGGACCTGCCCGCGGCCCGCTCGGCCTGCAGCACCGGCACAGCCCGCATCCGCAGCTTGGTGCTGCCGTCCATGGCGATCTGGGCCAGGTGGTGGGCGATGCGGGTGTTGCCGAAGCGGGCCAGGAGGGCCTCCCGGTAGGCGGGGATCTGGAGGTCCGCTCCGTGCAGGTTGCTTTCGGCCTCATCCCAGAACTGTTCCACGGCGTGCAGGCAGGAATTGTCCCGGAGAGCTTCTGCCACGGTGGTGTGTCCCCGTAGTTGCCCCGCATAGGCCAAAAGTGAGTGCGCACCGTTCAGGAGCCACAGCTTGCGGTTTTCATAGGGTTCGATGTCCGCTACGAAGACGGCACCGGCGTCCTCCCAGCGCGGCCGGCCTGCGGGGAAGTCCCCGCTCAGCACCCAGTTAGCGAAGGGCTCGGCTACTACCGGCGAGGTGTCGTGGTAGCCGCAGGACTCTGCGACGGCCGCCACGTCGGCGTCGGTGGTGCGGGGCGTGATGCGGTCCACCGAGGTGCTGACAAAGCTGATGTTGGCGTCAATCCACGCTGCGAGCGAAGGGTCCCATGCCCCGGCGATGCCCGCCACGGCGTTGTGCGCCACGGTGCCGTTGTTGGAGAGATTGTCACAGCAGACGACCGCGAGCGGACCGGCGCCGGCGGACCGGCGGGCGGCGAGGGCAAAGACCAGGCGGCCCAGCGGCGTCGTCGGGTTGCCGCTGCCGGAAGCCAGCAGCGCCAGGTCGGCCACGACGTCGGGAGCGCTGCGGTCCAGCTGCCCGTCGGTGCCCAGCCGGTAGGCGGCCTCGGTGACGGTCAGTATGACGACGGCGGTCTCCGGGGCGGAGACCAGCTCCGCCAGCCGCTGCACGTTGGCGCCGTCCACGGCCTCGACGATGCTGCCGACCACTTCGAAGGAGTCACCGGCGCCCGCCCGTTCCACCAGCGTGAAGAGCCCGTCCTGTTCCGCGAGGGCCAGGGCCGCGTCGGGGCGGCGGCCCGTGAAGGCGGCGATGCCCCAGTCCGCGGCATCGCCGGCCCGGTGCGTGTACCAGGCCTGGTGCGAGCGGTGGAAGGCGCCCAGCCCCAGGTGCACGATGCGGGTGGGGGGCTTGGCTGACGGCCGGAGGGTGCGGTTGAGCCTGGGGAGGTCCACGGCGGCTTCCTGTTCGGCCTGCAGTCCTGCGGTCACAGCTTGAAGACCCTTCGCGGCGATCCGTCCACGAGGTCGACGATCAGTTCGTGGGCGCGTTCCTCGCTGACGCGGTGCTCGGCAACGAGCCGGGCCAGGAACGAGGCCTCGATGCGGCGGGAGGCGTCGTGGCGGGCGGGGATGGAGCAGAAGGCGCGGGTGTCGTCGATAAAGCCCGAGGAGCGGGAGAACCCGGCGGTCTCGGTGACGGCGGAACGGAAGCGCAGCATGGCGTCCGGGGCGTCCAGGAACCACCACGGGGCGCCAAGGTAGACGGACGGATAGAAGCCGGCCAGCGGCGCGAGTTCGCGCGAGAACACAGTCTCGTCCAGGGTGAAGAGCACCAGGTGGAAGTCCTTGGCGGTGCCGAAGTCCTGCAGCAGCGGGCGGATCGCCTCGGTGTAGTTGACGGCGAACGGGATGTCGTGGCCTGTGTCGGCGCCGTACGTGTTGAAGGTGGGCTCGTGGTGGTTGCGGTACGAGCCCGGGTGGATGGTCATGACCAGCCCGTCCGCCACGGACATCCGCGCCATCTGGTACATCATGTGGGCTTCGAACGCGTCGCGGTCCTGCGCGGTCGCCTCGCCGGAACGGGCGCGGTCAAACAGCCGTGCGGCGTCGGCGTCGTCGAGCTTCAGCGTGACCGGGGTCCGGACACCGTGGTCGGCGGAGACTGCGCCGTGGTCCACGAAGTAGCGGCGCCGGTTCTCCAGGGCGGTGAGGTAACCGGCATAGCCGGTGGCGCCGTCGCCCGCTGCCGCGATCAGCCGGTCAACGTTCGCGGACCAGGTGGGGTGCGCGATGTTCAGGTAGGCGTCCGGGCGGAACGTGGGCAGCACGCGGCCATGGAACGTGGGATCCTCGGCGATTGCCTTGTGGCTGGCGAGGCTGTCCAGGGGATCGTCCGTGGTGGCCAGCACCTCGATGTTGAAGTCCTTGAAGAGCTGGCGGGGCCGGAAGCCCGGCTCCACGAGCCTGGCGGAAATGGCGTCGTAGCTGGCATCCGCAGTCCCGGCGCTGATCTCCTGCTGGAGGCCGAAGACGCTGCTGAACTGGGTGCGGAGCCAGTAGCCGGAGGCGGTGCCCTCGAACAATGGCCAGGCCTGGCAGAACTCGCGCCAGACGGTGCGGGAGTCCGGCTGGGACGCCTCGGAATCGCGCAGCCGGTCCAGCGGGACTCCGCTGGCGTGGACCAGGCGGGTGACGTAGTGGTCCGGGCTGACCAGCAGCGCTGCCGGGTCCGGGAAGGGCGTGTTGTGCTCGATGACTGCGGCGTCAACGTGCCCGTGCGGGGAAATGATGGGGAGGTCCTGGACGCGCTGCAGGAGGTCGCGCGCAATGCTGCGCGTTCCCGGGTCCGCGGGCAGGAGCCGGTCTGGGTTGGCGGCAATCGACTGTGACATACGTCAATGGTCCGGCGTGCACCAGTGTTTTGTCAACCGGTTGCCAAAAATTGCCATCGGGTTTCTGTTACTGCGCGGGAAGGAGCCTTCCGCTCGAGCCGCGCAGCACCAGCTCGGTCTCGACGCGCAGGATGCCCGCCGGTTCGGCGCTGCCGTGCAGCAGGTCGAGGAGGAGCGTGGTGGCGCCCGAGCCGCACTCCCCCAGCGGTGAACGCACGGTGGTGAGCGGCGGCGTGGTGAAGTCGGCGCCGAAGATGTCGTCGAAGCCCACGATGCTGATCTGATCCGGCACCACCACCCCGGCGGCCTGGAGTTCCTGCATGAGGCCGATGGCCAGCAGGTCGTTGTACGTCAGCACGGCCGTGGCGCCGCTGTCGCGCACGTCGCGCGCCACCTGCCTGCCGCCGTCGACCGTTGGCTTGCCGGATTCCAGCCGGACGGCCTCGAGCCGGGACCATTCGCAGGCGGCCTGGACGCCTTCCCAGCGGCGGGCGGACATCCAGGACTGCGGCGGTCCGGCGACGAATGCGACCTTCCTGTGTCCGTTGGCGGCCAGGCTGCGCACCGCCTCGCTGATGCCTTTGTTGACATCGGGAACCACGCAGGGCACGCCGTCGACCTCGCGGTTGATGACCACCACGGGCTTGTCGCCGGCCAGCGCGCGGATGTCGTCGTCGTCCATGCGGGGGCTGGCAAGGATGAGTCCGTCCGCCGTCGTCATCATCCGCCGGGCGGCCGTGAGCTCGGTGACGGCGGATTCGGCCGACTCTGCCAGCACCAGGGTGTAATCGCGGAGCGTGGCAGTGGTTTCCGCCCCACGGATGATGTCGAAGAACGTCGGGTTGGTGATGTCCGCGACGATGAGCCCGAACGTGTTGGTGCGGCCCGTGGGCAGGGCACGGGCGAAGGGATTCACCTGGTAGTTCAGTTCCGCCGCGGCGTCCTCGATGAGCTTCTGGGTCTTGGCGCTGACCCGGCCCGGCTTGCTGAGCGCCCGCGAGACCGTGGACGGGTTGACACCCGCAAGCTTGGCGATGTCGTAGATGGTGGCGTTGGACTTGCCGTTCCGGGCGTGCTTCCTGGCCGGGCCTGTGGGTGCGGCAGCTTCCGGCGTCTTGGGTTCAGTCACCGCCCCATCCTAACGAGGAACCCGCCCAACTGACTCGCAGTTAATGTCGTTTTGAGCCCTCAAAACGACATTAACTGCGAGTCAGTTGGGCAATGGTTTACGAGCGCTCGGGGAACTTGCCCTCGGCCGCGATGCGCTTGTTCAGCTCCGCCAGGAACTCGTCCTCGTCAAAGTCCAGGCCCACTTCGGTGCCGGTCCAGCTGGAGAGGTGGATGGCGTTGGCGAGCCGGACACCGCTGATGCCGTCAGAGCCCGGAGCCAGCAGCGGGGTGCCGTCCAGGATGTTGGCGGCGAAGTTCTCCAGCACGCCGGAGTGCTGCGCACCCCAGGCGGACTCGAACTCGATCACCTCGGTGGTGTAGTACTCCTCGGGATTCAGCTCGCCCATGAAGAGCTTGCGGACATCGTCCATGCCCATGCTGTCGCTGAGCTCGCGCTCGGGCTGCTTCAGGCGGGTCACGGTAGCGGTCTTGGAATTTTCGACGACGATCTTGCCTTGGTCGCCCAGAATCTCGAAGCGGTCGGTGCCGGTGAGGTCATGGGTGGCGGTGACGAAAACGCCGGTGGCGCCGTTGCCGTAGTCCACCACCGCGGTGACCTCGTCCTCGACGGCGATGTCGCGGCGGAAGCCGTAGGCCACCTTTGCATAAACGGATTTGGGCACGCCGCAGATCCACTGCCACAGGTCGAGCTGGTGCGGGGCCTGGTTCACCAGGACGCCGCCGCCTTCGCCGCCCCAGGTGGCCCGCCACTCGCTGGAGTTGTAGTAGCCCTGCGGCCGCCACCAGTTGGTGATGATCCAGTTGGTGCGGCGGATGGCGCCGATCTCGCCGTTGCTGACGATCTCCTTCAGCTTTTGGTACAGCGGGTTGTTGCGCTGGTTGAACATGATCGCAAAGGAGAGCTCGGGCCTGCCGGCGGCAAACTCGTTGAGCTCCTTGACCTGCTTGGTGTACACGCCGGCCGGCTTCTCCACGAGAGCGTGGATGTTGCGTTTGAGCGTCTCGATGCCCATTTCCGGGTGCAGGAAGTGCGGGACGCAGGTGACGACGGCGTCCACGTCGCCGCTTTCCAGCATGGCGATGTAATCGTCGTAGAAGGGCGCGTCCGGGTACTGGGAAGCGGCCAGTTCCTTTTTGGCGGGGTCGGTGTCGCAGATGGCGCCGATCACCATGTTCGGGACTGCGCCGTCAGCGATGAACTTCGCGTACATGCCGCCCTGCTGGCCCAGGCCAATGATGCCGAGGCGTACTTTCGTGCTCATTTATGGATCTCCCTATCTAGAAAAGGTCGGCGTGGCCCATGGCCACCAGGTTGTCGTAGGAGGTCTGCAGTGCATCCCAGACAGTGCGGCCGTACAGCTGGTCCTGCTCCACCAGCAGGTACCGCGCTCCGGCTTCCTGGGCGGCCGGGATGATGGACGGGAAGTCGAGGTTGCCCTCACCCACTTCGGCGAACTGGACCACATCCTTGAACTCGGCCATGAATCCTGCCACGTCCCCGGATTCCAGCAGCCCGAAGGCCGATTCCGGCAGCTGCCCGATCCGGTAGTCCTTGAGGTGCACCGTGGCGGTGCGTCCGGCATACTTCTCCAGGGTCCGGACCGGGTCAAGGCCCCCGCGCTGCACCCAGTGGACATCGATTTCCATGCCCATGGCCGGCGAGTTCTCCGCGATAATGTCCAGCATGTACTTGCCGCCGAACTTCGCGAACTCGATGTGGTGGTTGTGGTAGTACAGGCCGATGCCGTGCTCCTGCAGGCGTTCGGCGTACTCGTTGGCCAGCTTTGCAAAGTCCACCACCGCGTCGATGGACTTCATTGCGGGGAAGGGCAGCATGCCGATCCGAAGCAGCTTTGAGCCCAGCGTCCTGGCGTCGTCCACGACTTTGTCGAAGTGGTCTTTGAGGGAGTCACCGGGCATGCCTTTGGGGGTTTCCATGGCAACAGACAGCGCTGCGATGTCCATGCCGAGTTCACTCCGGGCGCGGTCAAGTTCCGCCACGTTCTCCGCGGTCATGGGAATCTGGGAAATTTCGACGGCGTTGTAGCCGATCGCGCTGACCTTGCGGAGCGTTTCGAACGCCCCGAGTTCGGTGAAGCTGTCCTTCAGCATCATCGCTTGCACGCCGATGGTGGCTGCGTTTGCCATGGTGGTCCTTTCGTTGGTGCCGGTGTCCTCAGGCGGGGACGCCGGCCTGTTCGTTCTGCTGCCGCTGGATCTCCAGCAGCCGGTGCCGGTCTGCGCGGCGCTGTTTCTGGCGGTCCGGGTCAGGGACCGGGGATGCGAGCAGCAGCCGCTGGGTGTAGGGGTGGTCGGGATCCGTGGTGACAATGCCTGCCGGGCCCTGTTCGACGATTTCGCCGTGGTACATCACTGCCACCCGGTGGCTGATGTGCCGGACGACGTCCAGGTCGTGGGAGACGAACAGGTAGGAAACCCCGGTGTCCTTCTGGATCTGCAGGAACAGGTCCAGAACCTTTGCCTGCGTGGACAGGTCCAGGGCGCTGACGGGTTCATCGCAGACGATCAGCTTCGGAGACAACGCCAGGGCCCGGGCAATGGCAACGCGCTGGCGCTGGCCGCCGCTGAATTCCCGCGGCAGGCGGTGGATGGCGTCCGATGGCAGGCCCACCTGGTCCAGCAGTTCCTTGACCCGCTTCCGGGCTGCCGCCTGCTCCATGCCCTGCACGCCGAGGGGCTCAGCCAGGATGTCGCCGATTTCCAGGGCCGGGTTCAGCGAGGTATACGGATCCTGGAAGACCACCTGCAGGTCGCGGCTCAGGGTCCGCCGCTGCTTGCGGGTGGCGTGGCCGATGTCCTGGCCTTCGAAGATGATCCTGCCTCCGGTCACCGGGGCGAGGCCCAGGACGGCCCGGCCCAGCGTGGTCTTGCCGGAACCTGACTCGCCCACCAGGCCCAGGGTCTCGCCCTGGCCGATGCGGATGCTGATGTCCGTCAGCGCCCGGAACGGCCTGGCCCGGAACTTCTTGCTGGGGTACTCGACCACCAGGTTGTCCACCTCAAGGAGTGGCTCCATTTCCCTAATTTCCACGGTGCTCATGCGACCGGCTCCTTCTGGCTGGATACAAGCATGGACATGGGTGTCTTGCCTTCCAGCATGGACGCCAGCAGCGTCCGGGTGTACTGCTCCTTCGGGTTGCGTAGGATGTCGCGGACGGATCCTTCCTCCACTAGCCGGCCGCTCTGCATGACGGCCACCCGGTCGCAGAGGTCCGCCACCACGCCGAAGTTGTGGGTCACCAGGATGACGCCGATGTTCAGCCGCTGCTGCAGTTCGCGCAGGAGGTCCAGCACGTCGGCCTGCACTGTGACGTCCAGGGCCGTGGTGGGCTCGTCGGCGATCACCAGGTCGGGTTCGCAGCTGATGGCGCCGGCAATCAGTACGCGCTGGGCCATGCCGCCGGAGACCTCGTGCGGGTAAGCGTCAAAGGTCCGTTTCGGGTTCACGATCCCGACGTCGGTGAGCAGCTTCAGCGCGCGGGCGGTCGCCTCCTCCTTGGAGATCCCCAGGACCCGCACCATGGGAGTAACCAGCTGGTAGCCGATGGTGAAGGCCGGGTCCAGGTTGCTCATTGGCTCCTGCGGAATGTAGGAGATCCGCTTGCCCCGCAGCCTGGACAGGCGTTCCTGGCTGACCCGGTCCTCGCCCGGCGCCACGGTGTAGTTGCCGTCGAACTGGATGGAGCCGGCCACGATGCGGGCGTTGTCCGGCAGCAGGCCCAGGATCGAGAAGGCGGTCTGGGACTTGCCTGAACCCGATTCACCCACGATGCCCAGGATCTCGCCCCGGTCAACGTGGAACGAAACGTCGTCCACCACCTTTTTCGTGGACCCGTCCGCCTGGGGATATCCGACGCCGAGATTGGTCACCTTCACGAGGTGGTGCTCGGTTCCGGCGTCGACGGCGGCCATTGACTTTCCGCCGGCGGCACGTACCGTACGCGCCTTGGCGGCTTCCGCCGTCGGGCGTTCAGCAGAAGCATTCGCGACCGGGGACGGCTTCTTACGGTGCTTAATCTTTTCGCCGTCTTCCAGGGCGTCTCGGATGGCGTTGCCGAGGAGGACCAGCCCGCCGATGGTCAGTGCCATGGCAAGCGCGGGCCAGAAGAGCAGCGTCGGGTTCAGGTAGACGTTCTTGAACCCTTCGGAAAGCATGACGCCCCAGGTTGCCTTGGTGGGATCGCCCAGGCCCAGGAACTCAAGTCCGGACTGGATGGCGATGGCCACGCCGGCAATCGCCGCGGTCTGGATGATGATGGGCGCCCGGACCACGGAGAAGATGTGGCGGGCAATGATGCTGAGGTCCGAGAGTCCCGAAACGCGGGCGGCATCAACGTAGAGCTCGTTGCGCACCGACTGGACCGCTGTGCGGGTCAGCCGGAAGTAGGACGGGCTGATGAGGACGCCGAACGCGATCATGGAGATCCACACCGAAGGTCCGAACGCCGCGCGGATGGTGAGCAGCACGATCAGGCCGGGCAGGCTCATGAGGATGCTGACCATCCAGTTGGACACAGCCTCAAACCTGCCGGCGTAGTAGCCGGCGATCAGGCCGGCGGGCAGCCCGATGGCGATGGCAACACCGGCACAGAGCAATGCGGAAAGCAGCGTCAGCTGAGCGCCGAACAGCAGCCGGCTCCAGACGTCGCGCCCGGCGCTGTCGGTTCCCAGGATGTTTACGGAGTCAGGTGACGCGAGCGTCTTGGCGATGTTTGCGTGGTTCTGGTCAAAGGGCGCCAGGACCGGAGCGAGAAGGGCCAGCAGCGCAATGGTCACCAGGATCACCAGGGCTGCGATGCCGAGGGGGTTCCCGAGGAGGCGGCGGATGACGGTGGAACGGACCACTGTACCGCTCTGCCCGGTGTGCGTGGAAGGCACGGGAGCGGCCACTGCCGCGGTTTCTACGGAATCGCTCATGACACACGCACTTTCGGGTTGAGCCAGCCATTAAGAATGTCCACCAGCAGGTTCACCACAATGACCACGACCACCGTGTACATCACCACGCCCATCACCACAGGAAGATCCGACTGGCCCGTGGCAGCGACCGCGAGCGGTCCCATGCCGGGCAGGGCAAAGATCTGCTCGATGATCACCACCCCGCCGAGCATGCCGATCAGCTGCAGGCTCAGCACGGTCAGGCCGGCCGGTGCGGCGCTGCGCAGCACGTGCTTGAACAGGATCTCGCGCTCACCGATGCCGCGGCTGCGCAGCGTCCGGACGTAGTCCCGCTCAAGCTGCTTGATGACGGCGCTGCGGATCTGCTGCGCGCCGCCGGTGACTCCATTGACCAGCAGGGCAATCACCGGAAGGGCCATGGAGTAGACCCACGCGTCCGGTCCGGATTCGGGTGAAATGGTGCTGGTGGCCGGGAAGAGGCCCAGCTGGATGGCCAGGAGGGTGACCAGGACGACGCCAATCACGAACCCCGGTACGGAGTCGCCAATGATGGCACCGACCTGGACGGTCCTGTCCACCCAGCCGCGCTTGACGGCTGCAGCAACGCCGATCAGCGCTGCGCAGATGGCGATCAGGATCATTGCGGCGAAAACCATGGTCATGGTCACCGGAATCCGGGTGGCCAGGGAGTTGGCCACGGGTTCGGAGGTGAACCACGAAGCCCCGAGGTTCCCGCCCAGGGCATCGGCCACCCAGGCGAAGTACCGGGCCACGAGGGGCTGGTCCAGCCCCAGCTCGTGTTCCTTCAGCGCCACCTGTTCAACGGTGGCCTGGTCGCCCAGGATGTTCCGGGCGATGCTTCCGCTGGACATGTACAGCAGGAAGAAGGTGAGCGCCGAGACAACAAACAGCACCACCAGCCCGCTGCCCAGCCGTTTCGCAATGAACCTGATCATGGCGTCCTACTTGGCGGGTGAGTAGTTATAGATGGACGGAACGGCCTGCTGGATCTGCGGCGTGACGTTCACCTTGGAGTTGTGGTAGTACATCTGGTTCACGCGGAACAGCGGTGCGAACCATGCCTGCTCCACCACATACTTGTTCACTTCCTGGGCCAGCTTGCCTGCCTCTGCGCCGCCCTTCTGGACAGCGTCGATCTTGGCCTGCAGCTCGGGCGTGGTGTTCTTGAACGGGTTGTACAGCGCCTTGGTGGAAACAATCTGGTTGACGGCGACCGTCGGCTCGCCCTGGAAGAGGGAGAAGTACATGGTGGTGAACTTCTGCGCGGCGACGTCGGACGTGAACGTGTTGGTCAGCGCGGCGCCCACTTTGAGGGTGATGCCCACGTCCGCCAGCTGCTGCTGGATCACGGAAATCTGGGTTTCAAAGCCGGGGACGCCGGGGATTTCCAGGGTGACGCCGTTTTCGTAGCCAGCTTCCTTGAGAAGCTGCTTGGCCTTGGCCGGATCGTAGCTGTAGTAGTTCTCCAGCTCTTCGGTCCAGGCTCCGCTGGCCTTGCCGAACGGCTGGGATGTCGGGGTGCCCTGGCCGAGCATGACCTGGTCGAGGATGGTCTTGCGGTCGAAGGCGTAGTTGATGGCCTGGCGGACCTTTACGTTGGCCAGCGCCGGGTTCTTGGCGCCGTCGCGGTCCAGGAGGAGCAGTCCCTGCCAGTCAACCTCGTTGGCAGCAAGTTTCATTTTGGCGCCTTCAGCCTGCTTGCCGTTCTTGGGGTCCAGGATGGTTGCGTCCACCTGGCCCGAGACAAGTGCGTTGGTGCGGGCGGTCAGGTCGGTGAGGATCTTGAACGTCAGCTTCTGGTACTTCTGCAGATCCTTGTTCCAGTAGTCCTTGCGGGCAGTGAATACCGTCTGGGAATCCTTGACCGACGCCGCCTTGTCCATGACGTAGGGGCCGGAGCCGACCGGTTCGGTCTTGATGCCCTCGGTGCCGAGCGCCTTGGGGCTGCCCATCAGTCCGGCGGCCTGGCTCAGGAAGTACTCCAACGCCGGGTCCGGGGTGCTGAGGTTGATGTCGATGGTGTCGGCGTCCACCACGCTCACGTCCTTGACGGAGGCAAGCTGGGCCATCTGAGGGCCGTTGGCCGTCCTGAAGTGGTCCATGTTGGCTTTGGCAGCCTCGGCGTCGAACTTTGCGCCGTCACTGAACGTGACGTCCGTCCGCAGGTCCACGGTGAGCTTGGTGTTGGTGTTGTTGTACTTCCACTCTGTGGCCAGCATCGGGCTGAGCTTGCCGTCCGGCTGGCGCAGGATCAGTGTGTCGTAAACGGCCTGGTAGGGCTGGAGGACGTGTCCCACATGGGCCTGCGCCGGGTCCCAGGAGCGCACGTCCTGGATGGTGCCGATGGTCAGCGCCGTCGCGGTGCCGGCGCTTGAGCCCGCACCGGCACCTCCGCCACATGCGGTGAGTGCCAGCGAGGCACTGAGTACGAGGGCGGCTGCTGCCGCCTTGGGACCTAACTTCATTGTCGGCTCCTACTGAGTCTTTGGTCTGAGGTAAGTCAGAGCGAAGAGGTGTGGTGTGCACCACATATCTGGGGTGTGGGATTTACAGTACGGACTCTATTCGATCTTGGCAACCGATTGTCAAAAGTTTCGAGAATTGTTGCCAAGCCGGCCGCCAGGGCACCGGCGGCCGTTGCGTCGGGCACGAAAACGGCCGGAAACCGGCAACGGTTTCCGGCCACTTTCGCGACGACGCCGGGGCAAGGCTCAGCCGACGCGCTCAGACAGCTCCGGGTAGCTCTGGGCGTAGATCTCCTTGACGATCCGGAGCGACTTCGCTGCTTCCGCCGGACTGATCCAGAACGGCGCCGGGTCATCCAGCGTGGCGTAGAAGTCCTTGATAAGCAGCTCATGGGAGACACCCCAATACGAGCGCCCCCCGGTTTCGAGCACCCGCTCAGGGATAACCTCCACCGAGCCGTCGGCGTAGCTGACCGTGAGGTCGCCGCGCAGGCTGAGCGTGGCTGCCTCCGTGATGATGTCCAGCGTGACCGGGGCGTTGACGGCGTTGGCCAGCGTTGCGTAGAAGACGCTTCGGGCACCGCTCTCATGCTCTGCGGCGAATTCGGCCGTGTCCTCCACCTCGATCACGCCGCCCAGCGAGCGCGTTGCTGCCCGTCCTTCCACCTTGGCCACATCGCCCACCAGCCACTGCAGCAGGTCAACAGTGTGGATGGCCTGGTTCATCATCAGGCCGCCGCCGCCTTCAGCCCAGGTGCCGCGCCACGGGCGGTCGCGGTAGTAGTCGCCGGAGCGGTGCCACATCACGGTGGCCGAGGCGCCGAGCACCTGGCCCAGCCGGCCGTCGTCGAGCATCCTTCGCATGGCTTGCGACGTCGCGTTGTAGCGGTTCTGGAAGCAGACCGCGATCTTCGCCGGGCTGCGTTCGGCCGCCTCGATCAGCCGCCGGCCCGCCTCCTGCGTATGCGCAAGCGGCTTCTCGACGATCACGTTGATACCGCGCTCAAGGCAGTCTGCCGCTATCGACGCGTGGAGGTGGTGCGGTGTACAGACATGTACGACGTCGGGCCTCACCTTCTCGAGCAGGTCCAGGTGGTTCGCGTACCCCGGTACGCCATGGGCGGCTACCGCCGCCTCCAACCGGCCGGGGTCGGCGTCGCAGACGGCCACCAGCCGGGCGTCGTCCATGGACGCAAGCGCGCCGAAATGGACGCTCGATACGTCACCGCAGCCGATGACTGCTGCCGTGGTGCTCAAGAGAGTTTTATTCCGTTCTTTGCGGCGAGGCCGGCAAAGGCGCGGGCCGCGATGCCGAAGGCCACCGGCCCGGAGAATCCGCCCAGCTCGTGGGCGCTGGCCAGGTGCGGCTCCAGCGAGGCAAAGCCGGCAAAGCCGTCGGCTTTGAGTGCGGCGATGGTGGCGTCCAGTTCCCCGTCGCCTTCGCCGGCGGGGACCACTTCACCGGTGGCGGCCATGGCGTCCTTGACCTGGAAGTACTCGAGGTAGGGACGCAGCATGGCGTAGCCCTCGGTGTAGGGCTTGACGCCCACCTGGACGAAGTTGGCGTTGTCCCACGCAATGCGCAGGGCCGGCGAGTCGACGGTCTCCATGATGTCCAGGACCCGCTCCGGGGTATCGCCGTAAATGCCCTTTTCATTTTCGTGGAGCAGGACGATGCCCGCGGCCGCGGCCTCCCCCGCCAGGGCCGCCATGCGTTCCATCACGGCAGCGCGGATATCTTCCTGGCTCTGCCCCTCCGCACGGTAAAAGGAGAAGATGCGCACATACCTGGCGTCCAGGCCCTTGGCTACCGAAATGATCTGGCGGAGCCGGGCGACCTCATGCTCCACGGGCAGGCTGGCGTCCACCTTGCCGATGGGGCTGGCGACGGCGGATACCTTGAGGCCCTTCTCATCCAAAATGGCCTTGAGCCGCTCCACGGCGCCCTGGTCCAGCTCTGACACGTTGGTACCCCACGCACTGCGGACTTCGATGTGGCTGGCGCCGAGGGCCAGCAGCACCGCGGCCTGAATGGCGGGATCGGGGTCTACTTCGTCGCCGAAACCGGACAGGCTCCACACAGCATTGGGTTGAGTCACGAAATCTCCTTGGTAGTCCCGGCGCATTTCCTGCCGCAGGGCGCGGTGATGCAGTTCACAGAAATGTCTTGCCCACGAGTCTAGCGAGTATGGCATCTTTTGACAACCGATTGCCATAGGATGGCAAATATGCCATTCTTGTTTCAAGCTGTGGCAGCGGTCACAGTCGGAGATCCGACGTTCAGAGAGGAACGCCCATGGCGACGCAACCAGTGGCAGCAGACCGGCCTGCCACGATCCATGACATCGCCGCTTTGTGCGGCGTCGCCGCGTCAACAGTGTCACGGGCCCTGACCAATCCGGACCGCGTCAACGTCCGCACCCGGCAGCGGATCCAGGCCGCCGCCGTCGAACTCAACTACACGCCGAACTCGCAGGCCAAGGCACTCAGCTCCGGCCGCACCGGTGCCGTGGGCGTCATGGTCCCTGACATCACCAACCCCTTCTACTTCGACCTCATCCGCGGCACGCAGCTGCAGCTGAAGGCGGCCGGCTACACACAGCTGCTCGTGGACACCGAGGAGTCGGACGAGGTCGAGGCCAGCACCCTGGAGCAGTTGCGCAAAAGCGCCGACGGCGTGGTGGTGACGGCTTCCCGCCTCAGCGACGACGCACTCCTTGCCGCAGCCGCGAAGATTCCCCTGGTCACCATCAACCGCGACGTTCCGGGGGTTCCCGCCGTCATCATCGACACGCCTGCCGCCACCCTGCAGGCTTTGGACCACCTCATCTCGCTGGGCCACCGCAGGGTCGCTTACATCGCCGGACCTACAACCTCGCAGTCCAGCACCCGGCGGTGGGCCACGCTGTCCGAAGCTGCTGAGGAGCGCGGCGTGGAGGTGCGCAGGCTCGGGCCTTTCGCACCCAAGACGCAGTCCGGCGCCGCAGCCGCGGATGCCGCTGTGCACAGCGGCGTGACTGCGTGCATCGTCTTCAACGACCTCATCGCCATCGGCATGCTTCAGCGCCTGCGCGAACGCGGCCTCAGCGTGCCGCAGGATATGAGCATTGTGGGCTGCGACGACATCTTCGGCGCCGACTTCTGCAACCCGCCGCTGTCCACCATGGCCTCCCCTATCGAGCAGGCCGGCCGCGTCGCGGTATCCATGCTGCTCGCCCAGCTGAACCCGCTCGCCGGCGGCGGCACGCGCAGCCGCTCCGTCATGCCAACGCATCTGACGGTCCGTGGCTCCACCGGCCCGGCACCGGCATAGCCGCCGGCCGGGCAGCCGGCCGTGGCTCCGCCGCCCCGTGGCTCCGCCGCCCCGGCGCCCCGGCGCTCAGGCGCCGCGGCGCTCCGGCGCTCCGGCGGAAACAGTTGAGCCTCGCGGATCGCGCTGACTAGGCTGAGTCTCATGCGCACACTCCAAGCCAAGATCATCGAAGAAATGGGCGTCCAGCCCCAGATCGATCCCGCAGAGGAGGTGCGCAAACGCGTCACTTTCCTGAAGGAATACCTCAAGGCCACCGGCACCAGGGGCTTTGTCCTGGGCATCTCCGGCGGCCTCGATTCGTCGCTCGCCGGGCGACTCGCGCAGCTGGCGGTCGAGGAACTGCGGGCCGAGGGCACGGACGCGCAGTTCGTGGCGGTCCGCCTCCCCTACGGCGTCCAGCACGACGAGGAGGACGCCCAGGCTGCCCTGGACTTCATCAAGGCCTCCAAGGAATGGACCTTCAACATTTCCGCGGCCGTGGACGGCTTCGAGGACGAGTTCGAAAAGACTGTCGGCAACGGGATCTCCGACTTCCACAAGGGCAACACCAAGGCCCGCACGCGCATGATCGCCCAGTACGCCCTGGCCGGTGAGCACAACTACCTGGTGATCGGCACCGACCACGGCGCTGAATCCGTTACCGGGTTCTTCACCAAGTTCGGCGACGGCGGGGCCGACATCCTGCCGCTGTTCGGCCTCAACAAGCGGCAGAACCGGGCCCTGCTGGAGCACCTCGGTGCCCCCGAGCGGGTGTGGAAGAAGGTCCCCACCGCCGACCTCCTGGACGACCGGCCCGGCCGCACCGACGAGGACGAACTGGGCCTGAGCTACGACCAGATCGACGATTACCTCGAGGGCCGCGACGTCGGCGACAGCGCAGCAGAGCTGATCGAGCAGAAATACCTGCGGACCCGGCACAAGCGCACCGTTCCGGTCAGCATCTTCGACACCTGGTGGAAGCACGAGGGCCCGGAAGAGGCCAGGGCAGGACTCTGACGCGGGTATCCGCGGGCGGCCGGGGCTAGGGCAGCAGCAGGATCTTTCCCCGGCCGTGGCCGACGCGGCTGATTGCCAGCGCGTCGGCGGCCTCGATCAGCGGCATCCGGTGCGCGATAGTGAAGGTGATCTGCCCATCGGCGGCGAGCGTCCCCACTTCCGCTACCCGGCCCTCGAGCTGGTGGACGGCCGCCAGCCCGGCCGCGGATGACCGCTCGCCCGGAACGGTGGTCACCGCCCGGCCGGCCCCCTGGAGCAGTTCGGCTGTTGCCGCCAAGGAATCCTCGCTCCCCACAGTGTCCAGGACGGCGGTGACCGTGCCTGCTGCATCGGCCAGGGAGCGCACCCTGTCCGCAAGCCCGGGGCCGTACGTCACGGGTTCTGCGCCCAGCTCGCTGAGGTACTCCTGGTTGGCCTCCGACGCCGTGCCGATCACCCGTGCGCCGAAGGCCTGCGCGAT
Organism: Arthrobacter sp. NPDC056691; assembly: GCF_042791415.1. NCBI lineage: Bacteria > Bacillati > Actinomycetota > Actinomycetes > Micrococcales > Micrococcaceae > Arthrobacter > Arthrobacter sp. NPDC056691. Next base: position 27,869 of record NZ_JBHTXX010000001.1, read on the forward strand.
CTGGACCGCCGCCGAGCCAACCCCGCCGGCGGCGCCATGGATCAGTACCGTGTCCCCGGCGCCCACCGTGAGCTGCTTCAGGGCCGAGTACGCAGTGCCCCCCGCCACCGGGATGCATGCCGCCTGCTCGAAGTCCACGCCTGCCGGCAACGGGGTCAGCTGGTCGGCCGGCACCACGGCTTCCGTCCGGTAGCCGCCCAGACGTCCGTTCCAGATGACCTCGTCACCCACCACAAAGCCCTCAAAGGCGGGCCCGACGGCGGTGACGACGCCGGCCGCCTCGCTGCCGGGCACGGCCGGAAAGGCCAGGGGAACCCACTTTTTCAGGTACCCGGCCACGAGCTTCCAGTCCACGGGGTTGACGCTGACCGCCCGGAACTCCACCCGCACCAGGCCGTCACCCGGCTCGGCCAGATTCTCCGGACCCACCTTCAGGACCTGCGGATCGCCGTATTCCTCAAAGTAGACCCGCGTGCTCATGGCTCTGGCTCCTTCGATGCTGTCCAGGCTTCTCCAAGGGGAAGGACTCTTCTGCAAGGGTAGGCACGCCCGGCAGGCATCACAACAGTTTTTAGTTCTGCCGCCTGCGCTGGCCGCCGGCACCGAGCCGTACAGTGAGCCGATGGGCCTCCTCCAGCAGGAGCCGCCCCAGCAGTTCGCGCCGGTCCTCTCGGAAACGTGGTTCGATTCCGGTCAGGGACAGAGCCCACGACGGCCGGCCGGCCTGGTCGAAGACCGCCGCGCCCATCCCCCAGCTGCCTTCCAGCACCAGGCCCGGGTTCACCGAGTAGCCCAGCCGGCGGCTCTGGTGCAGGTTGTTCCGGACCACGTCTTTCGGGTGCCCGTTGGCGTACTTGCCGGCGTGGGCAACCCAGTCCCCCAGGATCTGCTCCTGCTCTTCCTCAGGCAGGAACGCCATGATCGCCGTTCCGGCCGATGCCACGCCCAGCGGAAACCGGACACCCTCGTGAAGCACGAAGGAGCGGACGGGAAAGCTGCCCTCTTCGCGCAGCAGGCACACGGTCTCGCCGCCCCGCCGGATCGAGAAGAAGGCACTCTCGCCCGTTTCCTCGGCGAGCCGGCGAAGACTCGGCCTCGCCAGGTCCTCCAGTGGGAAACGCGCCGCGGCCACCGAGCCCATCAGCAGGGCCTCGGGGCCGAGCACCCAGTTCCCGCTCAGGGGGTCGTGGTCCAGGAGCCCCTCGGCCGCGAGCGATGTCAGGAGGCGGTGCACAGTAGGACGGGTCAGCCCCGAGTCCCGCACCAGCTCCACGAGCGGGCTCCCCTCCGGCTTGCGTCCGACGATGCGCAGGAGGCCCGCGATACGGCTCACGACCTGTGCGCCCTGGACCGGTGACTGATTCACAATTACTCCTCATTTATCCATATTGTGGACACTTATCAGCCTATCGTCCACAGTGTAAAAGCCCGTTCAGTACCCGACAAACAGTCCTTGACACTGCCACAAGAGGCCGCTTACGCTCCACAGTCAGAATCAGCGTCCATAAAGTGGACTGCGGCACAGCTCAACGAGGAGATGCGATGTCCAAACTGAAATCCAGTGCCGCCGAGGCCCTGCACGATGTCCTCCGGGACGGAATCACCCTGGCTGTGGGCGGGTTCGGCCTGAGCGGGATTCCGGCCGACCTCATCGAGGCCGTCCGCGATTCCGGCGTCCGGGATTTGACCGTGGTGTCGAACAACATGGGAGTGGACGGCAAGGGCCTGGGCATCCTGATCGAGGCCGGCCAGGTCCGCAAGGTGATCGCGTCGTACGTCGGCGAAAACAAGCTGTTCGCCGAGCAGTACCTCGCCGGCGTCCTCGAGGTGGAGTTCACCCCGCAGGGCACCCTGGCTGAGCGGCTGCGCGCCGGCGGCGCCGGCATCCCGGCCTTTTACACCAAAACCGGGGTGGGCACCCTGGTGGCCGAAGGCAAGCCGCATGAGGTGTTCGACGGCGAAACGTACGTCCGGGAACGCGCCATCCGGGCCGACGTCGCACTGGTGCACGCCCACACCGCCGACACGGACGGCAACCTGCTCTACCGCCATACCGCCCGGAATTTCAACCCGGTGGTGGCCACCGCGGGCACCGTCACCGTTGCAGAAGCGGAGCTCATCGTCGAACCGGGTGCGCTGGACCCGAACCACATCGTCACGCCGGGCGTCTACGTGCAGCACCTGGTCCGGGCAAGCAACAGGGTCAAGGACATCGAACAGCGCACGGTCCGCTCCCGCACTGAAGCTGCAGTGCCTGCCTGAGCCCGCACCTGCAGCCTGAGCAAGCACCTGCAGCCCCCCTCCCCAGCGCCCCACCCGGCGCGAACGAACACTTAAGCCCCGTTTTTGACCTGACCTTTTTGACCCAAGGAGACCCCGTGGCCTGGACCCGGAACGAAATGGCTGCCATCGCGGCCGAAGAACTGAACGACGGCGACTACGTCAACCTTGGCATCGGCATCCCGACGCTGGTGGCCAACAACCTGCCCGACGGCGTCCGCGTCGTGCTGCAGAGCGAGAACGGGCTGCTCGGCATGGGCCCCTTTCCCTACGAGGGCGAGGAAGACGCCGACCTCATCAACGCCGGCAAGCAGACCGTCACCATCCTGCCCGGCGGCAGCATCTTCGACTCCGCCACGTCCTTCGGCATGATCCGCGGCGGGCACGTGAAAGTCGCGATCCTCGGCGCCATGCAGGTCTCCGGCACCGGCGACCTCGCCAACTGGACCATCCCCGGCAAGATGGTCAAGGGCATGGGCGGCGCCATGGACCTCGTCGCCGGCACACCGCGCGTCGTTGTCCTCACCGAACACAACGCCAAGGACGGCTCAGCGAAGATCGTTCCCCACTGCACCCTGCCCCTGACCGGCATGAGCGTCGTGGACCGGATCATCAGCGACCTCGCCGTCTTCGACCTCCCAAGGAAGAACGACGGCGGTCGGCAGCTCATGCTCACCCGCCTCGCCCCCGGCATCACGGTAGATGAGATCCGGGAGACGACGGACGCCGACTTCTCCGTGGCCGCGGGGCTGCTAGCCGAACCGGCCCAGCTTTGACAGGCTGCGCCGCCACGGAGACGTGACCGGCGGCTGCCTGCGGCCCAAACCTGGGCCAGTCCGGGTCAGCCCCGTCCGCGGATCAGCCGGGCGATCTCAGCAAACCCGAGCCGCTCGGCGTTCTGCAAGGCCGTCCTGCCCTGCGGGTCGCGGATGTCGGGGTCGGCGCCGGCATCGAGCAGCTGCCGGACCACGTCCTGCTGCCTCGGCCCTCCGTTGTTCAGAAGAATGGCTTCCTGCATCGCGGTCCAGCCGAGCTTGTTCACATGGTTGACGGGGACTCCGGCAGCAATGAGGATGCGCACGGTCTCCACATGCCCGTGCTCGCTGGCCGGGATCAGGGCAGTGCCGCCGAAACGGTTGGTGCTCCTGACGTCCGCACCGTTGGCGAGGGTCAGCCGCAGAATCTCGTTGAAGCCCTCGGCACCGGCGTACAGGAAGGCCGAATCCTGGATGGCGTCCTTGGCGTTCACGTCGCCGCCGCCGCGGATCAGCTGCGCCACGAGTGCCGAGTCATTGGCCTTCGCGGCCAGGACCAGCCGCTGGTCCAGCTTCCGCTGCTCCGTCGGGGACAGGGAGGGACGCGTTGCGGCGGGAGCGGACGACGGCGGCCGCATGGTGCCGCTAGCTCCGAAGCCGTCCCCCGCCGTCGGGCTTTCCGTCGCCGAGGCGCCCTGGCTAGAACTGACCTGGCCAGAACTGGCCGGGCCGGAACTGGCCGGGGCCGGGCCGCCCGCCGACGGGGTGCCGGAAGCGCACCCCGCCAGCAGGGACGCCACCAGCACCATCAGCCCCGCGAGCGGAAGAGCGGCAGCCTGCCGGCCGCCGTCGCGCTGTTCCCTGTGCACGCCGTCGGGACCGCACCCGACCACAGCCGGCACCCTACTTGGCGGCGATCACGGCGGCGCCGGCCTCGGCGCAGGCTTCATCCAGCTTGCCGTCGGGGGCACCGCCCACGCCGATGCCCGCCACGGAAACGCCGTTCACTTTCAGCGGGACGCCGCCCGGGAGGAAGAGGGTGCCGGGAAGGTCAGCGATGCTCGGGCCGTTGCCGGTAATGCGCTTGGCAAGTTCGCTGGTGGGGCTTCCGAACGCCGCGGCGGTGTACGCCTTCTGCTTGGCGGATTCGATGGTGTGCTCAGCGGCGTTGTCGCCGCGAAGGAGTGCCTGCACGGTGCCGAACCGGTCCACCAGGGCAACCGTGACGAACGGCAGCTTGTCGGCCTGGCACTTGGCGAGCGCGGCGCCCACCGCCTTCGCCGAGGCGCCCACGGTGATCCGGTTCTGGGCGACGACGTTGTCCGTACCCGGCTGGACATCAGCGGCGGGCACGGCTGCCTGGGCTGCCGCCGGCTGCACCGCGGCTGACGCGGGCTGCACGGAAGCCGCCGCGGGGGAAGACCCTGACCCGGCATTGGCGACGGCGGTGGCACCGGCGGTGATGACGAGCGCTCCGGCTGCCGCGGCGGCAAAAATCTTCTGGGACTTCTTCACGGTGGTTCTCCTTCGGTGGGCGGCGAGCGGCCGGTGTTGTTGTCGGGTCCGGGATGCGGTGACTGCGGGCGCAGCCAAACGGCTACCTTTCCATGGTGGACCTGCGCCGGCGGGGGCGCATCAGGCCATCAGTTGGGGCTGGCTGGTCCTTCTGGCTGGCGGTATCAGCCAAAAGGCTGAGAGACCAGCAAGGGCACGGGCAATAGCATGGTTCGTAGCACGCCATCCACCGGAACCGGACCCGCCATGTCTTCAGCCCCCACCGCCGCACCGGAACTTCCTCCCGCACGCACCGGCCCGGTTCCCGCCAGCCGGCTGGGACGGATCGACGCCGCGGTCCACCTGGGCTTCGCCGTGCTCATGGTCGCCTCGGTGGTGCGCTATGTGATGCGGCACAGCGCCCAGGACAACCTGCTGGTGCTTGCGCTGGCGGCTGCCGCCTGCGCCCTCTACACGGTCATCGCCGTCCTCGCCCAGCGAGGGCGTCCCTGGGCCTTGTGGATGTTCATCCTCGTGGCCGTCTGGGCCGTGCTGGTGGTTTCCGCGCCCAGTTTCGCCTGGTGCTCGTTTGCCCTGTTCTTCCTGTGCCGTATCTCCTTCACCGGGGCGGTCGCCTACGCGGCGGCGGGGGCGACGGCGGCAGCCACCGCCGCCGGACTGTTCCGGCTCAGCGACGGCAGCGATCTGGCCATGCTTCTGGGACCGCTGGCCGTGGGTGTCCTGCTGACCCTGATCTACGACCGCATTGAGCACGACGCCGCCGAGCAGCGGCGCCTGCACCACGAAGTGTCGCTCGCCCAGGGTCAGCTGGCCGCCAGCGAGCGCCGCGCCGGCACCATCGCGGAGCGCGAGCGTGTCTCCCGGGAGATCCACGACACCGTGACCCAGGGCCTCGCCAGCAGCCTGCTCCTGCTCGAGGCCGCAAACCGTGCCTGGCCGGAGCCGGCGTCCCGGCAGGATCTTCGGCACGCCAGCGAACTACTGCGCCGGAACCTCTCCGACACGCGCAGCCTGGTTCACGAGCTGGCCTCGCCCGGCCTCGACGCCTCGCCGCTGCCGGACGCCCTGCTGCAGGCCGCCTCGCAGTACGTGCCGGACGCCAGGCTGCTGGTCACCGGCGAACCGCGGGCAGTTGCCGCCGAGGTCCGCCATGCACTCCTCAGGGTGGTGCAAAGCGCCGCCGCGAACGTCAAACTTCATGCCTCTGCCAGCACCACCACCATCACCCTGGGCTTCCTGCCGGAGGCGGTCACGCTGGACATTTACGACGACGGCACGGGCTTTGATCCGGCGGCGGTAGCACCGCCGTCGGACGCCGGAGGATACGGCCTGCGGGCGATGCGGCAGCGGGTGGAGCAGCTGGGCGGCGCCTTCTCGGTGGAAAGCGCCCCGGGCGAGGGAACTGTTGTGGCGGCGCAGCTGCCAGCAAAGCATCTGCCAGTGAAGGGGGAAGGATGAGCGCCATCACCGTGCTCCTCGTGGATGACCACCTCGTGGTCCGCAGCGGGCTGAAGGCCCTGCTGGGTACGCAGCCGGACATCGAGGTGGTTGCCGAGGCGACCTCCGGCGAGGAAGCCCTGGCTGCCGTGGAGGGACACTCCCCCGACGTGGTGGTGATGGACCTGGCGATGGGCCCGGGCATGGACGGGATCGAGGCCATCAGGAAGCTCCGCGAGCGCAACCGCAGACAGGCCGTGCTGGTGTTCACCACCTACGATTCCGACGCCGACATTGTCCGTGCCGTGGATGCCGGGGCGATGGGCTACCTCCTGAAGGACGCCGCACCGGAGGAGATCTTCGCTGCCGTCCGCGGCGCCGTCCAGGGCAAAAGCGTCATGAGCCCGCCGGTGGCCTCCCGGCTGTTCCAGCAGCTGCGCAATCCTGACGAGGTCCTGACCCCGCGGGAGGCCGAGTTGCTGAGTCTCCTCACCGAGGGGCTCAGCAACAGGGAGCTGGGGCAGCGGCTGTTCATCTCCGAGGCCACCGTCAAGACCCACCTCGCCCACATCTACGCCAAGCTGGGCGTGGAGACCCGGGCCGCGGCCATTGCCACCGCCATCCGCCGCGAGGGGATGCGCTAACAGCAGCCGGGGCGATTCCAGAGCGAAACAGGGTCAGGACGGCGGCGGCCGTCCCCGGGACTAGACTCGATCCCGTCCAGCCCCGCCCTTTCGAGAGGAGCAGCCATGCGCGCCACCATCATCCACGGACCCGGAGACATCAGGGTGGAGGACCGCGACTACCCGGCCGTCCAGCTCCCCACGGACGCCGTGGTCCGCGTGACGGCCGCCTGCGTCTGCGGCTCGGACCTGTGGCCGTACCGTGGCGTGAAGCCGGTCCGCCATGCCTCCGCCATCGGCCACGAATTCGTCGGCGTCGTGGAAAGCACAGGCTCTTCCGTTTCTTCGCTTCAGGCGGGCGACTTTGTCATCGCCCCCTTCGTGGTCAGCTGCGGACAGTGCCCGCAGTGCCTCAACGGCGTCACCGTCGCCTGCGACCACCTCGCCGGCTGGGGCGGAAAGGACGACGCGGGATTCGCCGTCGACGGCGGCCAGGGCCAGGCTGTGCGCGTCCCGCTCGCTGAATCGACGCTCGTCAAGGTGCCGGATGTCGGCGAGCCGGACGCAAAGCTGCGCAACAGCCTGCTGACCCTCTCGGACGTCATGGCCACCGGGCACCACGCCGCCGTCAGCGCCCAGGTGGGCCCCGGCCGGACCGTTGTGGTGGTGGGCGACGGCGCGGTGGGGCTCTGCGGCGTCCTGGCGGCCAAGCGGCTCGGCGCCGAGCGCATCATCGCGATGTCCCGCCACGCCGACCGGCAGGCCATCGCGCGAGAATTCGGTGCAACGGACATTGTGGAGGAGCGCGGGGACGACGGCGTCGCCAAGGTCCGCGAATTGCTCGGCGGAGTGCTGGCCGACTCGGTGCTTGAGTGCGTGGGAACCAAGGAGTCCATGGAGCAGGCACTGCATTCCGTCCGTCCCGGCGGCGCCCTGGGCTTCGTCGGGGTCCCCACAGGCGGAGCGGAGATCCCGCTGCGCTACCTGTTCGACAAGAACATCACCGTGTCCGGCGGAATGGCTCCTGCCCGCACGTACATTCCCGAGCTGCTCAAGGACGTGCTCTCCGGCGCCATCAATCCGGGGCGGGTGTTCGACGTCGAGATGCCGCTCGAGGAGGCACCGGAAGCCTATCGCGCGATGGACGAGCGCCGGGCCATCAAGGTGCTCCTGACGCCGTAGAACGGTTGCGCAGGCCCGGCACGGGGGCTACCGTGATCCGCATCAGACACCACCGCCGTTGAGGAGCCGTCATGGCCGGGTTTGTGCAGATCATCGAATTCCAGACCTCACGCATCGAAGAGGTCGAAGCCCTCGGCCGCCCGTCGAGAACCGAGGGAACCAGCGCGCCGACGTTCCGCCGCATCAGCGCCACCGCTGACCGGGACCGGCCCGGCACGTACTTCACCATCGTGGAGTTCGACTCCTACGAGTCGGCGATGGAGAATTCCAACCGGCCTGAAACGTCCGACTTCGCCGCGAAGATGGCGGCGCTGTGTGACGGTCCGCCGGTTTTCCGCAATCTCGACGTGATGTGGGAGGACACCGGACAGGAGCCGGAGACCACACCCTAGGGCAGGAAACGGCGCCTCCAAGTGACGTTTGGGGACAAAATCTCCCGTTACAGGTGGGACTCCTGATGACGGCAGGTATTGCACGCCCGGCGGATGGCCCATAGGTTGGAGACAGCGGACAACAGTTTCCGTCTCTGCCTGCTGTCGGAGCAGGTCCAGAAAAGGGTTACAAAGGAAGTAGCAATGGCAACAGGCACAGTTAAATGGTTCAACGCCGAAAAGGGCTTCGGCTTCATCGCTCCGGATGACGGATCGGCAGATGTATTCGCCCACTACTCGGCAATTGCCTCCAGCGGCTACCGCTCCCTGGATGAAAACCAGAAGGTCGAATTCGAAGTGACCCAGGGCCCCAAGGGTCCGCAGGCAGAGAACATTCGCCCGCTGTAACGGCTTTCCAAAGACTCCCCTGTCCGTGCCCCTGCACGCACAGGGGAGTTTTTGGTTTCCTGGCAGGACATTTCTGCACCACTTTCACCGGCTGCGGGGACCGTTCCACGCGCTGCGCCACGCCGTTTCGCGCCCGGAACCAGGCCCGGCCCGGGCAAAGTGGTGCAGAATTGCCGCGATTTCAGGATTTGGTCTCCGCCTGCCCGGTAGAGTGCCGCCATGGATGAAAAAGCGACCCTGCACCATTACCTGCGGACACGGCGCGCGCAGCTGCTCGCCAAGCTCGACGGCCTGGGTGAATATGACGTCCGCCGGCCGATGACGCCCACCGGCACCAACCTCCTGGGCCTGGTCAAGCATGTGGCCAGCGTGGAATTGGGCTATTTCGGCGAGGTGTTCGGACGGCCCAGTGACCGGGAGCTGCCCTGGTTCGCCGACGGGGCCGAGCCGGACGCGGACATGTGGGCCACACCGGAGCAGACCCGGGCCGAAATCGTGGAGCTGCACCACTTCTCAGCGGCGCACACCGATGCCACCATCGAAGAGCTGGCCCTGGACGCTCCCGGAGTTGTGACCTGGTGGCGTGAGGAACGCAGGCATGTGACGCTGCACCAGATGCTGGTACACATGTGCGCCGAGACGGCCCAGCACCTGGGCCACGCAGACATCATCCGCGAGCTTATTGACGGCTCGGCCGGGCAGGGGCCCAACGACCCCAACCTTCCACAGCGGGGCTCCGTGGAGCAGGCCGCCTATGTGGGGCAGCTGGAGGCCGCGGCGCGGAAAGCGTCCGCGCTGGCCGAGTGAGGCCCTGATGCGCCAGGCCGCGCTAGACGAAGGCCGATTTCCCCGTGACTGCGCGGGCCACGATCAGTGAGTTGATCTCGTAGCTGCCTTCGTAGGTGTAGAGGATCTCGGCGTCGCCGAAGAGTTTTCCCATCTCGAAGTCGCTGCTGATGCCGTTGCCGCCCAGCAGGGACCGGCCCATGGCCACGGACGCGCGGGCCAGCCGGGTGGTGGTGGCCTTGGCCATCGCCGCCTGGGCCATTTCCAGCCTGCCCTCCTCCTGGATCCGGGCCAGCTGCGACATCAGGGCCAGCGAGGCAGACGCATTGCCGAGGATTTCGGCGAGCTGCTGCTGGATGAGCTGGAAACGTGCCAGCTCCTTGCCGAACTGGCGGCGCTGCAGCGAATAGGAACGGGCAACGTCAAAGGCCGCCAGCTGAATCCCCGCAGCCTGCCAGCCCACCCAGGCCCGGGAATCCCGCAGCAGCTCGTTGGCCTTGGTGAAATCCGTGGCGCCGGGCAGCATGTTGGTTTCCGGGATGCGGACGCCGTCCAGCGCGATGTCTGCGTTCTGCATGATCCGCAGCCCGATCTTGTTGCTGATCTTGGTCGCCGTGTAGCCGGGCCGGTCCGTTTCGACGATGAAGCCCTTGATCTGCTGATCGGCCGTGTCCCGTGCCCACACGAGTGCGAAGTCGGCGATCGTGCCGGCACCGATCCACCGTTTGGCACCGTCGATGACCCATTCGCCGCCCTCGAGCCGGGCCGTGGTGGCCAGCCCGCCTGCAATGTCCGAGCCGTGCTCCGGCTCGGTCAGCGCGAAGGCCCCCAGCTGCGTGAAGGCGGTCAGGCCAGGCAGCCACCGCTGCTTCTGTTCCTCCGACCCCAGGGCGTCAATCATGCCGACGATCAGTTCGTTGTGAATGCCCACCAGCGCGGACAGGGACACGTCGGCCCGGGCGACCTCAACGTACATGAGGCCCTTGAAGAGCGTGGATGTCCCGTCCGTCTGCAGCCCCCCAAGCCCGTACTTTCCCAGCTCCGCGAGCAGCCCGAACGGGAACTCCTCCCGGTTCCAGTATTCGATGGACTGGGCCCGGACCCTTGACTGCAGGAAGTCCCGGATCTCGAGATAGCGGGAACGCTCGGCAGGCGGAAGCAGGTCCGCAACATACATAAGATCCGCATCGGCAAACGGTGGCGCCGCGTTCCCCGGTTCCCCCGCTGTAACCTCTGTGGGCTGTCCGTTGTCACGTCGTTGTGGCTGCACGGGCATAGATCCCTTCGCTCTTCCAAACCCTTGGATGTCCTAGTATATTGCACAGTGATGTGGATCACTAGGACGTGAATCCCCAGGCGAAAGGTGCCCAATGACAGTCACCGACGACTTCCGTGCCGCACGCGACCAGCTGCTCGCCCTGCGCCAGGACTACCGGCAGGCGAGAACCAGCTTCGAATGGCCGCGGCCAGCAGAGTTTAACTTCGCACTCGACTGGTTCGACGCCATCGCGGCCGGTCCTGCCACCGGCCAGAACCCCGCGCTGGTGATCGTGGAACAGGACGGTTCGGCCACCCGCCGCAGCTTCGCCGAACTGTCGGCGCGGTCCGGCCAGGTGGCCAACTGGCTCCGCAGCCAGGGCGTCAAGCGCGGCGACCGCATGATCATCATGCTGGGCAACCAGGTGGAACTGTGGGAACTCGTGCTGGCAGGCATCAAGCTGGGCATCGTGCTGATTCCCACCACCACCCTCATGGGACCCGCGGACCTGAAGGACCGGGTGGAGCGCGGCGAAGCGGGCTGGGCCGCCGTCGGCAGTGCCAACCTCGGCAAATTTGCCGAGGTGCCCGGCAGCTACCGGCTCATCGAAATCCCCGACGCCGGCCGGACTGCAGGTGCCGCCGGCGCCACCAATACTGCGGAGGCCCTGCACTATGCAGACTCCACCGCCGCCCCCAGCGACTTCACGCCGGATGCCCCCACCTTGGCGGACGAAACCCTGCTCCTCTACTTCACCTCGGGCACCACCTCCAAGGCCAAGCTCGTGGAACACACCCACACCTCCTATCCGGTGGGCCATCTGTCCACGATGTACTGGATCGGACTGGAGCCGGGCGACGTGCACCTGAACGTGGCTTCCCCCGGCTGGGCGAAACACGCCTGGTCCAACCTGTTCGCCCCGTGGATTGCCGAGGCCTGCGTGTTCGTCTACAACTACGAGCGCTTCGACGCCAAGGCCCTCATGGAGCAGATGGACCGGGAGAAGGTCACCAGCTTCTGTGCCCCGCCCACCGTCTGGCGGATGCTCATCCAGGCCGACCTCAGCCTCCTCGAGAATCCGCCCACCAAGGTTGTGTCCGCCGGCGAGCCGCTCAACGCGGAGGTCATCGGCCAGGTCCAGCGGGCCTGGGGCCAGACCATCCGCGACGGCTTCGGCCAGACCGAGACCACCGTGCAGGTGGCCAATACCCCCGGCCAGCCGGTCAAGATCGGCGCCATGGGCCAGCCCCTGCCGGGGTACGACGTGGTCCTCGTCGATCCGGCGACGGGAGAAGAAGCGGACGACGGCGAGCTGTGCCTGCGCCTGGACCCCCGTCCCGCCGGGCTCATGAAGTCGTACTACGGCGACCCGGAAAAGACGGCTGAAGCCTTCCGCGGCGGCTACTATCACACTGGCGACATGGCCAGCAGGGACGAGCACGGCGTCATCACCTACGTGGGCCGTGACGACGACGTCTTCAAGTCCTCCGACTACCGGCTGTCCCCGTTCGAGCTGGAGAGCGTGCTCATCGAACACCCGGCGGTAGCGGAGGCCGCCGTCGTCCCTTCCCCGGATCCGCTGAAGCTGTCCGTGCCCAAGGCATTTGTGGTGCTGGCGGCCGGCCACGAACCGGGACCCGAGCTCGCCGAGGAGATCCTGCGCTACTGCCGGGACCACCTGGCGCCTTTCAAGCGCATCCGCCGGCTGGAGTTCGCCGAGCTGCCAAAGACCATCTCGGGCAAGATTCGCCGGGTCGAGCTGCGGCACAGCGAGGAAATGCGGCACAGCGAGGAGCTCCGCCACGCGGACGGCACCCAGCACGGCGCGGCCAGCAGTCCTCTCGGCCTGGGCACGGAATACTCGGAAACGGATTTCCCGGGCCTGAAAAGCCAGGGCTGAGCCGTGTGCCCTCCGCTGCCCCGCGACCCTATTGCCGATGCACAGCGCAACTGGGAGAGCCATGGCTGGGGTGACGTCGCCGCCCCGATGGCCGCCATCACTGCCATCATGCGCACCCAGCAGATCCTGCTGGCCCGCATCGAGGGGGCGCTGAAGCCGTTCGGACTGACCTTCGCCCGCTACGAGTTGCTGGCGCTGCTCAGCTTCGCCAGGAGCGGCGCCCTGCCCATGAACAAGGCGAGCGCCCTGCTCCAGGTCCATCCCACCTCGGTGACCAACGCCGTCGACCGCCTCCAGACCGCGGGGCTGGTGGTGCGCTCACCGCATCCCACCGACGGGCGCACCACCCTGATCGAGCTCACGGCCGAGGGCCGCACGCTGGCAAAACGGGCGACGGCGGTGCTCAACGCCGAGGTTTTCGCCCGGTCCGGCTTCGGCCAGGAGGACCTCAGCCAGCTCATCCGGATCCTGGGCGACTTCCGCCGCGGCGCCGGTGACTTCACGGACTGACCCGCTCCACCGAGTGACCGGCGGCGCTGCGTGACCGGCGGCGCTGCAGCTATCCGCTGGGTACGCCGTCCTTGTCCGCAGGGAAGTCCGCACCGATGTCCGCAGTGCCTGCCGACGGCCGCCGGAGCTCCTGGACGAACGTGTCCAGCAAAGCCGCCTGCTGGGGGCTGTTGGCGAGCTGCACGAGGTCGGCAGCAGTGCTGGCCACCTTGATGTTGGTGTCCTGGCTGTACTTGGCCAGCAGGTCGAAAGCGGCCTCCGAGCCAATCCGCAGGATCCCCATGAGGATGCCCTTGGCCTGTTCTATGGTGCTCCGCGTGCCAAGGGCACCTTCAACGGCCTCACGCGCCGCCCGCTCCGTCTCCCAGTGCAGCGTGCTGGTCAGGTCAACAATGAATCCTTCAACAGCGACGAGCCTGCCGTCCCCAAAGAGCGCCTCGCCGGCGGTGAGGACACGGTGTTCCCGCACGCGCGCGTCAATGATGCGGTGGTAGCTGCAGAAGAACCCGCCCGCCCCGCAGGCCGCCATGAAAATGTCGTGGCAGCGGTCCCTGTCGTCCGGGTGCTTGTGGGCGTAGAGAAGCTCCATGGTGGGCACAATCTCGCCGCGTCGGTACCCGTGGAGCGTGTACAGCTCATCGGACCACTCGAGCCGCCCGGAAATGGCGTCATAGTGGAACGTGCCGGCAACACAATCTGCCGGCCCAAGGACGCTCGAGTACGCCCGCACGGTTTTCGGAAGGCTCATCGCGGCGCCCCTGCCGCCCTACCCGGCCATCCCCTGGCACTGGAGGGGCATGCGCCTGGACAGGGGACGGACGGCAGTGTGGGAGCGGGCACCGAAGGGTCGCTCCGCCGGTGCCGCGGGCAACTCCTTCACGTGCCCCATTCCCGCATATTCACGTACGGCGGCAATGCCCTCAACAGCAGCGGCCTTGCTGGGGAAAGGGCGGGACACGGCCATCACGGTGCCGTCCGGGGCGGTGAGCTGGAACCTGAATGAAGCCTCTGCGTCGATGAAGAGTTCGAACGTGCCAGCCATTTAGCCCTCCTGGATACGGGAACACGAGGCGTCCGGGACACCGTCGTCGCCGGAAGCAGCTGAGGTTTCTCTCCTTACCGCTCCCGCGGGTGAGCAGGGGCAGCAATTGAGGAATTTATGAAATTGTGAACCAGTTGCGGGCTCTTGGCAAGGCCTGTCCGCGGCGACTGCCCTGCCTTCGCGGCCCCGCTGAACGGGCTCGCAGGCAAAAGTTCACCGCGTTTCTCGGAGACAGACCGTTCTGTCTCTATACTTAGGTCTGTACGCCTTGGGGAACCAATTTGGCAGGCCGGGCAATACGTGACAAGCAAGACCTGTCTAGGAACAGTGAAGGGATCCATAATGGGTGATATGCCCGACGGCGTGATCCACACCGAGGTCAAGGCGGACCTGTTCAAGTCCATGGGCCACCCTGCACGCATCATGGTCCTGGAGATGCTGGTCAGCGGTCCGGTGGCGGTGAGCAACCTGCGGGACTGCACCGGCCTTGAAGCCTCGAACCTCTCCCAGCACCTCGGCATCCTGCGGCGCCAGCGGCTGATCGTTCCATCCCGGAAGGATGGCCGCCTGTTCTACGAACTAACGTCCCCCGAAGTACGTGAAGTCCTCGAAGCGGCCCGCGGCCTGCTGGGCACCATCCTCGACGGCGGCCTGAGGCAGCAGAACGGCGTACCTGACGACGCCCCAGGCTCAGCGCCAGCTACCGCCCTTACGCCCGCGGCACAGGCCGCAGGCTAGTCCGGGCTCGGCTTTCCGGCGGGATCCCCGGCGTTCAGGCGGGATCGGCTTTCCGGCGGGATCCTCGGCTTTCAGGCGGGATCGGTGACGGCGGCCGGCGCGGCGTGCCCGAAAAGCCAGGCTGCAACATCGCTCCTCAGCACCACGTGCGGGCTGCCTGTTCCACTGACGCTTCCGGCGGGAACATAGTAGCCGCGGCCGCCGCCCGGACCGCCGGCAGCCCGGTCCAGCGCCTCAACGATCCTGCGGCTCAAGTGCCCCTGCGGGCCTGTGGCGTGGATTTCTTCAAGCTCGGCCGCGGTGAG
Organism: Arthrobacter sp. NPDC056691; assembly: GCF_042791415.1. NCBI lineage: Bacteria > Bacillati > Actinomycetota > Actinomycetes > Micrococcales > Micrococcaceae > Arthrobacter > Arthrobacter sp. NPDC056691. The sequence continues at coordinate 42,979 of NZ_JBHTXX010000001.1, forward strand.
CCGTCCCAGTACAGCAGCGATGTCGGCCACGATCGTTCCCCTTTTCGGACGCTTGCCTGAATAAACACTTTTGCCTGAAGTGCAAGGTTAGGGCATCGCGATTAACTGCGGGTGAAATCCCGGCGCCATTTCAGGATTCCGTTGTGGAGTTTTTGTCCACGTATCACGAGTTAAAGTGCCTTTAGAGGCCGATATCTGGACAAAAAACTCCGGAGGCGGCGGGTGGAATGGACTCGGGGGGTCAGTACAGGAAGATGTCGATCCACGCCCTGTTGTGCGCGTGGAGCAGCACCAGGAACAGCACGAAGTCGAAGAGCAGGTGCACGCTCACGATGTACGACAGCGACTTGGTGGCGGTGAAGATGCGGGCCTGCAGCAGGGCGAAGGGGTAGATGAAGAACGGCGCCCAGGCCTTGAATCCCAGTTCCCACAGGAAGGACGTGAACAGGACCGCCTGCAGCAGATTGGCCTGCCAGTCAGGCAGATGGCGGCGCAGCAGTGCGAAGCAGGTGCAGACGAAGAAGAGCTCATCCCAGATACCCAGGGCATTGGTGCCGACAAAGAGCCGCGCGATGCCCTCTGGATCGTGCACGGCGGGCCAGTTCATGTAGACCCCGGTCCTGATCATGTAAACGGGCAGCAGTGCATAGCCGATCACCACGACGGCGGGCAGGTACCATTTCTCCGCACGTGTCCATTTCTGCCCGGTCCGGACCGGAAACACCACCGCGTGCTCTTTGGTGACGAACCGTGAGACGGCGTAGGGGATCCCCACGGCCGCGATCATGGCCGACCCCATCACGAGCATGTGGGACGTGCTGACGTCGGTGGTGATGGGCACTGCACTGATGATGGCCACCCCGGCGGCAATCAGGGCGAGATCGCGGAACAGCAGGCGGTCCACCAGTGACGCGACCACGAGCGCCGCGGCGAGCAGCGCGTAGCCTGGCAGGCTCTGGTCCAGCGCGAACAGGACAAAGCCGGCCATCGAGACCATGGCTGCCGGGACAACGCGCAGGGAAGTCCCCTTCACGGTGCGTTCCCCGGTCAGCCCGGAGCTCACCGGTGCCTGAACTCCGGCTGGCGCTTCTCAGCGAAAGCAGCCATGCCTTCCTTCTGGTCCTCCGAGGCGAAGAGCGAATGGAACAGTCGCCGTTCGAACAGCACACCCTGCGCCAGTCCCGTCTCGAAGGCAGCGTTGACCGCTTCCTTGGCCAGCATGGCGGCCGGCTTCGACTTGGACGCGATGACCTCCGCGGCCTTCAGCGCCTCCTCCACGGTATCCGCGGCGGGCACCACGCGTGCCACCAGGCCGGAGCGCTCTGCCTCGTCCGCGCCGATGAACCGGCCGGTGAGGATCATGTCCATCGCCTTGGCCTTGCCCACGGCGCGGGTGAGCCGCTGGGATCCGCCCATGCCCGGCACAACGCCGAGGTTGATCTCGGGCTGGCCGAATTTGGCGTTGTCGCCGGCGATGATGAAGTCGCACATCATGGCCAGCTCGCAGCCGCCGCCGAGCGCGAATCCGGACACCGCGGCGATCAGCGGGATGCGCAGCCGGGTGAGGTCCTCCCACCCGCGGAACCAGTCGGCGTCGTACATCTCCAGGTATCCCTTGTCCGCCATCTCCTTGATGTCGGCGCCCGCGGCGAAGGCCTTTACCGAGCCGGTAATCACCACGGCGCCAACGCCGGGGTCCGTGTCCATGGCCGAAACCGCGGCCACGAGTTCCTCCAGGGTGGTCCTGTCCAGGGCGTTCAGTGCCTCGGGCCTGTTCAGGGTGACGAGGCCGACGCGCCCGCGGCGCTCCACCAGAATGTTCCCGTAGTCGTCGTGCGTCATCCATGCCCCTCACGTGGTTGGTGCGTCCTGAAACGTTGGTGCGTCCTGAAACTAAGCCTACTGTCCTGACTTGTCCCGGATGTCGGTGATGATGCCGGAGAAATCCCGGCCGGCCCCGCCTTCCGCGGCAAAGGCGTCGTAGATTTCGGAGGCCAGCGGGCCCATCCGCGCGGCGACGCCGGTGGACTGCAGGGCGTTCAGTGCCAGCCGAAGGTCCTTGGCCATCATGGCTCCGGCGAACCCCGGCTGGTAGTCCCGGTTGGCCGGGCTTGTGGGCACCGGGCCCGGGACGGGACAGTTGGTGGTGAGGGCCCAGCACTGTCCGGACGCCGCGGACGCAACGTCGAAGAGGACCTGGTGCGTCAGCCCCAGCTTCTCCCCGAGCACGAACGCCTCGCTGACGGCGATCATCGAGACGCCCAGGATGAGGTTGTTGCAGACCTTTGCCGCCTGGCCGGCGCCATGCTCTCCGCACAGCACCGCGCGTTTGCCCATGACGTCGAACAGGGGCCGCACGGTCTCGAAGTCCTCCGGCAGTGCGCCCACCATGAACGTCAGCGTGCCGGCCTCCGCCCCGACCACGCCGCCGGAAACCGGCGCGTCCACGGAGCGGTGCCCGGCGTCGAGTGCCAGCCTGGCGGCCTCCCGCGCCTCGTCCACGTTGATGGTTGAGCAGTCCAGGAACATGGTGTTCGGTGCCGCGGCGGCCAGCAGTCCCGGCTCCCCGTCCACGCCCCTGTATGCGTCCAGCACGTGCTGCCCGCTCGGGAACATCGTGAGCACGATGTCCGCTCCGGGGATGGTTTCCGCGGCACTCGCGGCCGTGGGGATGCCGTGCCCGCGCGCAGCGTCCAGCGCCGCGGGCACCACGTCGAAGCCGATGACCCCGTAGCCTGCCTCGACCAGGTTGACCGCCATGGGACCGCCCATGTGGCCCAATCCGAGGAAGGCAATTCGCGGTTTGGCTTCCTCAGGTTGGGTTGCTTCTTCAGGCATGGTCCGACTCCTTTTCCCACAGAACCAGTTCCCGGTCCCCCAGCGGCGCAAAGTACCGCCCAACGTCGTCCGCGTGCACTTCCTGCAGCGTGGCCGGCTGCCACCGGGGGTTGCGGTCCTTGTCCACCACCTGCGCCCGGATCCCCTCCCGGAAGTCCGGTCCGGCGAGGCAATGCAGCCCCACCCGGTATTCCTCGGCCAGCACTTGGTTCAGCGTCAGCCCGCGCGACCTTCGCAGTGACGCCAGAGTCACCTTGACGGAGGTGGGCGACTTCGTCTCGATGGTGTCGGCGGCCGCCGCAGCCTCCCCGCCCGCGGCGCGCAGCCGCCGGATGATTTCCTCGGCGTCGTCCGTTGCGTAGCAGGCGTCGATCCAGTCCCGCTGCGCTGCCAGCGCCGAGGAGGGCGGCTTTTCGGCAAAGCGTACGACGGCGGCTTCCGCGCTTTCGTTTTCCAGTGCCGCCGCGAGGGCGGCGAGGCTGCCGGACGGGACAAAGTGGTCGGCGAGCCCCAGGAACAGCGCATCCGCCCCGGTCAGGTGGGCGCCGGTAAGGGCGGCATGGGTGCCCGTCTCCCCCGGTGAGCGTGAGAGCAGGAGGGTGCCGCCGACGTCGGGCACAAACCCGATGGTGGTCTCCGGCATCCCGGTCCGGGTCCGTTCGGTGACGATGCGCAGGGAGCCATGCGCGGAAATGCCCACGCCGCCGCCCAGCACCAGGCCGTCCATGAACGCCACGTAGGGCTTGGGGAACCGCTCGATCAGTGAATTCAGCCGGTATTCGTCCGCCCAGAAGCCGGCGGTTTCGTCCCCGCCGGCAAGGATGTCGCGGTAGATGGCCACGATGTCCCCGCCTGCGCACAGGCCGCGGTCGCCGGCGCCCTGGACCAGCACCGTGGCCACGCTGTCATCGTCCGCCCAGGCGGTGAGCTGTTCCAGAACGGCGGTGACCATGCCGGCCGTGAGCGCGTTGACTGCCTTGGGCCGGTTGAGCGTGACCACCCCCAGCTTGCCCCGCTGTTCGAACAGCACCTCGTGTTCAGGTAGTTCTTCAGTAAGCGCCGGGTTTGCCGGCGTCCCGTTCGGGGCAGGTTCAGTCATCAGCTTCCTTCCGGCATGATGAAGCTGGCACCCTGCCGGATGCCGGAGGGCCAGCGTGAGGTCACGGTCTTGGTCTTGGTGTAGAAACGGAAGGCATCGGCGCCGTGCTGGTTGAGGTCGCCGAAGCCGGACGCCTTCCAGCCGCCGAAGGTGTAGTAGGCGATGGGCACCGGAATGGGGACATTAATGCCCACCATCCCCACCTGCACCCGGCTGGCGAAGTCCCGGGCCGCGTCCCCGTCGCGGGTGAAGATGGCCACCCCATTGCCGAACTCGTTCTCGCTGCAGAGCCGCAGGGCCTCGTCGTAGTCGGCCGCGCGGAGGACGCTGAGCACGGGGCCGAAGATCTCCTCGCGGTAGATCTTCATGTCCTTGGTGACGTTGTCGAACAGCGTGGGGCCAATCCAGAAGCCGCCGTCGTAGCCGTCCACGGCCAGGCCGCGGCCATCAACCAGGAGCGAGGCGCCCTCCTCCTCGCCGGATTTGATGTAACCCTCGATCCGCTCCTTGGCGGCGGGCGTCACCACCGGCCCGAAGTCGGAGTCCTTGGCCGTGCTGTGCCCCACTTTCAGGGACTTGATCCGCTCCTGCAGCCTCGCCACAAGGTTGTTCGCGGTCTCCTCCCCCACAGGGACGGCCACGGAAACTGCCATGCAGCGTTCGCCGGCCGACCCGTAGCCGGCCCCGATCAGGGCATCGGCGGCCATGTCCAGGTCCGCGTCCGGCATGATGACCATGTGGTTCTTGGCGCCCCCGAAGCACTGGGCCCGTTTTCCGTGCGCCGCCGCCGTGGCGTAGATGTATTGGGCGATCGGGGTGGAACCCACGAAGCCGATCGCCTGCACGCGCCTGTCCTCGAGCAGCGCATCCACAGCTTCCTTGTCGCCGTTGACCACGTTGAACACGCCGTCCGGCACCCCGGCTTGGGAGTAGAGCTCGGCCAGCCGCAGCGGCACGGACGGATCGCGCTCGGACGGCTTGAGGATGAACGCGTTGCCCGCCGCGAGCGCCGGGCCGGACTTCCACAGCGGGATCATGGCGGGGAAGTTGAACGGCGTAATGCCTGCAACAACGCCCAGCGGCTGGCGCATGGAGTGCACGTCGATGCCCGAACCGGCGTCGTCGGAGAACTCGCCCTTGAGCAGGTGCGGCGCTCCGGCTGCGAACTCCACCACCTCGATGCCGCGCTGGATGTCGCCCCTGGCGTCGGCGAGGGTCTTCCCGTGTTCCGAGGACAGGAGGGCGGCGAGCTCGTCCATGTTGTCGTTGACGAGGTCCACGAACCTCAGCAGGATGCGGCCGCGGCGCTGGGCGTTCATGGCGCCCCACTCCGGCTGGGCCTTTTCGGCGTTTTCGACGGCGTTGCGGACTTCTTCCGCGGACGCCAGCGGCACCTTGGCCTGGACTTCTCCGGTGCAGGGATCAAAAACATCGCCGTACCGGCCGGACGTGCCGTCGACCCGCCGGCCGCCAATGTAGTGGGAAAGTTCGCGAACCATGGATGCTCCTTTGCATGACCCCGGTCATCTCTGGTGCTGAATCTACTCGGACTTCCTACTAAATTCCAGAGCCCCCCAGGCGGGGCCGGCACACGGGGTGAGCTGCCGCCGTCGTGGGGCACTTTGACGCGCAAACCGTGCTTCCGGACGCCAAATCCCGGCGTGTCCCGCGTCAAAGTGCCCCGTTTCGGACGCGGTCCGGACGCGGTCCGGACGGCACCGCGCCGCCACCGGGCGGGAGTCCCAACCGCGTCCAAGTTCGGTAAGTTAGGACTGTGAAGATAGCTACCTGGAATGTGAACTCGCTGCGTGCCCGTGCCGACCGTGTTGAGGCGTGGCTGCAGCGCTCCGATTGTGACGTCCTGGCCATCCAGGAAACCAAATGCAAGGACGACAACTTTCCGTGGGAGCTCTTCGAGCGCATGGGCTACGAGGTGGCGCACTTCGGCGTCAACCAGTGGAACGGTGTGGCCATCGCCTCGCGCGTGGGCCTGGACGACGTCGAACGCGGGTTCACCGACCAGCCCCACTTCGGCAAGGAAGGCAAGGATCCCGTCCAGGAAGCCCGCGCCATGGCTGCAACCTGCGGCGGCGTCCGCGTCTGGAGCCTCTACGTCCCCAACGGCCGCTCCCTCGACGACGAGCACATGCCCTACAAGCTCAAGTGGCTTGATTCGCTGAAGAACCACGCCGCCGGCTGGATCTCCGGGGACCCGTCCGCGCAGGTCGCCCTGATGGGCGACTGGAACATCGCACCCACGGACGACGACGTCTGGGACATCGACCTGTTCCTCACCCAGGGCTACACCCATGTCAGCGAACCGGAACGCGCCGCGTTCCGCGCCTTCGAGTCCGTGGGCTACTCCGACGTGGTGCGCCCCCACACGCCGGGCCCGGGCGTCTACACGTACTGGGACTACACCCAGCTGCGCTTCCCCAAGAAGGAAGGCATGCGGATCGACTTCATCCTCGCCTCGCCGGCCCTCGCCTCGCGGGTTTCCGGCGCGTCGATCGACCGCGAGGAGCGCAAGGGCAAGGGCGCGTCCGACCACGCACCGGTGATTGTGGAACTGACCGACTGATGGAGGCTGACGGCTGATGACAGGCAGGCATTCATGACGGGCAACCTCTACCGGGGCCAGGCCGGGCTCCCGTTCTCCTCCACGCTGCGCGTTTATGAGCCGCTGGACGCGTTTCCCGAGGACCAGCGGGCCGCCATCAAGTCAGCCGGCGAGCGGGCGGTGTCCCGCGCCGCCGTCGAAAACGCGGAGCTGCTGGCTTCCCTGGGCCGGATCACCAGGCCCGGCGGCGATCCGTTCCCCACCGGACGGACGGACCTGGTGCGCGTCACCCGCGCCCCGGGCGTCCCCGTGGAGGAAGACGGCAAGGAAGGCTCGGCGGAGGAAACGGCCGACGGCGTCGCGCTGCTTTACTGCCCCAGCCAGCTGGTGCTTCGGGCCGGGTTGGCGGCAAACGCGCTGATCGAGGGCATCCACGGCCCCCTGGCCGAGCTGCTCATCCCCGAGGAGCAGCGGGACAGGCACCAGGAACGCATCGACCTGGTCAACGCGCGCGACGGCATCACCCGGGTGCACACCCGTGCCTCCACCTGGGGCATTCCCTTCAGCTGGTTCTCGCTGTTCCTTGAGTCCGATCCGCAGGACGTCGTCGAGGCCGGCGGCAGGATCCTCACCGTCCGCGTGTGGACGCCGATCTCCGACGCCCTCGACCGGGTGCGCTACGCCGTGGCGAACCTGGCCCTCGCCGCGCCTGACCTGGACATGCTGGACGATCTCACGCAGCTCACCGAATGGCTGGAGCTCTTCCACGCGGACTCCATGGTGGAGCTGGACTACGGCGCGGTGGCGGACAAGGTCTACCCTGACGACTCCCCCATGGACGTGCGCCTGGGCATCGAGTGCCTCGCAGAGGGAGACATGACAGGCGCGGCCGCCGCCTACCGCCGCCTCGCTTCGCGCTGGATCCCGATCCGCCAGCTGGCCCGGGCCTCGTAAACCGGCAGTCTTCCTGGCCCGGCACCCGGCTCTTCCAAAGACTCAGGCGGGCTGTCAGGAGGACCGGGGCGGCGCCGTCGTGCGTCTGACAATCAGGCGGTGCGGTGCGACGGAGGACCGCACCGACCCGGGTATGCCCAGGAGTTCGTCGAGCAGCATCTTGGTGCCAAGCTCGGCCTGTTCGTCCGGGCGCTGCCCCACTGTGGTGAGGCCGATGGCGTCGGAAAAATCGTGGTCGTCGATGCCGATCACGGACAGGTCGTCGGGCACCCGGACGCCCACCCGGTTCGCTTCGAAAATGACCCCCATGGCCATCTCATCGGACGCGCAGAAGATGGCAGTCGGTTTCTCGCCTGGCTGGGCCCACAGCCGCCGGAATGCCTCCTGCCCGCTACGCACGGTGAAGTCCCCCCACTCGTCCCACTCGGGCCGGACTTCCAGGCCCGCGGCTGACATGACGTCCTGGAAGGCCAGGATGCGGACCCGGGGAACATCGAAGTTGAGGTCCGTTTCGTCGTCGCCGTGCAGCAGCGCAATGTCCCGGTGGCCGAGTTCGATCAGGTGCTTGACGGCCGTGGACGCCGCCGCGTAGTCATCTATGCCAATGTAGGCACATTCCTCGACGTGGCCACCCACCACCACCAACGGAATGTCGATCTTCTGCAGGTGGTCCAGCTCATCCCGCGTCAGCGCCATACACAGCACCAGAAGGGCGTCGATCTGTTTGTAGACCATGGTCTTGCTGAAGAGCCGCTCGCGGTGGCTGCCGTGTCCGCCGAGGTTGAAGAGGGAAAGGTTGTACTGCCGGGCGTGCAGCTCGCGGTCCGCGCCCTCAATGGCCTTCGAGAAGAACCACCGGCTCACAAAGGGAGCCAGCACCCCGATGGTCTTGGTGCGGCCGGTGGCCAGGCCGGACGCCGAAGACGAGGCGACGTAGCCCAGTGCCGTGGCCACCTCAAGGATTTTTTCCCGGGTGGCCGGCGAAACGCGCGGCAGGCCGCGGACGGCGCGGGACACGGTTGCCGTCGACACACCCGCGGCAGCGGCCACGTCTTCGATGCTGACTCCTGAGTGGCCACCGCGCTGTGCCCTTTCAGTAGTGCGCGCCACGATGTCCCCTCCAACCCCTCATTCAGATTTCCGCCATGCTGTTTGCCCGGCGGCAAGAATCCATTTTAGTCCGGCCGGCCTCACTTCCGCCGCGTGGCCGTGCGCGAAGGAAGGCGCCTCCGCAGCCTGACCATGCCATACAGTGCCAGCAGGGTGGCCAGCAGCCCCAGCGCCCAGCCGACGGCGGGCTGCGCCGTCAGCTCCATCCAGACTGTGGCGATGAGCAGCACCACGGCCCAGAAACCGAGGAATCCGATGATGATGTCGAAATCCTCGCCGGACCGGACGCGCTTGGGCGCAATCGGAGCCGGTTTCCTGCCCTGTGGTGCTGCTCCGTCCGTCACTTGACAGCACCCGCCGTCAGGCCTGCCACAATCTTGCGCTGGAACACCAGCACCAGGATGACCAGCGGGATGGTGACAATGGTGCCGGCAGCCATGATGGCCGTGTACGGGACCTGGTTCGGCTGGGCCCCGGCGAAGTTGGCGATGGCCACCGTTACCGGCTGGGTTGCATCGCTGGACAGCTGGCTGGCGATCAGGAATTCATTCCAGGAAGAGATGAACGCCAGGATCGCGGTAGTGAAGATGGCCGGTGCGGCGAGGGGCATGATGACCTTGCGGAAGGCCTGTCCCTGCGTGCAGCCGTCCACCCGGGCCGACTCCTCCAGCTCCCACGGCATCTCCCGGAAGAAGGAGGTCATGGTGTACACCGTCAGTGGCAGGACGAACGAAATGTTCGGGATGATCAGCGCCTGGTAGGTGCCCATCCAGCCGATGTTGGTGAACAGCTGGAACAGCGGCGTGATCAGGGCAACGCCCGGGAACATGGATGCGCCCAGGATGAAGCCGAGCACCAGGTACTTGAACCGGAAGTTCAGCCGTGCGAGCGCGTAGGCCGCGAACACACCGATGATCAGCGACACGAGCGTGACGACGCCGCCGATGAAGACACTGTTGAGCAGCGCCTGGCCGAACCTGTTCCCGAACGAGGTGTCGAACGCGGTGTTGAAGTTGTCCAGCGTGACATGGCTGGGCAGGATCGAGGTGTCGTAGGTGAAGCCCACCTCGCGGAACGCCGTCACCACCATCCAGTACGCCGGTGCGAGGCACCAGATCAGGATGACGGCAGCGCTGATGTAGGTCCTGCCCTGCGCCCACTTCTCCCTGTTCTGGGCCTTGCGGCGGCCTCGGTCCTGCTCCGCGCGCAGGCTTGTGGCGGAGGATGTCGCGGCGGTCATTTCTTCCCCTTACCGGTGGCGCCGCTTTGTTCAACAACATTTGCGCCGAGGAACCGGACAAAGATGAACGCGACAAGAAAGATGATGATGAAGGTAATGGTCGACAACGCCGCGGCGACATTGAACCCTTGTCTGATTTGGTTGATCACCAAAATGGACAGCGTGGTGGTGTTGTTCGCGCCGCCCGTCAGGATGTACGGGAGGTCGAACATGCGCAGCGCGTCCAGGGTTCGGAACAGGATGGCCACCATCAGGGCCGGCTTCACCAGCGGCAAGGTGATCAGCCGGAAGCGCTGCCAGGCGCTGGCGCCGTCGACCTTGGCTGCCTCGTAGACCTCGGCCGGGATCATCTGAAGTCCGGCCAGGATCAGCAGGGCCATGAACGGTGTGGTCTTCCAGACGTCCGCGATGACCACTGCCCACTTGGCCGGCCATTCGCTGCCGGTCCACAGGATTGAGGTGTTGAACAGCTTGTTGGCGATGCCTTCGAAGGCGAAGATGAAGAACCAGAGCTTCGCGGTGACGGCGGTGGGGATGGCCCACGGCACCAGCACTGCGGCACGGACCATGCTCCGTCCCTTGAAGGTGCGGGCCATGATCATGGCCATCCAGAAACCCAGGACGGTCTCGAAGGCGACGGTAACCACGGTGAAGAAGAACGTGGTTGCCGTGGCCGACCAGAACTGGGAACCCAGGGTGCCAGGCGGGCACGCCACCGTTCCGCCGGCGGGGGCAGAACACTGCTGGGCGATCCAGTTGACGTAGTTCTGGACGCCTGCCGGGCCGCCTGCCGTGAACAGGCCGGTGGCAGGATCAAGGCCTGCGTCCTTCTGGAAGGACATCACGATTGCGCTGACGATCGGGTACACGATCACAACGGCAAGGGCGATGATGGTCGGGGCCAGGAGCCACGAGGCCCACCTGCCCTGACTGAGAATCTTGTTGTCCTCACCCACGCCCTTGGGGCCGTGGTGGACCGGGGTGCCGCCCGACGCCGGTGCCTTGACCGGCGTCGAGCCTACTTCGGTTGCCATGACAGAACTACGATCCTGCACCGGCGGATTCGATGGACTTCTGCATGTCAGACAGTGCAGTGTCCACGGGCTTTTCGCCCTTGATGGCTGAATACGCGTTTTCCTGGATCGCCTTGGTGACCGCGGGGTAGAACGGCGTGACCGGGCGCGGCTTGGCGTTCTCAATGGAGGTCTTCAGCACGGGCAGGTACGGGAGCTTCTTCACCAAGGCAGCGTCAGTGTAGAGGCTGCCCAGGACCGGAGCCAGTGAACCCTGGGTGGCGTAGAACTTCTCGGTCTCCTCGGACGTCATGAACTTCAGGAAGTCCAGGGCAGTGGCCTTGTTCTTGGAGTAAACGCTGACCGCGAGGTTGTGGCCGCCCAGCGAGGAGGCGCCGGGGCCGTCCTTGCCGGGGATCGGGGCGATGCCCAGCTTGTCCTTCACTGCCGAGGAACCCTCGGTGGTGGCCAGGTTGTAGACGTAGGGCCAGTTGCGCAGGAAGAGGAGCTTTCCGCTCTGGAACGCCTGGCGGCTCTGCTCCTCCTGGAAGGTGATGCCTTCCTTCGGGATGTTGCCGTCGGCGTAGGCCTTGGCCAGGTTCTCCAGGCCTGCCTTGGCCTGATCGGTGTTCAGGCTGGGCTTGCCGTCCGGATCCAGGACGGAGCCGCCGGCGGAGTTGATGGCCTCCGACGCGTTGACGGTCAGGCCCTCGTACTTGCTGAACTGCCCGGCGTAGCAGCCAATGTTGTTCTGCTTGGCGATGGAGCACATGCCCATCATTTCGTCCCACGTCTTCGGCGCTGTGGGGACCAGGTCCTTGCGGTAGTACAGCAGGGCGCCGTCGGAGGTCTGCGGGGCCGCGTACAGGGTTCCCTTGTACGTGGCGCTGTCGACGGTCGGCTTCAGCATGGCGCTGGTGTCGAAGGCCATCTTGTCCTTCAGCGGCTGGAGCCATCCCTTGGCCGCGAACTCCGCGGTCCACACGACGTCAACGTCCACGACGTCGTAGCTGGCGTCCTTGGCCTGGAAGTGCTGCACGATGTCGTCGTGCTGCTGGTCCGCCTGGTCCGTCTGCTCCTTGAAGGTCACCTTCTCGTTCGGGTGGGCGGCGTTCCACTTCTCGATCAGCGGGCGGACGACGTTGCTGTTGTCCTTGCCCTGAACGTAGGTAATGGGACCGCGGCCGTCCAGGTTGTTGGCGGCGTCGCCGCCCCCGCCGCCGCCGCCCGTGGTGCCGCCCCCGCCGCCGCCGCCACAGGCAGACAGGGTCAGAGCGAGCACGCCGGCAGTGGCAACCGGGAGTAAGAACTTAGGGGTTTTCATTGGCTGGAGACTCCTCGCTGAGTGACATGGAAATCAGTCGTGCGGTTGATGTGGTGACTGTCACACTAGTAACGTTGCCCGAAGATATGCAAGCGTTTACACCTAATTGTTACCGGAGAGGCAACCATGACCCACCGCCCGATCAGCACGCCGGCTTCCGAGACAGCAGCTTGGTGGGCCCACGCGGCTGTTTACCAGATTTATCCGCGTTCTTTTTCCGATGGGAACGGTGACGGCATGGGTGACCTCCCCGGCGTCACGGCGCGCCTGCCCTACCTGCAGCAGCTCGGCGTCGACGCCGTCTGGCTCTCGCCGTTCTACAGGTCCCCGCAGGCCGACGGCGGCTACGACGTCGCCGATTACCGGCAGGTGGATCCGGCCTTCGGCACGCTGGCCGACTTCGACGTCATGCTGGACGGGGCCCACAGCCGCGGGCTGAAAGTGATCGTGGACCTGGTGCCCAACCACACGTCCGATGAACATGTGTGGTTCCAGGAGGCCCTCGCCGCGGAACCCGGTTCGGCCGCCAGGGAGCGTTACATGTTCCGGCCAGGGAAGGACGAGGTTCCCGGCTCCGGCGACGGCAACATCGCCCCCAACAACTGGAAATCCATCTTCGGCGGACCGGCCTGGACGCGCACCACGAATGCGGACGGCTCCCCGGGCGACTGGTACCTGCACCTGTTCGACACGAAGCAGCCGGACCTCAACTGGGAAAACCCCGAGGTCTGGGCGGAGATGCGTTCCGTGCTGCGCTTCTGGCTGGACCGTGGCGTGGACGGCTTCCGGGTGGATGTGGCCCACGGGATGGTGAAGGAGGCCGGCCTTCCGGACTGGGAAGGCGTGGCTGCCATGGTGGAAGGATCCGCCGAAGCCGCCCACGTGACGGATCCCCCGGGCGCCCACGGCGAGGCAGTTGAACCGCATACGGCGCACGCTTCCCCGGCCGGTACCGGGGCCGCTGCCGGGACGGGGGCGAGCACCGATTCGAGCGCCGGGAACGCCGCCGTGAGCACGGAACACGAGCCGGTGTCGCCGCTGTATCCGCCGTCGCCGTTCTTTGACCAGGACGGCGTCCATGACATCTACCGCGACTGGAACAGGGTCCTGGCCGGGTACGATGGCGACCGGATGCTGGTGGCCGAGGCATGGGTTGAACCCGCGGAGCGCCTGGCGCGCTACATCCGCCCGGACGAGATGCAGCAGGCTTTCAACTTCGACTTCCTCCTGGCCGGCTGGAACGCACAGCGGATGGCCGTGGCCATCGAGGACTCCCTCGAGGCGGCCGCGTCCGTTGGGGCGCCGTCCACGTGGGTCCTGAGCAACCATGACACGGTGCGCCACCCGAGCCGCTTCGGCCTTCAGGACCCCACGACCTTCCCGAAAGGCATTGCCGCCGAGGACGAACAGCCCGACGCCGTCCTGGGCCTGTCCCGCGCCCGGGCCGCCACGCTGGTGTCCCTGGCCCTCCCCGGCTCCGCCTATATTTACCAGGGCGAGGAGCTTGGCCTCCCTGAGCACACCACCCTGCCCGCAGAAGCCCGGCAAGACCCGACGTTCTTCCGGACCAACGGCATCGAACGGGGGCGCGACGGCTGCCGGGTGCCGCTGCCTTGGAAATCCGAAGCGCCGGGGTACGGCTTCGCCGAGGCGTCCACCGCGCAGGACCCGGCCGCGCCCTGGCTGCCGCAGCCTGAATCCTTCGAAGATTTGGCTGCCGACCGGCAGGACGGCGTCAAAGGCTCGACATTGGAGCTGTACCGCTCGGCGCTTGCCACGCGCCGGAGCCACAGGCTGGGATCCGGAACATTCTGCTGGGCGGACAACCACGATCCCCAACTGGGCGTTCTCGCATTCCTGAACCGGGACGTCCTGGTGATCGCAAACACGGGGGCGAAGCCTGCGCCCGTCCCCGACGGATACCGGGTGGCGCTCTCCAGCGCCGGAGAATCAGGCGCTGATGACGCGGTCGTTGCGCCCAACAGCGCCGCGTACCTGGTGGCCGGATAGATTGCCCGGCCGTTTCGGGCTACCGGTTTCTGGCTGTCAGAGTTCTGAAAAATAGAGCTAGCGGACCCGCTCAGCGCGGCTGAAGCGGGTCCGCGCGCCGGCCGCGATATGCACAACGACCGGTGTCCGCTGGCCCACCACGGCGCTCAGAGCGTCAATGAGGTCCGCAGCCTCGGCCGCGACGGCCTGCGGCGGGACACCCGGGCGTGGGTGCAGCCGGAGCTTCAGCGCGGGCTGGCCCTTCACGCCGTAGATCGAGACCGTGGCTCCGGCAAGCTCCGGACGGTCGGCCAGGGCGTTCTTGAGTGCCTGCTCGGCAACTCCGCCGCCGATCCGGATATCTCCGGGAACACCGCCCGGGTCCTCTGCCGCCAGCAGAAGGTCGGTGCGGCCCTTGCCCTGCTGGGCGATCCACGCAACCATGAGGCCGATCAGCAGCACCACAGCGAGGGCCAGGACGATCCACAGCCAACTCCCCTGACGGCCGGGGAACTGGGTCCCCTCGAAGACCGCGGTGGCATTGTCCGACACGCTCTTGGACCAGGAGTGCCACCACGCCGCGACGGCGGGGACGGCCGCCAGGAGTACCAGCAGCACGCCGATCGCCAGCAGTTTGAAGCCAAGAATGCCGAGAAGGACCCGGTTGAGAAGCCTGGGCGTGCCGTTCATGCGCCCACCACCCCGGAAGTCGACAGGTTGACGGTCACCTGTGGCATGGGAGCTGGTCCCATCGCCTGCAGTTCGTCCTCGACCGCCTGCAGGATGTCGTTTTCGCTGACCGGCACACCGGAGGTGGGGCGCACGTTGACCACCACCTGTCGCTGGGAAACCACCACCATGACTTGTGCCTGCGTGACATTGGCCGCCAGGCGCGCGCTCCGGGCAAGTGCCGCGGCGATGACTTCATCATCAACCACAACGGCAATCCGCCGGTCGGCCAGCAGATGCCTGGCCCGGCGCCCGGGCAGGACCGCGCTCAGGAAAAAGAAGAGACCTACTGCGGCGGTCACGGCTCCGGCGGCACCCAGCAGCAGAGGCGGTACGCCCGACGGGAGGGCCACGATGCGTTCGGCTGCCGTCTGCGGATCGATGAGCCAGGGCGGCTGGCCGATGGCACGTACCGCCGATTCAAGGAGCGCGTAAAGACAGAGAACGATGACCAGGGATCCTGCGATGACCGATGCCACAGCCCGGGAGGCGTGGGTCTCGCGGTGCAGGACGCTCCGCATGTCGATGGTGGCGGCGTGGGCTGCCCCGGTGCCGTCCTGCGCCGGGTCCCCGCCGGCCTCATGCTGCTGTTCGACGACGGAACTCACCGCACCCTGCCCTCTTCCGTGACGTGGGCACCGCTGATGCGGATATCCACCCTGCTCAGACTCGCACCGCTGAGTTCGGTGACCTTGGTCAGAATGTCGGTCTTGGCGTGCACCGTCCTGTCCCAAATGGAGCCGCCCAGAGCCGAGACACGTCCCGGGTCGCGGAGTACGGCGGTAAGGCTGGGAATCCTGATGGGGGCCACGAGGGACAAAGCCAGCAGGCCGTCGTCGTCCGACCAGTCAGCGCGCACGTCATGGGCATGAATGCCCAGGGCCTCTGCGGCGGCAGCCTTGGCCAGGCTTGTGAGGGCCTGGGTGCTGATCCTGTTGTGACCGCTGTACTGCCGGCCGGGCCTCGCTGGTTCGGCTGCCCGGTTCATGTCGGCCGCCCGGTTCATGAGGATGAGCGCCGGCCGCTGATGGCATCAATGACGCTGCGCAGGTCCAGTTTCCCTTCTGCGGCGCGGCCCAGAAGCGCACCGATGCCCATGAACAGCAAGGAGATCAGGAAGCCCCAGAGGCCAAACTGTAGTGACATGAACGCCACGAAGGCGCCGACGGCGATTCCAACCACGGTGGGGCTCACAGGACCGCCTCCCTCTCAGCGACGGCGGGCGCACCCGTAGGCTTCACCGGCGGTGCAATGTAGACGTCGTTGATCTCGACATTGACCTCAATGACCTGCAGGCCCACCAGTTTCTCGACGGCTGCATATACGCTTGCCCGCACCTGGTTGGCCAGGGCATGCAGCGGAGCGCCGTAGACCGCCACCAGGGTGATGTCTACGGCCACCTGGGTTTCGCCCACCTCGGCGTGCACGCCCGCGGCATGATCGGAGCTGCCCACCGCGTCCCTGATGGCTCCGAGCGCCCGGGAGGAGCCGGTCCCCAGGGAGTACACGCCGGGCACGGCCCGGGCTGCAATACCGGCGACCTTGGCCACGGCGGTCTCGGAGATCACGGTCCGCCCGCCGGCAGCGGCCGGCACTGGAGCAGGGTCCGCGCGAACGGCGGCGGTTTGTGGATTCTGGTATTCCATCAGCACTCCCCTTCTGTTGAACACAACCCTATCCCCTAGGCCCGACAACGCCAGGGGCCAGGACGACGCCGGGGGCCGGGACAACGTCAGGGGGCCGGGCACCGCGTTCCCCGCGGAGCCCGGCGCCTGCTTTCCGCCCGCCGGGTCAGTGGCAGTTCGAGGACAGCCAGCTTGTCACGGGGGCCATCGCGGCTTCGAACTTGCCGTTGGAATACACGCTCTGGTCGGAGAGACCGGCCAGTGCCACCTCGTTCAGCCGCGCGAAGTCCGCCTTCAGCGCCTCCGGGACCCGCTGGGCCGTCTCGGCAAGTTCGGCTTTCTTCTGTTCCAGTTCCGCCGTCTTGCCCTGCGCAGCGGAGAGGGGCAGCAGGGACGCTCCGGTAGCCTGCGTAGAGATGGCGGCGCAGGCCTCGGCCGCCGAGCCGTAGCCGCCGTACGGACCGGAAGCGGCACCCGCCGATGCGGTCGGAGCGGCGCTGCTGGCCGCCGTCGTGGGCGTTTCAGACGCCGATGGCGCGCTGCCGGAGGCGGGCGCGGAGCAGGCGGTAAGTGCCGCTACGGCGAGAAGGGCGGTGGCGTACAGCGGGCGGGCAAGATGTTTCACGGTTTCCATTCCTGGAGTGGTTTTGCCGCCTGGGGCGGCCTGGCTGGGCAGCCGCAGACGCCTGCCCCGTCCCCCGGCGTGCGAGTCTAGCCCGGCCGGTGCGCCTCTTTCCAAGTTGACAGGCCGGGTGCACTTTGCAGTCCTGCCCGAAAGAAGTCCTGTATATACGGAGAGGCGTGGGCAGCAGAAGGCACCCGGACCTGGTCCGGGTGCCTTCTGTTTACTGATTCAGTGACGGCTTACTTGTAGAGGCCGTTGCCGCCAACATGGACGTTGGTTGGCAGGTAACCGAACGGGCCGAGGCCGTTCTTGCCGAAGGTGCGGTCAACCTTGGACACGCCGTCCCGGAAGTTGATCTTCACGGTGGGCGACAGGGAGCCGCCGCGGACGCCGTTCACGTTGTCGATGAAGGACTGGACCAGGCCGCCCGGCTGCACGTAGTGCGAGTAGGCCTGGAACTGACGGCCGTTCTGGTTCGGCGTCGGAGCCTCCGGTGACTCTGACGGCAGGTTCAGGTCCGTCGGGGAGCCCAGGGCCAGGCCGCTGTTGTTCATCGGCTGGTAGTCGGAGCGGACGCCGTCGCCCACGAAGCCGTAGACGCCGTCGGGTCCGCGCATGCCGGCCGCATAGGTGAACTGGTGGCTGATGGTGAACAGGTAGTACTTGTTCTTGCCGTTTTCATTCTGGATGAAGATCTGCGGACGTTCGGTCTGGTCGTTGACGCAGTTGGCGGACAGGAGCGGCGGCAGGAAGTGCCACTTGGTCAGGTCCTTGTTGTCTGCCACGGCCAGGCCCACGTTGGCGGTCTGGTAGTAGGCGCCCTTGCTGTTGACCTCGTCGAGGTTTTCGGCGTTGGGGTCACCCTTGGCGTAGCCCAGGTCCTCGTTCTTGCAGCGGTAGTCGCCGCGCTTGCCGCCGGTGTTGCCTTCGAACACCATGAAGGTCTTGCCGGGGTGTGCCGGGTCGGCGAACGTGTACGGGTCGCGGAACGCGAAGCCCGGGTTCTGCGCCTTGTTCTGGTAGAGCTTTCCGTCCGGCTCGAGCAGCTTGGTGTGCTGGAAGCCGTCGAAGGTCACGCCGTTCTTGTCAGCGTGGATCTTGCCGAGTGCCTTGGCGATGACAGCATCCGGGGCGATACCGCCGCCGCCGGCGTTGCGCTCCTTGACGTCGTAGAACGTGGTGGCCGTGTAGAACACGTTCACCTGGTCGCCCTTCATGAGGCGGGTGGAGCCGGACCATTCGGTGTTGCCGATGGAGGTGTTGTCCAGGAACAGGTGTCCGCCGTAGTTCCACTTGTCCTTGGCCGGGTCGGCGTTGGTCTTGCGGAAGAAGTAGCCGATGCGGGCGTTCCAGTGGCGCTGGTCGAAGCCGTAGCCTGCGTGCCGGTCAGCGACCAGCGAGAAGATCACGTCGTAACCCTTGTAGCTGATCTGGTTCGCGTTCTCGTCGGTCAGCGACCAGGTGTCCCAGACCCACACGTCATCGTTCATGGCGGGGAAGTTCTCGGGGATCTCCGGCATGGTGACGTCGGGGCTCATCGAGTTCTTGCCCGGCTGAACCTTGGAGTCGCTCTGCGCCATGATCTGCTTGGCATCCGCACGGGTCCACTTCGAGGTGAAGTCCGACGCCGGGTCATGGGCTGCCTGGGTGTGGGGCGTCGGCAGGGGGAAGCCCGGAGTCGGCGCCGGCATCTGGGTGCTGGACGGCGGATCCGAGGGCTCGTTGGCCTGCGCCGAGGGCACGGCGAGGAATGCCGTGGCGGCGACAGTGGCCACCAGAGCTGCGGCGGCAGGGCGCCACCGCAGCATCCGGGGGGTGTTGGGGTGCTTGTGCATTTTTTGCTCTTCTCGCGGAGTTACGTTCGTGGAAGACGGGCAGCTGCCCTTGTCCCCCGGACTCCAGAGACCCCGCTGACACGGCATGCGTCATCGAGGACGCCGTTGTGTCGAGGGAGATAGCGGGGTTTGGGTAGGACCCCGCGTTGGGCGATCGGAAATGTCATACATTTCGCGGCCCACACCCAACGGTAGACAACGTTGTCAGCCGAGTTCAACACGGTTTTCGGGGGTAATCTCTGGTTGGCCCTCCTTGGGTGCAAGCGCTTACATCTCGTTTGCGCGCGCGTGCCCCACTTCAGGACCGGAACCAAACGTGACTTCATAAACGCGTCATCAATGGCGTTGATCACATCTGTGGCCATCGGCCCGGCCTGCCAAAAAGGGGCTCTTTGACGGCCAACACCCGAACGCCGGGGCGAATGACGACGCCGACGCCTCCAAAGTGCCCCACGACGGTTCATTCGCCGGTAGCCAATGAGACATGCGCGCCAATGGGACATGGCGCCGGCGGGCGACGCGGGGTTCGCGGCGGCCTTCCACGTCCACTGGCGGGTCAGGCCAAGACGGGGAAGGCGAGGAGGTCACCAGGGGCAGAAAAGGCGTGGAACCAGGTGTAGCCAGCGCGGGGAAGCCGGGGCGGAGAACCCGCAAAACCCGGGGAACGAAAAAACCCCGCCGTTCCTAATGGAACAGCGGGGTTTTAGCTGGTGGCTCCGACCGGCGTCGATCCGGTGACCTTTCGATTTTCAGTCGAACGCTCTACCAACTGAGCTACAGAGCCTAGGTGACATGTCACCATGACAACCGGAATTTCTCCCGGCAATCAAAGCGACCCTGACGGGACTTGAACCCGCGACCTCCGCCGTGACAGGGCGGCGCGCTAACCAACTGCGCTACAGGGCCTTGCTATTTCTTGCTTCCGCAGTATCGCTACCGCGTTTTTTCAAGGACTCCAGCCTACCAGACTTTCTTGCCTGCTTTGACCACTTCCTTGCGTACCCCCAACGGGATTCGAACCCGTGCCGCCGCCGTGAAAGGGCGGTGTCCTAGGCCGCTAGACGATGGGGGCCTGGACTCAATCTGGCTGAACAAGGGCAAAAATAAAGGGCCGAAGCCTTTCGTTCTTGTCCTTTCGTGTTCCTCCGAACTGGACCTGTAAAACTATAGAGCCTATCCCCGGAATATCCAAAATCGGCCCGCAGACCGCCCAGACGCCAAGCAAATCAGGGCCCGACACAATGGCAGCTTCTTGGCTAGACATGGCCGATTTCCGCCAGCCAGGGCGCGCGGAACGGGATTAGATTGGCACCATGGCATCCACCGCCGGCACGAGCCCCCTCCCGCCCCACTCCCCCGAAGCGCGCACCTCCCAGGAACCCCGGAAGAGCGTCAACAAGCTGGGCGTCGCCGCCGTCGTCGTGACGGTGGTGCTTTGGGCCTCCGCCTTCGTGGGCATCCGCGCCGTCGGACCAAGCTTCTCCCCCGGAGCCCTGACGCTGGGGCGGCTGACGATCGCCGCCGTCGTGCTCGGCGCAGTGGTGTTGCCCAAGCTGCGGGCGCTGCCGCGAGGACGCGAATGGTGGCCGATTCTCGCCTACGGCGTCATGTGGTTCGCCGGGTACAACGTGGCGCTGAACGCCGCGGAACATTCGCTCGACGCCGGAACCAGCGCGCTGCTCATCAACGTGAACCCCATCCTGGTGGCCGTCATGGCGGGCATCATCCTCAAGGAGGGCTTTCCCCGCTGGTTGATTATCGGCAGCCTGGTGGCGTTCGGCGGCGTCGCGGTCATCGCGCTGGGATCGGGGACGCGTTCGACGGCGGACGTTGCAGGTGTGCTGCTTTGCCTCCTCGCTGCTGCACTCGCCGCGGTCAGCGTCATCATCCAGAAGCCCGTGCTGCGGAAGTTTCCGGCCGGGCAGGCCACCTGGTTCGGCATCATGGTGGGCCTGGTCTGCTGCCTGCCCTTCGCCGGCCAGTTGGGGCAGGAACTGCAGGCGGCGCCCCTGCCCGCCACGCTTGGCCTGGTTTATCTGGGCATCTTTCCCACCGCCATCGCCTTCACCACGTGGGCCTACGCCCTTTCACTGATCGATGCCGGCAAGCTCGCGGCCACCACGTATCTGGTGCCGGGCACGACGGTCCTGATCTCGTGGCTGGTGCTCAGTGAAATCCCGACCATCTGGGGGCTCATCGGCGGCGCCATCTGCCTCCTCGGTGTCGGGCTGACCCGGCGGAGATCCCGCTAAAGTTTGGATATGCCCGCAAACCTGCCGCCCGGCCTCCCGATTGTGCCGGACGGGGCCGGCGATCCCTCCGGATTCGAGATGTCCGAGGCCGACTTCGAAGCCGCCGTCAGCGACGCCCTGGACCAGCTTCCGGCCGAGGTGGCGCGGGCCATGGACAACGTGGCGGTGTTCATCGACGACGACTACGTCCCGCAGCCCGGCGAGGACCCGGACACGGTGCTTCTGGGACTGTACGAGGGATTTCCGCTGACCGAGCGCGACTCCTGGTGGGACGCGGGATCGCTTCCGGACCGCATCACCATTTACCGCCAGCCGATCCTGGACATCTGTTCCTCCCGCGAGGACGTGGTGGAGGAAGTGGCGGTAACGGTGATCCACGAGATTGCCCATCACTTCGGAATCGACGACCAGCGGCTTCACGAACTGGGTTGGGACTAGCCTTGCAGGCAGGGGACATGACCACAGCCAGGGGCCAACCAGGCCCGGGTGCTCGGGCCTCCGCTCTCCGGCTTCGACACTTTTTCGTCACCCACGCGGGGCAACGTTCCCGCGACACGCCCTCGCGCCTCCGCTCAAATGACACTGATGTTGTTTATGTTATTGATGTGATCAGTGTTGCCAAAGTGACAAACTGACCTCTAACCTCAGAGGGCTGGGCATCTTCAGAGGGGCGCTTCCGTGCTGCCTCCCGACTCGTTCGCCCCGCCCTGACTTGCGAGGTTATGAATGAGTTTGACCGGCCCCGGCCGCACAGCGGCCGTCCTGTGCACCGCCGTCGTCCTCTTTGGAACCCTTGCCTCGCCCGCACGGGCTGACCGGGCATTCGCGCTCACGCCGCCGGCATCGGTCCCAAGTGCAACAGCGCTGACGGTTCCGGCGGCGCCGGAACTCCCGTCCCCCGCGGACATCGCAGCGGCCAAGTCCAGCGAAAGTAAGACGGCGGCAAAGGTCGCCGACATCGAGGGCATCCTGGCCGACGCCGCGGCGGCCCAGGAGGTCACGTTCGCACGGACACTTGAGGCCAACAACGCCTACAGCAATGCCCTCGTGGAGCTGGACACGAGATCGGACGCGGCCGCCGTGGCCACGGCCAGGGCTGCCGCCGCGGACAAGGAACAGTCCAAGAGCCGTAAGGCCGTGGGGCAGCTGGCCGGCGACCTGTACCGGAACGGCGGCCTCAATCCGGAGCTGAGCGGCCTGGTCACCGGCACGGGCGACGTCCTGGCCAAGGCCGCAACCCTACAGGCCCTCACGGCCGGCCGGAGCAGGGCCTTCACCGCCGCCGAAACCACCGCCGCGGCCGCCGAATCACTCACCGCTGCTGCCGCCGAGGCCCGCCGCGCGGCAGACGACGCCGCGAAAACCGCGGAGACGCTTAAGGCAGCGGCAGACCAGGCCAATGCAGCCCAGGTGAAGGCGGTGGCGGACGCCAAGGCACAGCGGACTGTCCTCGTGGGGCAGCTTGCCTCGCTTCGGAACACAACGGCGGCGCTTGAGTCGGCCCGCGTGGACGGTTTGGAGCGCCAACGCCAGCAGGCCCGGCTCGCCGCCGTGACAGCGGCCGCGGAACGTGCCGCCGCGGCCCAGGAGGCCGCAGACAAGGCGGCAGCTGCGAATGCTGCCGGTTCCGGCGGCGGGAGTGCGGCCCCAGCGGAACGGGCCGCTGCCGCACCGTCCCGGACGCCTGCCCAGGCCGCGCCGGCACCTGCCGCTCCTTCAGCACCTTCGCCTGCGGCTCCGGCCCCTGCCCGCCCGGCTCCCGCGCCCGCACGTCCTGCCCCGGCCCCCGCACCGGCACCGGTTCAGCCGGCACCGGTTCAGCCGGCACCGGTTCAGCCGGCACCGGTTCAGCCGGCACCGGTTCTGCCGGCGCCGTCGCCGGGCGGTTCCAACCAGGCGGCCATTTCGGTGGCAATGGGCAAGGTGGGCTCCCCGTACTTCTACCAGTTCGGCGGCACCGGCGCGTACGGCTTCGACTGTTCAGGCCTGGTCCAGAACGCATTCGCAGCCATTGGAAAGCAACTTCCGCGCACGGCAGCTGAGCAGTTCGCCCAAGCGCCAGTCCATGTGCCCCTGTCCCAGGCGCAGCCCGGTGATCTCCTGGTCTGGGGATCGGCCCCCGGTTTCTACCATGTGGCGATCTACCTGGGCGGCGGCAAGGTGGTCCAGGCACTGAACCCGTCCGCGGGCATCACCGTGACGGACCTCAGCATGATGGCAGGCATGCAGCTCCACCCGGTCGCGGCACGCTATTGACCCAGGCTTCTGGCAGGAGCAGTCCCAACTAGGACAGGACGTCCTTGCTCGCGAACCTGCCGTACGCGAGCGCGCCGAACACTGCGATGTAGCCAGCCTGCAACAGGGCGTTGTCACCAAACGAGTCCCAGCCGATGGGTTGGCGAAGCAGGTCTGCGAAGCCGAACCAGTAGTGCGTGAACAGCCACGGGTGCAGCCACTCCAGCTGGGGCAACTGGTCGAGCACCTGGGATGCGACGGACAGGATGATGGTGGCGGCCATGGCGCCCACAGGCACGTCGGTCAGCGTGGACAGGAACAGCCCGATGGCCGACAGACCCAGCAGCGAAACAGCCTGGTACGCGGCGATCAGCAGCATCCTGGCCAGCGCCTCGTCCGGTTCCACCAGGTCGCCCGAGAGCAGCGCCACCGGCCCCACCGGGAAGAGCGCCCAGCCGATGCCGGCTCCGGCAAGTGCCACGGCCAGCGGGGCGGAGATACAGAAAACCGCTGCCCCGGCATACTTGACCAGCAGCAGGCGCACCCTTCCGGCTGGGGCCACCAGCAGGTATCGCAGCGTGCCCAGTCCGGCTTCCCCGGCAATGGTGTCCCCCGCGACCACGCCGATGGTCAGCGGAAGGAACAGCGGCACTGAAACCAGCATCGCGGTGACTGCCACGAACAGGCCGTTCTGGCTGATCCGGTCCAGGAAAGCGGGCCCCCTCCCCGGGGGAACAGCTGAGGAAACGCGGACGACGACGGCGATCAGCACCGGGATGGCGGCCAGTGCCAGCAGCATCGCCTGGGTCCTGCGGCGGCGGAACAGCTGCTTCAGCTCCGAGGCGAGCAGGGAACCGCTGGACGCCCGGTGCCTGGTCCCCGGCGCCGGGGCTGGCAGTCCCTGTGTTGCGAACTCCTGCACTGGCGGCCGATCACTGCGCGACATCGAAGCCCTCCCCCGTCAAGGCCACGAACCGGTCTTCCAGGCTGCCACGCTCCACCGTGAACCCGCGGACACGCACCCCGTCGGCAACGAGGGCAGCGACGATCGCTTCCGGTGCCACAGCCCCGTTCGCGGATGGTTCACCTGCCGGCGCCGGGTGCTCAGCTGGACCGGAGAGCCCTGCCATGCGGTCGGGCCCCGTGCCAACGGGCAGGCTTGACGTGATGACGGCGTCCGCGCCGTCGGGATGTCCCACAACCGGGGACAAACCAAACCGCGCCAAAACGCCCGAGGCCGTACCGGCGTCGGGCGTCACCAGGCGAAGCTGAGCGGTGCCGGCCTGGCGGAGTTCGGCCAGGGGCCCCTGCGCCACCAGCCGGCCCGCGCTCATGATCGCCGCATGGGTGCAGATTTGCTCCACTTCAGCGAGCAGATGGCTCGAGACGAACACGGTGGCACCGTCGGCGGCGAGTGACCGCACCAGGTTCCGGACCTCGCGTGTGCCCTGTGGATCCAGCCCGTTGGTGGGTTCGTCCAGGACCAGCAATTCGCGCCTGGCCAGCAGCGCGTTGGCGATTCCCAGCCGCTGCTTCATGCCGAGCGAGTAGGCCCGCACCTTCTTCCGGGCAGCGTGGGAAAGCCCCACGCGTTCCAGTGCTTCCGCCACCCGCGCGCGGCGGCTGGACGGTGCGGCGTGGCGGTCCGCGGCATCAAAGCGGTGCAGATTTGCCGCACCCGAGAGGAACGGATAAAAAGCCGGGCCCTCCACCAGGGCACCGACCCGGGGCAGGACCTCATCCAGCTGCCGAGGCATGTCCAGTCCCAGGACCCTGACCTCTCCGGCGGTGGGGGCCGCCAGGCCGAGCATCATGCGGATGGTGGTGGTCTTGCCGGAACCGTTGGGCCCGAGGAAGCCGAAGACTGAGCCCCGGGGGACGGCGAGGTCGATGCCGTTGACCGCCAACTGGTGGCCGAAGCGCTTGCTCAGGCCCTGCGTCTCTATGGCCAGCGTCGCTATGGCCGGCGTGCCGGCTGCCCCGAAAACGCGCGTGACAGCTTCCAATGCAGGTGCCAGTGCGTCAGTTGCGGAACCCGGGCCGCGGCCAGCCGCTGTCACCTCGCGGCTGCGGCGGCCTGGAGCCGCTCAAGGGGCACGGAACCTACGAACGTCCGGCCGTCGTCGGTCAGGAGGACGTTGACCAGTGATGTGGAGATGGCCCGGCCGCCTGGGACGGTCACTGTCGCCTGGCGCAGCAGGGGATCATTGAGCAGCTTGTCGACGGATTGCTTTCCAGACTCAGGGGACGCGGACGGGGCGGAAGCGGAGGGAGCCGGGATGCCGACGATCCGTTCCCAGCCGGTTCCGGTGACCGTTGGGGTGTGTCCGCGGAGGTCCTTGCTGCCCGAATTCCTGTCAGCCAGGTCCTTATCGGCGTGGTCCGTCTTGCCGTGGGACGTCGACGGCACCGCAAGTTCCTTCACCGAGGCGCCCGGCGGCGGCGAGAACTTGAACAGTCCCGCGTCCGGGGCTCCAAGCGTCAGGCTGGAGAACGCGGTCCTGAAGGCGGGCTCCTGTTGCCCGCGCGCCCGCACCTCCACGCTCAGCGGCATGCCATTCTCACCATCCACGGCCACAGCCACCGAGCCCACCAGGGTGACGTCCGACCGCGGCGTGAGGACCAGGTTATAAGCGGCCCTGCCTGCCACCTCGGTGTCACCGGCCACCGCCACTTCGGTGCTGCTGTCCAGCTTGTCAAGCATCTTCGCGGCCAGTTCCTCCGGCGTTGCCACGCCTTCCGGCATGTCATGGCTGCGGGATTCCTTCGCTGCCGCCGCGGGAAGCGTGACATGCGTGGCTGTGTTGTCCTTGGAGTTGTACAGCCACACCTCGTTGCCCTGGCGGACGGCGTCGCGCTCGGCCATCCGGTCCATCACCTGGATGCGGGCCTTGGTTGCCCCGTCGACATAGACGCGGGCGCTGTGCGGCCCGGTAAGCAGCTCGGCGAGGGAGCCCGTGCCGGCACCCGAGCTGGGCCCCACCTGGGGAACATCAGGCAGTCCGAGTTCGGAGGACTGCTCCAGGGTGCCGGAGAAGGACTTGGTCTGGTGCTGCCCGATCATCGCCAGCACCTGGGCCGGTGTCTTCTCCGGCAACAGATCCCGGGCGCTCGCAGGCAGGGACCCCGCCAGGACTCCGGCAGCAATAACAGCAGGTACGGCCACGGCAGGTGTCCACCGCAGCCAGATGGCAGTCATGTCAACTCCGCTCCGACGTCGCAGCTCATACCCTCAGGGTACGCCTCGGCCCCTTATGTGGCAGCCCCCGGCCGGGCTGACTGCTTTCCCTGTCGCGACTCGTGCGCCAGACTGGACGGGACGCCGTTTTCCAGATTCCAGGAGCCTCCGCCCCATGCGCATTCCCGGTGCCACCGCCAGTCCGGCCGATGAACTGACAGGCATCGTGGGCTTCGCTGCCCAGGCGATCGATTCGCTCGGGGAATGGGGCGTGGGGCTCTTCACCTTCCTCGAGACGGTGTTTCCGCCGATTCCCAGCGAAGTGATTCTTCCGCTCGCCGGATTCCTGACCCGGCAGGGCTCCCTCAATCTGGTCCTGGTCTTCGTGACCAGCACACTGGGGGCGTATCTGGGCGCCCTTGCGCTGTATTTCCTGGGCGCGAAGGTGGGGCTGGAGCGTTCGATCCGCTGGTTGTCCAAGCTGCCGCTGGTGGACCGGGAGGACTTCGAGCAAGCGGACGGCTGGTTCCGCCGCCACGGCAGATCGGCGATTTTCTTCGGCCGGCTGCTGCCCGGCGTGCGGAGCCTCATTTCATTGCCGGCGGGCGCCGAAAGGATGCACCTCGGCACTTTCAGCATTTTCACGATTGCCGGCAGCGGCATCTGGAACGGCGCCCTGATCGGCTTCGGTGTGCTGCTGGGGCGCCAATACGCGATGGTGGAGCAGTACTCGCGCTACCTCAACTACGCCGTCTACGCCGCCCTGGCCATCTTCGTGGTCTGGCTCGTGGTCCGGCACATCCGGCGCGGAAGGCCTGCAAAGGACCGGAAGTAGTTCCGGGCCCGGGTAGCCCCCGTCAGTAGCCCCGGGCTCTCAGGCGCCGGGCACCACAGTGCCCGCGCCGCCGTCGACCGTCACTTCCTGGCCCGTCCTGAGCAGCGATGTGGCGTCAGCGACGCCCACCACGGCGGGGATGCCGTATTCCCGGGCCACAACCGCGCCATGGGAATTAGGGCCGCCCATCTCCATCACCAGGCCGCCCGCCGTCAGGAACAGCGGGGTCCAGCCCGGATCGGTCGACGGCGCCACGAGGATCTCCCCCGGTTCCAGGTGGGCACCTACGGGGTCGAGGATGACGCGCGCGGGCGCTGTCACCGTCCCCGCCGACGCCGGGCTCCCGGACATCGCCCCGGCAGCCGCGGTTCCGACGGTGGCAAGCAGCGTTTCGGGTTCCGTTCCGTCTGAGAGCAGCATCCGGGGAATGTGGCGCCGCTCCAGTTCCAGGTAATAGGCCCCCTGCCGCTGCGCCACGAGATCCTGCATGTCGGCACCATCCAGGGCCCGGTTCGCTTCGGCAAAGTCCAGGAAGAAGATGTCGTCGGCCCGGGCGAGCCGTTCCTGTTCCGCCAGCACGGCACCAACTTCGGCGAGCTGCTTCCGCACTTCCGCCAGCGCCAGGACGATCTGGAATTTGGGAAGCTCGCGCAGCCCGGCGAAGAGCCGCGCCCGCCGCAGCGCCGCCCGGACGGCCACGGCCCGGACTCGTCCCCGCGAACGGGCCTCCGCCACGAGCCGCTCGATTTGCGCCTCGGCCTCGGCTGCCGCCTTGCTGAACTGGCGGTCAGGGGCGCGTTCCGGGTCCTCCAGCCGGAGGTAGTTGGCGAGGACGCCAAGGATATGGGTGGGGTCGTCCCGCCAGCGGGGCATGCCGACGTCGATCTCGGCGACAGCCCGGTGCCCGAACCGCGCGAGGAATCCTGCCAGGCCGGACTGGGCCACGGCCGGCAAGTCGCCGGCGGCGAAGCGCTGCGCCAGCACTGCCGGTGGATGGCCGGTGAGCACGGCCAGCGATTCGGTGTCGGACTTCATCTGTGTAGCCACCCGCCACAGCTCGAGGTCCATCTCGGTTGTCACGTTGTTGGGCAGGCCGCGGAGCACGGGCTGGAGGTCGATGTTTCGTTTCGGCCCGGCGCTGTCCTGGCCGGAGCTGTCCGGCCCGGCACCGTCCGGCCCGGCACCAAACAGTTTCCCGGCACCCAGGAGTTTCCCGGCGAGGCCGAGCATTGCGAAGCCCAGGCCCGCCAACGGGAGCACTGCCGGAAGGTTAGGGAAGAGCCGCGGGAGGATCCCCTCGGCGTGGTCAAGCCGCGCGCGCGGGGAAGCTCCCTGGGGAAGTTCCAGCGTCGCGTTGAACTCCGTGGTGAAGCGGTTCAGGCGCTTGAGGGCCGCCTCGGGACGGACCAGCGCCCGGACCGCTGCTTCCGGCACGCGGAACCGCACAGCGATGGGGACCACGTGCCTGAGGAGGTCCCATGGCGTGCGGCGGGTGATGGAGAGGCGGGGGTCGCCAAACACGCTGCGCAGGACTTTTGCGGAGCGGGCCTCCATGACGTCGAAGACACTCGGGATGAGCCGGCGGCCCACGGTGCTCCGCGCGGCCGCGGTCAGGTCGACGAAGATGCGCTGCCCGGCTTCGACGTACGGCGGCGGCCCGTTGCGGGGGTCGGGAACGTCAAAGCCGGCGGCGGCCGCAACGGACGAGCCGACCCGCCGGAGGGCGGCAAGCCCCATCGGGGTCAGCGGCCGCGTGAGGCCCTGGGCGAGGCTGAAGCACAGGTAGACCCGCAACTCCTCCCCCGGACCGCGCCGGTCCGGGGCCTTCTCCGGCTGCGGGTAAAGCGTGGTGATGGGCCGGGACTGGGTCAGCCAGACCTTTCCGCCGCCGTCGAGCGCCCACTCCGTGTCCTGCGGGGCGCCGTAGTGGGCCTCTGCTTTGCTCCCCAGCACCGCGAGTTCCCGGATCTGCGCGTCGGTCAGGCACTGCTGGTCCTCCGCACTCTGCTCGACAAGTTCGGTGCCTCCCCCGGGCAACGGCCGGACAGCCGTCCGTTTGTCCCCCAGGCGGCGCTGCAGGATGGCCCCGGACCCGGTATCCACCACGAAGTGGTCAGGATTGACGGCGCCGGACACCACCGCCTCGCCAAGCCCGGGGCTCGCGTCGATCACGGCCTCCCGGCGCCTGCCGGTAACCGGGTTTGCGGTGAACATCACGCCCGCCGCCTCGGCGTTCACCATGCGTTGGACGACGACGGCGAGAGCCACCGTTGCGGGGTCAATGTTCCGGCTGGCGCGGTACGCCACCGCCCGGTCGGTCCACAGCGAAGCCCAGCACTTCCGGACGGCGTCCAGCAGCGCCACGGCGTCTATGACGTTCAGATAAGTGTCCTGCTGGCCGGCGAAGCTGGCGAAGGGAAGGTCCTCGGCCGTGGCCGAGGACCTGACTGCGACGGGCACGCCGTCCAGCGCCCGGTAAGCCGTGAGTAGCTCCCCGGCGATCGCCGTCGGAAGTTCTGCCGAGGTGATCAGGCCGCGGGCCCTGGCAGCCAGGCCCGCGAGGGATTCCAGGTCATCGGCCGGGGTGTCCTGAAGGGCACTGTGCACCTCGCCGAGCCCCAGCGGCTCCACAGCCCGGACGTAGGCCTCGGTGGTCAGGCAGAACCCGTCGGGCACAGGGAGGCCGGCTGACAGCAACTCGCCGAGGTTGGCGGCCTTGCCGCCAACCTGGGGCAGCATGGAGCCGCTGAGGTCCCCGAGGCCGAGCACCAGCCCGCTCATGCGCTACGAGGCACCGAGCATCGGTCCGAAGCTGACGCGGTCGGCGAGCCGGGGGTCTTCCCGGTCCGGGACCACCATCACGGGGCTCTTGGCATGGTGCAGGACGCCGTCCGACGTCGAGCCCAGGAGCATGCCGGTGAAGCCGCCGCGGCCGCGGGTTCCCACCACTATCAGCTCAACGTGCCTGCTGGCCTCCACCAGCACATCCACGGGCGAACCGTCCAGCAGCCGGGTCTCGATGGCCAGCCGCGGGAAGTGGCTCTGCAGCCAGGCCACTCCGGCCTTCAGCTGGACCTGGATCTCGGCGAACAGCGCTTCCCGGTCCAGCGGGGCCGGAACCCAGGCAAGGGATCCGCTGTACTGCGGCACGGCGCAGATCACGCGCAGCGGTGCACCCAGCCGTTCGGCCTGCTCCGCGGCTTCCAGGACTGCGACGCGGGCCTGCTCGGACCCGTCCACGCCCACGGCCACTACCTTTTCCACCGGGCCGTGGCCGGACTTGGCCTGCTCAGCGCGGATGTGTTTGTCCTGGGTGGTCTCGCCCAGGCGGTCGGAGCAGATCAGCGGAACCGTCACAGTGGGGCATTTGGCGTGAGCCGGAAGCGCACTGCTCACGGAGCCGAGGAGCCGCCCGACGAAGCCGCCCCGCCCTCGCGTCCCGAAAACCAGCAGTTCGGCGGTCTCGGACAGGTCGAGCAGGACGCCGGAAGCGTCACCGTTCTCGACCGAGGCGCTGACGTTGATGTTGTAGCCGGACACCTTGTCCACTGCGTGCTGCAGGATCGCCTCGGCGCCCTCGCGGATCACCGAGTCGTCCACGGTGGCATAGCCGCCGTCGAGTCCGGATGCGGCAAAGATGGGCACCGAGTAGGCGGTGACAATATGGAGGGGACGACGGCGGCGTTCGGCTTCACGGGCAGCCCACACGAGGGCGCACTGGCCATGGTCCGAACCATCGACGCCGACCACGATCCCTTCGGGTCTTGCGTGCCGGGCACCGCCATCCCGTGCCGGGTCGGGATGCAATTCGTGTGCGTCCATTCGGTCCGCCTCCTCGCGATACTGCCTGATGATGCGGCTATTCTGCCAGAAGCAGCCCGCCTAGCCGTCACCGGCAGGCCGTCGGGTTCCCGGTTATGCACAGCCTGCCTTTGAGTCCAACTATTCTCGGTCGGCGACCTGTTAGCAAGCAGCCCCCACGGGGCTCTGCGGGTCCTGCGGGTGGGCTGTTTTCCGCCCCTTCCGGGTGCCCTTCCGGCACTGCCTGGGGTGCTCTGGTGACGCTGTGCAAAGCCCGGCAAACCAATGTTTCGGGAGGGGTATCCAGCGACCAAAAAATTCTGTAATGTCGAGGCACCATCGGTCCGGATTGTGCTCCACCGCACAGCCGGAGATGGGTTGTGTCTGCTTGCTGGGGCAGTGGACGGTGCATGGGCGATGATGCCCTGCGCTTCGAAATTCTCGAGGAGGAAGTGAAGTGTCACGCATGCCTGGTCTCAGCGGCGCAGAACGGACCACCACTGTGGTCATCGGCACCGGACTTCCCGGTTTGGCCATTGCCACGGAACTCCGACGCCGGGGAGTTGATTCAATCATTGTCAGCCGGCTGGAATCCCCCGGCGGCCAATCCCAGAAATCCGCGCACCAGCGGTGCGACGACACCGAGGCAGGGTCAATCCAGGAACGGAACGAAATCCTCCGGCACCTGCGCAACTACGCTTCAAGCCACCAGCTGGACATCCGCAGCGACACGTCTGCCGTGTTGCTGGACAAGATGGGGCCGGGGGCGGAGGCCTCTCTGCACCGCTGGGCCGTGCATACCCCTGACGGCGTGTTGCTGGCCGACCACATTGTGCTCACGCGCTGTGCCCACAGCCAGCTGCGGCGCATGCTCACGGACCTCGGCATTTCCATAGGCACCAACCTCGTCGCGGCCATGCGCGCCATCGGCATCTACCTGGTCGGCGTGGGTGAGATGATCACGCCTACGCCGAAGGAAGTGCTGCGGCAGGCAAAGGTGGTGGGCCAGGCCATCTCGGCGAAGGTCTACCCGGACAGCGTGCCGTCGATCCTGACCGGCAGCTTCCCGGCGCTGCCTGCCGCCGCTCTCTAAAGCGGCGCGGCTCTCGAAAGCGGGTGCGAGTCCCCGGCAACCCCGGCCCGGGCCTCGCGCCCGGCTACGCCTCGCGCCCGCCCGGGCCCTGCCCGGTACCGTCATTGTCATCTGCACCGTCAGACTCGTCGCCAACGCCGAGCCTCCGGCGGGCCAGAACACCGAGGGTGACGAGCAGGCCGAGAGCCACGGCCGCGAACACCACGATGCTCCAGGGGAAGGGCTCCGAAGAATCCGGCGCTTTTGCTGTGGCCTGCGTGGCGCCAGGCTGCGGCGTACCGACCGTCTGGACCGGCGCCGACGTCGCCCCCGCCGCAGCGGCCGTGGCGGTAAAGGCGAACGTGCCCTCGATGGGATGGGAATCCGAGCTCACCACGCGCCACACCACCGTGTACTTCCCGGCAGGCGCACCTTCCCGCAGCTTCTGCGAGGCGACGTTGTCCACGATCTCCACCTTGCCGTCGGTCCAGTCGGTTCCGGCGGCATCCGTCACCTTGACCTCGGAGCCGAGCCCCAGCGGGGTGTTGTTGAAGGTGATCGAGACCTTGGCCGGAGCCGTTGGCACGGTGGCGCCGTCGGCCGGGCTGCTTGACTCGGCAACATCATGCGCGGAAGCCGGCCCGGCAGTAAGGAGCAGGGCGACGAGCGCGAGGGCGCCAAAGACGGCGGACAGCAACTGGCGGGTGAAACGCATGGGCGGACTACTCCTCGTGTTGACTTCCTTACAGACTAGGCGAATTTGCCTCATCGAAACCCGGCAACCTACTAGGATTCAAGTAACCCCACACTCTCACCGGAGGACTAATGCTCAAGCAGGGCTCTGCACTGGACCGGTATTTCAAGATTTCCGAACGGGGGTCGAACTTCTCCCGCGAGATCCGCGGCGGTTTTGCCACCTTCTTCGCCATGAGCTACATCGTGGTGCTCAACCCCCTCATCCTGTCCGGGGCAGACTCCTCCGGCGCCACACTCGGTTTCCAGGCAGTCGCTGCCGTCACCGCCTTCGTTGCCGGTATCCTGACCATCCTCATGGGTGCGTGGGCCAAGCACCCCTTCGCCATGGCCACCGGCCTGGGCGTCAACGCGTTCGTGGCCGTGACAGTGGCCACCAACCCGGGACTGACCTGGCCGGACATGATGGGACTGGTGGTCCTCTCCGGCGTCACCATGATGATCCTGGTCCTGACCGGGTTCCGGACCGCCGTGTTCCGGGCCGTTCCGGACGGGCTCAAGACGGCCATCGTGGTGGGCATCGGCCTGTTCATCGCCCTCATCGGCCTGGTCAACGCCGGCTTCGTGCGGCGGATTCCGGATGCGGCCGGGACCACCGTTCCGGTGGGCCTCGGCTTTGACGGCAAGCTCCTGGGCTGGCCGACGCTGGTGTTCGTGTTCGGCCTGATCCTGACCATCGCCCTGCTGGTGCGCAACATCAAGGGCGCCATCCTGATCGGCATCGTCGCCTCCACCGTCCTGGCGGTCATCCTCGAGTTCACCCTGCACATCGGTCCCAGTTTCGACGGCAAGAACCTTAACCCGCAGGGCTGGTCCCTTGTTGCCCCCAAATTCACCGAATGGTCAGCTCCGGACCTCTCCCTGATCGGCAAGGCCAACCCGGTCGGGGCCTTCGGCCACCTGGGCATTGTGGCCGCTGCGCTGCTGGCGTTCGTGATCCTGCTCAGCATCTTCTTCGACGCGATGGGCACCATGGTGGGCCTGGCCAACGAGGCCGGAACCGTGGACAAGGACGGCAACATCCCCAACGTTGACCGCGTGCTGCAGGTGGATGCCCTCGGCGCCATTGTGGGCGGCGGCGCCTCCGTGTCCTCCAACCAGATCTTCGTCGAATCCGGCGCAGGCATCGGCGAAGGCGCGCGGACCGGCCTGGCCTCGATCGTGACCGGGCTGCTGTTCCTGGTGGCCATGTTCTTCACCCCGCTGATCAACCTCGTACCGTTCGAGGCCGTGGCCCCCGCGCTGGTGGTGGTCGGCTTCATGATGGTGGCCCAGATCGGCAAAATCCACTGGCAGGACTGGGGCATTGCACTGCCCGCCTTCCTCACGTTCACGCTGATGCCGTTCACCTACTCGATCGCCAACGGCCTGGGTGCCGGCTTCATCTCCTACGCCCTCATCCGCACCTTCCAGGGCCGTGCCCGCGAAGTGCACCCGCTGATGTGGGCCGTCGCGGCGGCCTTCGTCCTGTTCTTCGGCATCGGCCCGATTGAGCAGGCACTGGGCATGTAGCAGGCCGGGTTTCCGGTATTCCAGACATCACGACGGCGGCGCTGCTGGCTTTGGCCAGCACCGTGCGGTGAGCTTGAAGCATGGACTTTCCCGCGCTCTCCGTCGACGCTCAGCCCCGCCCCTGGACGGGCCGTGACGACGGCGACGGCGACGCCCACCGCCGCTGGTGGCAGGCGGTAACGCCTCATTCACAGAGCCAGCAGGACGGCAGCCCCCTGCGCGCCGATCCGCCCGTCAGGGTGCCCCCGCTTGCCGGCACTGACGCCACCGCCCGCCCTGCGGTGATCCTCGGCTTCTGCAGCGACGAGGGCGTGCGCCGAAACAAGGGCAGGACCGGAGCCGCGGCCGCCCCTGCAGCGATCCGCAGTGCGCTCGGCCCCCTTGCCTACCATTCGGATCGGCCAGTCGCCGACGCCGGCGACGTCGTGGTCCGCGACGGCGAGCTGGAGGCGGGCCAGGCCCGGGCGGGCGCCGCCGTTGCGGGACTGCTCGACGGCGGCCGCCTCACCATGGTGCTGGGCGGCGGCCACGAAACCGCGTATGCCAGCTACCTCGGCGTGGCAGGGTCCAGGGCGGTCCGCGACGGCCAGCGGCTGGGCGTCCTCAACCTTGATGCCCACTTCGATCTGCGGGATGAGCCGGTCCCCAGTTCGGGGACCCCGTTCCTGCAGATGGCCCGCGCGGAAGCGGCCGAGGGGCGCGAACTGTCGTACGCCGTCGTCGGAATTTCCGAACCCAACAACACCCGCGCACTGTTCAGTACTGCCGATGAGTTGGGGGTGAAGTACCTGCTGGACGAGGACTGCACCGCCGGCGCGGCCGGGGCCTTCGTGGCGGACTTCCTCAGCGGAATCGACGTCCTGTACCTGACCATCGACCTGGACGTGCTGCCGGCGGCGGTGGCTCCGGGGGTCAGCGCACCGGCCGCGTACGGCGTTCCGCTGCCCGTCATCAGTGCCGTCTGCCGCCAGGTCGTGGCCAGCGGCAAACTGCTGCACGCTGACGTGGCCGAGCTGAACCCGGCATTCGACATCGACAACCGGACTGCCCGGGTAGCGGCGCGGCTGGTCAGCATCCTGCTGGGCTGAGCGTCAATCCCTGGGCCCAGCCCGGCCCGGCTAATCCTTGGGCTTGGGCTTGGCTGTGGGCTTCGGGGCAGGCCGGGCAGGCGCCTTGGGCTTCGCCGCGGGCTTGCTGACGATCGACGCCGGCGGTTTTGGGAATGCAGCGGCGGGATAGAGCCGCGCCACCTGGAGCATGTAGTTCGCCCACTGCGGCCCCGCGATCATGTAGCCGTCAATGCGGTCGTAGAACTTGCCATTGATGGTGAGGTTCCTGCCGGGCCGCTGCTGGCCCTCCAGCGCGTCCCCGAAGAACGAGGCAGTTGCCAAACCAGAGGTGTACCCCAGCACCCAGGTGGCGCTGTTGCTGTTGTTGGTGCCCGTTTTGGCCGCCACCGGCACGGTTTTCTGCACCTTGGGGTTGATGTAGATGCCGGAGCCCTTGTTGAGCATGTCCTGGAGTGCCTTGTTAACGCCGCGGACCACGTTCTTGTCCACGGCGTCGCTGCAGTCCTGGGCCTCCGCCGGGAGCTTCTTGCCCGCCATGTCCGCCACCCCGGCCAGGGCCACCGGCTCGCAGTGGCGGCCATCGGCCGCGAAGGTGGCAAAGGCGTTGGCCATGGTCAGCGGGGCCACCCCGGTGCCGCCCAGCAGGTTGCCCAGCTGGTGCATGTTGACCGGCGTTCCGTCCAGCCCGCTGCGGAGCCCGACAGCGTTGACCATGTTCTGGATCCCGCAGAAGTCCAGCTGCGCGGCCTCGGCAAAGGTGGCCGTATTGATGGAGTTGTAGAGCCCGTAGTCGGCCGGCATCTTGCGGTAGTAGCCTTCTGAGGCGTTCTGCAGGTCGTCCGCCGTTTCGAGTCCTGCCCTGCGTTGCTTGGTGCTGTAGCCGCCTGCCACCTTGCCGCACGAGGACCGCCAGCGGAAGCCCAGGGGGTACTCGCGCTTGGAGGCGTCCACCACTGTACTCATGGTTTTGCCCTGGTGCAGCCACTCGGCGAAGGTAAAGGGCTTCATGGTGGACCCCGGCTGGAACCCGCCGGCGCCGTTGAGGTCGTTGCCGTTGGCGTCCTTGGCATCCACGTTGAAGTTCAGCTGGGTGTCGAACTTACCGGGCTGCGGCAGGTACACCGTGTTCTGCGCCATCGCCAGGACCTTGCCGGTGCCCGGCTGGACCGTGACCAGGGAAGCGCCCCATTTGTTCGGATTGGCGCCGGCGGTGGCGTTGACCTGCGACTGTGCCCTGGCCTGCAGCCGGCTGTCCAGGGTCGTGGTGATGGTGAGCCCGCCGCGGAAGAGCCGCTTTTCGCGCGCCTCGGTGTCCGCGCCGTAGGCCGGGTTGTTGAGGAAGAGATGGGTCACGTAGTCACAGAAGTAGGGGGCCATGGTGGCCGCGGCGCAACCCTGCCGCGAGGGCCTGACCTTCAGGCCGACGCCGGAGGCCACTGCGGCGTCATGCTGCTTCTTGGTGATCATCTTCTGCTTGAGCATTTCGCCGAGGACCTGGTTGCGGCGTTTCAGCGAGTTCTTGGGGTTGGTCACGGGATCGTAGAAGCTGGGGCTGTTCACCAGGCCCGCGAGCAGCGCCGACTGGGGCAGTGTCAGCTTGCTGGCCGGAACGCTGAAGAAATATTGGGAGGCAGCCTCAATGCCGTACGCGCTGCGGTTGAAGAAGACGATGTTGAGGTAGCCCTCAAGGATCTGGTCCTTGGTGAATTTCTTCTCCAGCGCCATCGCGAGGCGCATCTCGCGCAGCTTGTCCCCCATGGTCTTCTGCCCGCTGAGCACCACCTGGTCCTCACGGCCTTCGGATATCAGGGACTCGTTCACAATGTTGGTGACGTACTGCTGGGTGAGGGTTGAGGCTCCCTGCCGGTCACCCCGGGTCAGGTTGCTGGTCAGCGCGCGCAGGACGCCCTGCGTGTCCACGCCGCCGTGCTCATAGAAGCGGCTGTCCTCGATGGCGACGACTGCCTTCCGGATGAACGGGGACATCTGCTTCAGCGGAACGCGGACCCGGTTCTCCGAATAGAACGTGGCGATGAGCTTGCCGTCCGCGGTCAGCATGCGGGTGGTCTGCGACGGGGCGGGCACCGCGAGTTCGGTGGGCAGGCTGTTGAAGTAGGAAATCGACTTGCTGACCGAGGTGCCGGCGAGGGCGGCCCCGGGCACCAGGAAGCTGGCCACCAGGACCCCGCAGAGGCAGCTGACAACCACGAACCCCAGCAACTTTGCCAGCGCAAGAGCCAAACGGGATATCAACCTTCTGCCTGCCATGATCCAAGCTCACCACATCATCGGCCGGAAAGTAGAATACTCGCCGCTCCCGGCATGATTCGTGCTTCGCAGGGTCAGACCGGGGTGTGCGGCGCCTTTCCCTCGTCACCGAATTTCTCGGCTGCCCTGCGTTCGCGGAGCCGGTCCAGGCGCTTCATGACGGGCGCCGTGGTGGCCCCGTGCAGCACCACGGACACCGCCACTACCAGTCCGATGATGCTCCACAGGCGCTGGGCCTGGTCCCCGAAGCTGCCCTGGCCCAGCGCGTAGGCAAGGTAGTACAGGGACCCGATGCCCCTGATGCCGAAGAAGGAAATGGCGATCCGTTCGCGGGGACCGGTCTTGCCCCGGGCAAGCGCCAGCCAGCCGGACAGCGGACGGACCAGGATCAGGAAGGCCACGGCCACGCCCACCTCGGCCCAGCCGACGCCGGCCAGCAGGCCCCTCGCGATCGCTCCGCCCAGGAGGACCAGGATGACAACTGTCAGGAGCCGCTCGAGCTGTTCCACGTAGGAGTGAAGAATGCGGTGGTAGCCGTGGGTGCGCTCCGCTGCCCTGATGGTCACGGCGCAGACGAACACCGCAATGAAGCCGTAGCCCTCGATCATCTGTGTGACGCCGTACGCCAGGAAGGTGGCGGCCAGCGCAACGAAGCCCTCGGAGTGGTTGGACAGCCGGATGCTGTCGTGCCGGGCGGAGAAGAAAAGCCGGGCCAGCACCTTGCCCGTGCAGTAGCCCAGCAGCAGGCCCACGCCGATGCGCCACAGGACGTCCACGCCGAACCACTCCGGAAACCAGGCCGACGGCGCGGTCCCCACGAGGCTCATGGCAATGGCCAGGTACACAAAGGGAAAGGCCAGCCCGTCATTCAGGCCTGCCTCCGAGGTCAGTGCGAACCTGACCTCGTCCTCCTGGTCGGTGCCCTCCTCCTCGTCGGCGGGCTCGCCCACCTGCACCTCGGAGGCCAGGACCGGATCCGTGGGCGCCAGGGCAGCGGAAACGAGGAGCGCGGCGGCGAGTCCCAGTCCCAGTAGCCAGAGCCCGAGGAGCGTCAGGCCCAGCATGCACAGGGGCATGGCAATCCCGAGCATCCGCCAGGTGGTGGCCCAGTTCCGCCGGCCCACCGAGCGGTCCAGCGCCAGCCCGGCTCCCATCAGCGAGATGATCACGCAGAGCTCGGTCAGGTGCAGGGTCAGCTCGGGGTGCTGGACAGGGTTCGGGTCCGGGAGGTTGGGAAGCAGGCCGAAGGCGGCGGCGCCAGCGCCCAGGAAGACCATCGGCATGGAGATCGGGGCACTGCGCAAGGCCTTGGGCAGGATGGCGGCAACAAAGACCGCGACGCCCGCCGCGGCGAACATGATGCTGGCACCTTCAAACACGGTCGCCTCCTGCGCCGTCGGCCTCTCAGACCTGACCAACACTAGCCGCCCGTTCACGCACCCGGGAGGGCACGCCGCGGATGGGCGCACCCAAAACAAACCCAGTCACAGACATGTCAAACGTCTTGTCAAATGACAGTCATCTTACCTTTGGACCGGTTCCCGGTAGAATGGTCTACTGCCCCCCGGCAAGAATCACAGAAAGTCAGTACATGAGCACAGCAACCATGGAGCGCCCAACCGCTCCTAAGAGCGCGTCTCGCTCCGCGGATGCCCGGTCCATCGACCTGGCGTTCACCAGTGCCGACCAGGTCCACGACGGCCTGGAAAACGCGGTAGAAGCGCTGATCGAAACGGCTGCCCAGGAAGGCACCTGCGGCATCAAGGTCACGCGCCTTGAGCCAGGCCGTTACACGGTGGCCCTCGACGAGTCTGTCCCCTTCGGTGAAACACACGAGGACATCGCAGCCTAACACGCGAAAAAGCCCCCGATCCTGGACTCATGCTGGCCAAACGGCCGAATGATCCAAGGTCGGGGGCTTTTTGATTTCAGCTGCGCGTGCTCCGCAGGGCTTCAGCCGGACTACATCCGGCGCACCTGCACGCCGTCGGACTTCATAAAGAGCTGGGATTCATGCGCTCCGCCACAGATCAGCCACAGCACGTTGCCGCTCCGTGAGATTTCCTCCACCTCGCCTGCCGCAATAACGTGCGCATGCTTGATGATCTCAATCCGCTCGCCCACGTGCAGCGATCCCCAGTCTGAAACCGTAGCTGCGTGTGCGATGCGTCTGGACAGGACTGCCCCGCGTGCTTTCATTTGAACTTCTACCCCTTTGTGGATGTTCTTCTTACGCCACAGCATCGTTGATGTGACTTTCACTACACCTTTAGTTCTACTACACTCTCCGGCCTATTTCCGGCGGGTTGCAGACTATTTCGGCGCCGCCGGCAAATCATTGCCGGCGGCGCACAATGTTCACCCTCAGGCGAGGTTTCCGACGGCGGATTCGGCTGCCGCCCGCACCGCACCGGAGGCGACCAGCCGGTCGGCGGCCTCGAGCTCGGGTGAGAGGAACCGGTCCGTGCCCGGGCCGGCGACGACGGTCCGCAGTGTTTCGAGGACAGCCGCCCCGGCGGGTCCCGGCGTCAGCTGGCCCCCGGACAGCTGGGTACGCATGTCGATAGCCCGGGCCGACGTCACCAGCTCGATCGCCAGCACGCGGCGCAGGTTCTCCACTGCCTTCCGGAGCTTTCGGGCAGCGTGCCAGCCCATGGATACGTGGTCCTCCTGCATTGCCGAGCTCGGGATGGAGTCCACGGACGCGGGCACCGCGAGCCTCTTGTTGTCCGAAACCAGCCCGGCCTGGGTGTACTGGGCGATCATAAGACCCGAGTCCACGCCCGGATCCGCGGCCAGGAACGCCGGCAGGCCGTGCGAGCGGGCCGGGTCCAGCATGCGGTCCGTACGCCGTTCGGCGATGGAGCTGAGGTCCGCGACGGCGATGGCCAGGTAGTCGAGAACATACGCCACCGGGGCGCCGTGGAAGTTGCCGTTGGAGCTGACCCGGCCGTCGGGCAGGACCACGGGGTTGTCGATGGCTGCCGCGAGTTCACGGGAGGCCACGAGTTCGGCGTGCTCGACCGTGTCCCGGACGGCGCCGGCAACCTGGGGTGCGCAGCGCAGGGAGTAGGCATCCTGGACCCGGGAATCGCCCACGCGGTGCGACGCCACGATGGCCGAGTCGGACAGGACCCGGAGCATGTTGTCGGCGCTGGCAGCCTGGCCGGGGTGCGGGCGGAGGGCGGCGTGCAGCTCGGGCAGGAACACCTGATCTGTGCCGAGCAGCGCCTCGACGCTGAGCGCGGCGGTGATGTCCGCCGTCGTGAGCAGCTGGCGGATGTCCGCGATGGCCATCAGGAGCATGCCCAGCATGCCCTCAGTGCCGTTGACCAGCGCCAGCCCTTCCTTCTCGGCCAGGGTCACGGGTTCGATGCTGTGTGCGGCAAGGAGGTCGGCAACCGTGCGCTGGCCGGCGCCCCCGTAGAGTTCGCCGTCGGGGCCGGTTGCTTCGCCCTCACCCATGAGGACCAGGGCGCAGTGGGACAGCGGTGCGAGGTCGCCGGAGCAGCCCAACGAACCGAACTCACGGACCACCGGGGTGATGCCGGCGTTGAGCACGTCCACCATGGTCTGCAGCACCACGGGCCGGACGCCGGTGCGTCCGGATGCCAGCGTCTTGGCGCGCAGGAACATGATGCCGCGGACCACTTCGCGTTCCACAGCGGGGCCCATCCCGGCAGCGTGGCTGCGGATCAGCGATTTCTGCAGCTGGGTGCGGAGCTCGCCCGGGATGTGGCGGTTGGCCAGCGCGCCGAAGCCCGTGGAGATGCCGTACGCGGGCACGTCGCTGTGGGCCAGTTCGTCGATGTGCGCGCGGACGTTGGCGACGGTGTCCAGGGCTTCCTGGGCGATGGTCACCTTGGCGTCGTGGCGCGCGACGGCGACGACGTCCTCGGGCGTGGCACCGCTGGCACCGAGGGTGACGGTGAGCGGTTGGTGGGTTGGGGCCACGCGAGCAGGGTTCCCTGGCCGAGCTTGCGAGGTTAGGGAGGTCGTGGGGAGAGTCATTTCTTCTTCCTTCTTCCCAACTGACTGGCAGTTGTTGTCGTTTTGGGCGTTCAAAACGACATCTAATGCGAGTTAGTTGGTGGTTCCTTCGTTCATGGGGATCCGGACGCCGCGTTCCTTGGCGACGTCGACGGCGCGGTCATAGCCGGCGTCGACATGCCGGATGACGCCCATGCCGGGATCGTTGGTGAGGAGCCGCTCCAGTTTCTGCGCGGCGAGGTCGGTGCCGTCAGCGACGGAGACCTGGCCGGCGTGGATGGAGCGGCCGATGCCCACTCCCCCGCCGTGGTGGATCGAGACCCACGTGGCGCCGGAGGAGGTGTTGATCAGCGCGTTGAGCAGCGGCCAGTCGGCGATGGCGTCGGAGCCGTCGGCCATGGCTTCGGTCTCGCGGTACGGGGAGGCGACGGAGCCGGAGTCGAGGTGGTCGCGGCCAATGACGATCGGGGCCTTGACCTTGCCCTCCTTGACGAGCTGATTGAAGAGCAGCCCGGCCTTGGCGCGTTCGCCGTAGCCCAGCCAGCAAATACGGGCCGGCAGACCTTCGAACTCGACGCGCTCACCGGCGGCGTCGATCCAGCGGTGCAGGTGCTTGTTGTCCGGGAAGAGTTCCTTGATGGCCTTGTCCGTGACGGCGATGTCCTCGGGGTCGCCGGAGAGGGCAACCCAGCGGAACGGGCCGAGGCCCTCGCAGAACAGCGGGCGGATGTAGGCCGGGACGAAGCCGGGAAACTCGAACGCGCGGCTGTAGCCGCCCTTGCGGGCCTCGTCGCGGATGGAGTTGCCGTAGTCGAACACCTCGGCGCCGGCATCCTGGAATTCGACCATGGCCTGGACGTGCTTGGCCATCGACGCCTGGGCCTTCTTGGTGAAGCCTTCCGGATCGGCCTCGGCCTCGCGGTGCCATTCGTCCACGGAAATGCCCTCCGGCAGGTAGCTCAGGGGGTCGTGGGCGGAGGTCTGGTCGGTGACGATGTCGATGGTCAGCTCGCCGGCCTTGTGGCGGCGAAGCAGTTCCGGGAAGACCTCGGCGGCATTGCCCACGTAGCCCACCGACCAGCCGCGGCGCTCTTCCTTGGCCGCCAGGACCTTGGCGATCGCGGCGTCGAGGTCCGTTTCCACCTCATCGAGGTAGCGCTTGCCGGCGCGGCGGCGCAGGCGGGTCTCGTCGACGTCGATAATCAGGCAGGCTCCCTCGTTGAGGGTGACGGCGAGGGGCTGGGCGCCGCCCATGCCGCCGCAGCCGCCGGTCAGGGTCAGGGTGCCGGCGAGCGTGCCGTTGCTGTCCCCGGTGAGCTTGCGGGCGATCGCCGCGAAGGTCTCGAACGTGCCCTGCAGGATGCCCTGGGTGCCGATGTAGATCCAGGAGCCGGCCGTCATCTGGCCGTACATCATCAGGCCCTCGGCCTCGAGCCGGCGGAATTCGGGCCACGTGGCCCAGTCGCCGACGAGGTTGGAGTTGGCCAGCAGCACCCGCGGGGCCCATTCGTTGGTGCGGAAGACGCCCACCGGCTTGCCCGACTGGACCAGCAGGGTCTCGTCCTTGTCCATGGTTTCCAGGGTGCGGGTGATGGCGTCGAACGCAGCCCAGGAACGCACGGCCCGGCCGGTGCCGCCGTAGACCACCAGGTCATCCGGGCGTTCGGCAACCTCAGGGTCGAGGTTGTTCATGAGCATGCGCAGGGGTGCCTCGGTCTGCCAGGACTTGGCGGTGAGCTCGGTGCCGCGGGCTGCTTTGACCGGGCGGGCACCGGTGGTGAAATCGGCGGGTGCCATGGTGGCTCCTTCGTATAGCGGGAATGTTGCTGCGTTGCAGGAATGTTGTGTGGTGCAGGAATTCTGTGGTGTTGCTGAGTCAGCATTTTGAGCGGAAGTGCTTCTGTATCAACTAAAGCCCCTCTAGACCGGGTGAGACAGGGGTTTCCAGGTGGTGCTGTCTGGTATCCCAGACCCAACTGGGTAGCATTTCAGGGCGTTCCCAGCGCTGGGAACG
Organism: Arthrobacter sp. NPDC056691; assembly: GCF_042791415.1. NCBI lineage: Bacteria > Bacillati > Actinomycetota > Actinomycetes > Micrococcales > Micrococcaceae > Arthrobacter > Arthrobacter sp. NPDC056691. Next base: position 86,900 of record NZ_JBHTXX010000001.1, read on the forward strand.
CCCTGTGCTGCTACCCAGCTGGGCTGGTGCTGGGCGCAGCCTATTTCGCCGGGCGGCCGTGGATGCGCACCGAGAGCTCGTCGGCGACCTTTTGGACCCGGGCGGCGAGCACCGGCCACTGATCCTCCGGCAGCTTGTCTTCCAAGAACGTGACGGCGACTGCCGCCGTCGGCCATCCAAGGTGATCCGTGACAGCGGCGGCGATTGAACCAAAGCCCGGGGTCACTTCCCCGTGTTCCGTGGCGTAGCCACGCTGCCGCACCTGGTCCAGGTGTGATGACAGTGCCGAGTACTTCATGATGGCGCCCTCCACCTCGTGCCGGGCAGAGAAGGCGGCGGCGTTCGGATAGAGCGCCCGGACCTGTGACTTTGGCAGCGCGGCAAGGATGGCCCGGCCGCTGGCGGTGAGGTGGCTGGGCAGCCGGACACCGACGTCGGTCACCAGGGATGGCCGGTTCTTGGCGCGCTCCTCCACGATGTAGAGCACATCCCGGCCGTGCAGGACCGCCAGGTGTGCGCTTTCGCCTAGGACATCAACGAGGGATGCCAGCATGGGCCGCCCCAGCCTGGACAGCGGTTCCTGCCGCGAGTACGCGGAACTGAGCTCGAAGGCGCTGATGCCGAGGCCGTAGCGCTGCTCCTCGTGCAGGTGCAGGACGAAGCCGTTCGCCTCCATGACGCCCAGGAGGTGGTAGACACTTGAGCGGGGCAGCCCCAGTGCCGTGGCAATGTTCGACGCCGCCATCGGCCCGCGCTTGGAAGCCAACAGTTTGAGAATCCGCAAGGTATTTTCGGCGGCTGGAACCTTAGCCTTGACCGCTGAGTCCGGCCGCGCCGCTGATTCCGGCCGTTTTGCCGCCGTGGCGGCCGTCGTGCCTGCCATGTGCCCTCCAGGCCTCGTTTGTTTGGCTGACTGCCCGTTGTTTGACTGTCCGTTCGGGATTCTGCCTCTTCGGGTTTTCGCCGAAAGGTGTCCGGTATCCCGTACTTAAGCTTGCGCCTGATCCACTCCCCGAAGCCCTCCTCCAGCAGCACGACTGTCTGGAATACCGGACATTTCCTTTGCCAGCCCCCATCATCCCGCTTTCCCGCGCACGGAGGTAGCGTTTGTCCATGGAATTTCCGCTGAAGGGCAAGGTGGCTCTGGTGGCCGGTGCCACACGAGGGGCAGGTCGCGGCACGGCTGTGGCGCTGGGTGAGGCCGGGGCAGTGGCCTACTGCACCGGCCGCACCACTAAGCGCCAGACGTCCGACTACCGTCGCCCGGAAACCATCGATGAAACGGCAGCCATGGTGAGCGCGGCCGGCGGGACCGGCATCGCCGTGGCGGTGGACCATCTCAACGCCACTGAGGTGGAAGCGCTGGTCCGCCGCATCGACGGCGAGCACGGCCGGCTGGACATCCTGGTGAATGATATTTGGGGCGGCGAGAAGCTCATCCAGTGGAACACGCCCCTGTGGGAACACGACCTTCACGGTGGTTTGCGGATGCTGCACGGCGCCGTCGACACGCATCTGGTCACGAGCCACTACGCGCTGCCGCTGCTCATCCGGCGGCCGGGAGGACTGGTGGTGGAAATGACGGACGGAACGCGCGACTACAACGCGGCGCATTACCGGCTCTCCGCGTTTTACGACCTTGCCAAATCCGCCGTCCTGCGGCTCGCCTTCAGCCAGGCCGAGGAGCTGAGGCCGTTCGGGTGCACGGCTGTGGCGCTAACGCCGGGGTGGATGCGCTCGGAAATGATGCTCGAAAACTATGGCGTGACCGAAGCCAAGTGGCGCGATGCCGCCGCGACCAATCCGCACTTCGCCGCCATCTCGGAAAGCCCGCGCTTTGTGGGCCGGGCTGTCGCCGCCCTCGCCGCCGATCCCGACGTCCACCGACGGACCGGCGGCTCGTTCTCCTCCGGCGGCCTGGCGCAGGAGTACGGCTTCACCGACGTCGACGGCTCCAGGCCCGACTGCTGGCGCTACCTGGCGGAGGTCCTGGACGCCGGATTGCCCGCCGACGCAACGGGCTACCGCTGAGGCGCTCGTTTAGGCCGCTGCACGGCCTGCCTCCGGCACGTCGCCGGGAGAAGCGGCCGTTTCGCGCGTGCCTGTGTCAAGGCACGCGAGTATGGCCAGTATCCGTGGTGGCCAGTGTGGGGGTTCCCAGTCGGGTTGTTCGCTGGGGTAATGCCTGCCGGTGGGTGAGGTCCAGCCGGGTGGGTCGTTGGCGCTGGCAGCGGTGGGTGTCCAGGTAGAGCCGTGTTTGAGCCGGTGATGTTTAGGGCATGGTTGGCCGAGGTTGCTGATCCCGGTGGGTCCGCCGCGTGCCCAGGCCAGGAGGTGGTCGGCGTCGTTGTCCAGGGAGTGGTTGTTGCAGGCCGGGAACGAGCACTTGGCGTCCCGGAGCCTCAACCATTGGCGCAGCGGCTTCGGGATCCGGTAGCTGGTTCGTCCGATTTCCAGGGGCACGCCGTCACGGGGGTCGGTGAGCACCCTGCGGAATGAGGATGCCCCGTCGGCGACGAGCGCACGGGCCATGGAGGGCGGGATCGGCCCGTAGCCGTCGAGCATGGCCGTTTCCTCGGTCAGGCCGAGCAGGGACAGCGCCGGCACCGTGATCAGGACCTGCGCCGCGGGCGAGGGCACACCGCTGGCCGACCGGGAACCGGCGGGACCTTCGTCACCGGCGCCGTTGTCGGCTGCTGCGGTGCCGGCCGGCGTGTGTTCGAGGCCTGCGGTGAGGAGCCAGGTCGCGGCGACGTCGGCGCGGAGCTGGGTGAGGGTCCTGGCCTCGCCCGGTCCCTGCATGGCCCGGGCTGCGGCGGTGCTGCGGTCCCAGATCCCCGCAGCCTGGTCCGCGGGCAGGTAGGCCGAGAACCAGGCCATGCCATCCTGATCCGGACAATATTCCACCCGCCGGTCCGCCGCGCTGCGGGCGTGGCGTTTTTCGATGCTGACCGGGTGGTGCCGCTCCCGCCAGGTGCGGACCTTCGCCCGGAACCGGCACGGGACGAGGTCGCCAGCTTGCATGCCCCGCGCCGCGTTCGGAGCGGCGGGGTCGAGGAAATGCGCCGCCAACGCTGCCGCCCCGGCGGGGTCAAGATTCACGGTCTCCTCCACCATGATCCGGGCGTGCTGCCACGAAATGGTGCCGGCCCGGAGCGCGGACAGCGTCAGCGGCAGGTCCGTGGTCAGCACATGGGCCTCTGACAGCAGCGCACCCGCGGCGCGTTCGCTGATGGTCAGGACACCCGCCACTTCGGCGGTCACGGCCATGTCCCTGACGGTGCGGTCCTGCGGGGAAGCGGCCGGCGGCGTCATGGCTTTCTCAGCGTTGGCGTAGCCGGCGACGAGCTGCACCTTCAGGGCAGCGAGGCGGGCCTCCACTTTGGCCAGCTCGGCCAAACCGTCAAGGTGGGCGTCGGCCTGGTCCCGCAGCGGATCAGCCGCGCCCGACGCCTGGCCACCCGTCACGGGGACGTTTCCCGTGGCGAGATCAACGAAAGCAGCCAGTGCAGAAGTAGAGGCGTCGATGGCCTCCATCGTCTCCACAGCTGCACTGCTTTCCATACCCGAAGCATCTCACCGGCCACTGACATTCTTACCGCGCGGCGGTGGAGGGGGTCACAACTGTCCGTTCGCCCTAGATTCCCGTGCGGCGCACAGTCTGAAATCGAAGACACCAAGAGCCCGTGAGCCTCATCACAGACCTCCCGGACATGGTCTGCTGGATAGCGATCCCCCTCCCAATGACGAGAAGGTATTGGCATGCAACAAGCCCAAACAACAGCCGAAACGGCGGCGCCTGACAGCACCTCCACCGATGACGCCACCGCCGTCGGAAACGCCCGAAACGCCCGCAACGCTGTCGAAACAGCCGTCGAAACCGCCGTCGCGACCGTCCTGAACCGCGGCCTGAACGTCCGCCACATCCGCTTCATGGCGCTGGGCTCCGCCATCGGCACCGGCCTGTTCTACGGTTCGGCCTCGGCCATCCAAAAGGCCGGCCCCGCCGTGCTGTTCGCCTACATGATCGGCGGCGCCGCCGTGTTCATGGTGATGCGCGCCCTGGGGGAAATGGCCGTGCGGCACCCTGTCTCGGGATCGTTCGGGCAGTACGCCAGCCGCTACCTTGGCCCGCTGGCAGGCTTCGTGACCGGCTGGACCTACGTCTTCGAAATGGCGATCGTGGCCATCGCCGACGTCACCGCGTTCAGTATCTATATGGGCTTCTGGTTCCCATCCGTGGAGCGGTGGGTCTGGATCCTGGCCATCATCTTCCTCCTCGCGGCCCTGAACCTGCTGAGCGTAAAGGTCTTCGGCGAACTCGAATTCTGGTTCACGCTGGTGAAGGTTTCAGCCATTATCGCGATGATCGCGGGCGGCGCGGCCATCCTCGCATTCGGCTTCCAGAATGGCGACGCCTCGGCCGCCCCCGGCCTGGGCAACCTCGTGGAGCACGGCGGCCTTTTCCCCCACGGCTTCGAAGGGCTCCTGGCCTCGTTCGCCGTCGTGATGTTCGCCTTCGGCGGGATTGAAACCATCGGCATCACGGCCGGCGAGGCGGCCGACCCTAAGAAGGTGATCCCGAAGGCCGTCAACACAGTGCCGGTCCGGGTCCTGCTGTTCTATGTCCTCACCCTGGGCGTGCTCATGAGCCTTTTCCCGTGGAACGAGATCGGCAGCAGCGGCAGCCCGTTCGTCCAGATCTTCAGCGGCCTGGGCATTCCCGCCGCACCCCACATCCTCAACGCCGTGGTGATCACCGCCGCACTGTCTGCAATCAACAGCGACATCTTCGGCGCCGGGCGGATCCTCTTCGGCCTGGCCAAGCAGGGGCACGCACCGCAGAGCTTCGGGCGGGTTTCGCGGCATGGCGTGCCGTGGATGACCGTGGTGATGATGACCGGAATCCTGCTGGTGGGAGTGGTGCTGAACGCGGTCATCCCGGAGGACGTCTTCCTGCTCATCGCCTCCATCGCCACCTTCGCCACGGTCTGGGTGTGGGTCATGATTCTCGCCTCCCACGTGGCGATGAAACGCGAGATTGCACGCAAGGGCCTGCCGGCGTCGGAGTTCCCCTCGCCGTGGTGGCCAGCGGCATCCGTCCTCACCATCGGCTTCATGGGGCTGGTGATCGCCGTGCTTGGCTTCTTCGAGGACACGCGCGTGGCGCTCTATGTCGGGGCTGTGTGGCTGGGGCTGCTGGTGGCCGCCTACCGCCTCTGGGTCAAAGGCAGCGGACGACGCCGGGCCCACCTTGAGGATGAGACCTCACCGCTGCCGGTGGTCGCGAAAACTGAGTAGGATTCCCGCGAAAGTGCCGCGCCGCGCTGGAATTGGCAAAAACAAGTAGTAGAAATGGGACAAGACAGGTAGTTAATGGCTGTTACGCGAGTGCCTGATGTGATAAATGAGGTAGATGTTACTCGTGTGACGCATGTGATTCCTTCCTACAGTGGACTACACGGTGCCAGCCGGCTGGGGCATTGACCCCGGATGATGACCCGGACCCGCGCCGCCAGTGATTCGACGATTGGTCACACTGTGAAGGAGTGGTCCTCATGTTGGAAATCCAAGCCGGGGCACCGGCGCCAAATATTCAATCCGGGCGGTCACCCGGTCTCCTGGCCCAGACCCTGCAGCGGGCGCGCAGGGCCGCAATTCCATACAAGGTCGGCGATGTCCTGGTGGGCGACGATCCGTTCAATGGCCGGCGCGAAGGCACTGTGGTGGTCAAGAACGGCCGGTCAATCGGGATCCGGTCCTCGGACCGGGTGTACTTCTACGACTACCGGCAACTGAGGCGGCCGGACTAGGCGGGTCACCGCCAGTCCAGCCGACGACCAACAGGAGCCGATCCCATGTCCATCGCCAACCTCCCCACCTCCTACCTCACCATTGCCGAGGTCGCCGCGGCCCTGCGCCTGTCCAAAATGACCGTCTACCGGATGGTCCGGGCCGGAACGCTGGCTGCCGACCGCTTCGGCAAGTCCTACCGCGTGCCGGAGTCGGCTGTGGAGGAGTACATCCGGGCTTCTGGAAGCCCTGCCATGGAGGATCCACCAGGTCCACGGAGCTGAGCACATGCGGTGAGGCAATGACGGCCTGGGCCGGCGGCGGTTTGGCGCTCATCGGTGCTGGCTGGCTGCCGGCCGCCGGCGTTACCATCAGGCATGCTCCCGCTGCAGAATCTCCTGGCCTTTGCCTTGGTCTCCGCACTGCTGATCGCCGTCCCGGGCCCAAGCGTCCTGTTCGTTATCGGACGGTCGCTGGCCTTGGGGCGGCGCGGCGGTCTGCTCAGTGTCCTTGGCAATGCGGCCGGGGAACTGCTGCAGATCGCAGGGGTGGCCTTGGGACTCGGCGTGGTGCTGGCTGAGTCGGTGCTGCTGTTCACCGTGGTGAAGTTTGCCGGCGCGGCCTACCTCATCTATCTGGGAATCCAGGCGGTGCTGCACCGCCGTGGCGGTCCTGCGGGCGGCCCGGATCCGACCAGGCCCGCGACCACGCGGCGGATTCTGCGCGAAGGCTTCGTTGTCGGGGCCACGAACCCGAAGTCGGTGGTGTTCTTCGTGGCGGTCCTCCCCCAGTTCGTCGATCATTCAGCGGGCGATATTCCCCTTCAACTCGCCCTTCTGGGTGCCACGTTCCTGGCCATCGCACTGGTTTCGGACAGCGTCTGGGCACTCGCCGCCGGCACAGCGAGGCAGTGGTTCGCCCGCTCGCCCCGTCGGGTGGCGGCTGTGACGACTACCGGCGGGGTGATGATGATCGGGCTCGGGGGCACCCTTGCACTGACGGGTAGTAAGAGCTGATTGGTTTCGACAGGCTTCAACCACCGCGCTAGCGGGCGGACCAGCCCCCGTCCATCGTGTAGCTGGCCCCGGTGACCATTCCGGCGGCGTCGGAGGACAGCCACGCAACCAGCGAGGCCACCTCCTCGGGTTCCACCAGCCGTTTCACCGCGGACTCGGTAAGCATCACCTTCGCGAGCACCTCGGACTCCGGAATCCCATGGACACGTGCCTGGTCCGCGATTTGCTTCTCCACCAGCGGGGTGCGCACATAGCCGGGGTTGATGCAGTTGGACGTGACCCCGTGCTCGCCGCCCTCGAGCGCCGTCACCTTGCTCAGTCCCTCAAGACCGTGCTTCGCCGAGACATAGGCGCTTTTGAACGGCGAGGCCCGGAGGCCGTGCACCGACGACAGGTTGATGATGCGCCCAAATCCGTTGGCGTACATGTGCGGCAGCGCGGCCCGGATCAGCAGGAACGGTGCTTCGAGCATGAGCGCCAGGATCCGCCGGAACGCCACGGGATCGAAGTCCTCAATCGGGCTGATCTGTTGGATGCCGGCGTTGTTCACCAGGATGTCGCAGTCCAGGCTCAGCGCGGCCAGCGCCTCGACGTCCAGGAGGTCGACGGCCCAGGACGTCCCGCCCACCGCATCGGCGAGGGCCGCGGCGCCAAGTTCGTCGACGTCGGCCACCACCACCTTGGCTCCCCTGGCGGCCAGTTCCCGTACGCACGCCGCGCCGATGCCGCTGGCACCGCCGGTGACCAGGGCCTTGCGGCCGTTCAGGTTCTTCTCCACGCCCGGTCCTTGTGCGTCCACAGTCTGCTCCTCAAAGTGTCCACGTTGACACGTGCTGCACGCCTTTCACTCCAACGCGTGCGGCACTTCCGATTCACCCGAGTATTCCTGCAGAAGGAACGCGGTTCAATGACCAATCGGGCACTGGATTCGTGCAAAATTGCAGATATGGATGCCAACCCGGATGATCTGCTGGTGCTGCTCGCCGTCTCACGCTCGGCGAAGTTCACGACGGCGGCCCAGGTCCTGGGCCTGAACCACACCACCGTTTCGCGCCGGATTGCCGCACTGGAGAAGGCCTTGGGCGGCCGTGTCCTAGCCCGGGCGTCCGGGGGCTGGGAGCTGACCGAGCTCGGGGCCCAAGCCGTGCTGGTGGCAGAGCAGGTGGAGACCGCGGTGCGTGCGCTGGGACCGTCAGGCCGCGCGCCTGACCCGATTACCGGCGTCGTACGCATGACGGCGACCGATGGTTTCAGCGCGTACATCGCAGCCCCGGCGGTGGCCCGGCTGAGGAGGGATCACCCGGGGCTCAGCGTCGAGATTGTCACCGTCACGCGCCGGGCGCTCCAGCAGCGCTCGGGACTGGACATCGAGGTGGTGGTGGGCGAGCCGCAGGTGCACCGGGCCGAAGCGTTCCGGCTGGGCGAGTACGAGCTCGGGATGTACGCGTCCCGCCCGTACATCGAGGCCAATGGAATGCCTGACACAGTGGAGGACCTGACCGCTCATCCGCTCGTGTACTTCGTGGACTCGATGCTGCAGGTGGACGATCTTGATGCGCCACGGCGGCTGGTGCCTGCCATGCGCGACGGTGTGAGCTCCACCAACGTGTTCGTGCACGTCGAGGCCACCCGGGCCGGTGCCGGGGTGGGGTTCCTCCCCTGTTTCATGGCCGATCGGCATGAGGACCTGGTGCGACTGCTGCCCGGGAACATCGCCGAACGGCTGCCCTACTGGATGGTCCTGCGCCCCGACTCCATGCGCCGTCCGGCCGTCGCCGCCGTGGTGACCGCACTGCGCGAACAAACCACGGCGCACCGGGAGTGGCTCCTCGGGCAGGGTCGCGGCGGCTCAGCCGGGGGCGCGGATCAGCTGCTGGCTAAAGGCTGAGATCCGGTGCGGGCGGTGGGTCTTGGATCGACCGCAGTTCCTGGATCGGTTAGTGCAGCGTCCGTGCTGGGTTGGGCGTCTGCGCGCGGCACGGGGTCGTGGCGCACCTGGGCTCCGGCGGCGAAGGCCCGGACCTTGGCGTCGTTCCAAATGTGCGCCGGCACCGCCCCGCCCAGGAGCCGCCGCGCGAGCTGCGGATCGTCGTCGAACGGCTGGTCGCTGCCGGCCATCACCATATTGCCGTAGCGGCGCCCCTTCAGCATGGCGGGGTCAGCGATGATGAGGGTGTGCTCGAACGCGGCCGCGATGGTGGCGGCATCCTCCCGGGCATTCTTCAGCTCCGGACCATCGCCCGAATTCACTGCGTAAATGCCGCCCGGGGCGAGCACCCTGCGCACATGCCCGTTGAACTCGGCCGTGGTCAGCGGAAGGGGTGTCACCGCGCCGGCGAAGACGTCCCGGATGATGAAGTCACGGGTGTCCGGGGTGAGGGTTTCCGTCACAGCACGGGCCTCGCCGACACGCAGGCGCAGCAGCGGGGCCTTGGGCAGGTCGAACCAGCCGCGGACGTACTCGGCAAGCTTCCCGTCCAGTTCCACCACCACCTGCCGGGCGTCCGGATAGGCGGCATGAAAGTACCGGGCCAGCGAGCAGGCTCCGCCGCCCAGATGCAGGCCGCGCAGTCTGGGCTTGGTCTCAGGCGGCCAGCGGGATTCGATGAGCGCGGACATCCACCGCATGTACTCGAAGTCGAGGAACAGCGGATCGGCAAGGTCGATGTGCGAGCTCATCACGCCGTTGATGCGCAGGAGCCAGCCGGTGGAGTTGTCCTGGTCGGCAATCAGCTCGCAGTCGCCGGTGTCGATGTAGTAAACGCCCTCGGCGGGTCCGTCTGCCCGAACTCCGCCGGGACGGGCCTGCCTTGGATCTTCAAGCGCATCGGAGGCCGCTGCCGTGCCTCTTTTGCCGCCGGATTTGCTGCCGGATTTGGGTCCCGATTTCCCGCCTGACTTGGTGCGCCGTGCCATCAGTTCTCCGCCGCTTCCGTCATGCTTCAAGCCTAGTTGACAGCAGGGAGCGCTTGATCCCACTCCCCCGCCAGCCCGCTGAGCCCGCACGTTCGATCAGCGGGAGCTACCCCTCCGGCACAGGCGCCCCTTCGCCGTTGCGGATGCGCTGGACAATCGCCGTGGTGGAGCGCTCGGCCACGTAGTCGAGGATGGTCACCGTGCCTCCGTAGGCCTCCACGGCTTCCGTTTCGGCCAGCATCTCCGGCGTGTAGTCACCGCCCTTGGTATAGATTTCCGGCCGCAGCTGTTCAATCAGGGGAATCGGCGTCGGGGTATCGAAGACGGTGACGTAGTCCACGCAGCTCAGGGCGGCGATCACGGCGGCCCGGTCGGCCACGCTGTTGATGGGGCGGCCCGGTCCCTTGAGCTCGCGGACGGAGTCGTCACTGTTCAGCGCCACCACCAGGATGTCGCCCAGCTGCTTGGCCTGATTCAGGTAGCGCGTATGCCCTCGGTGAAGGACATCGAAGCAGCCGTTGGTCAGCACCACCCGCTGGCCGTCGCTGCGGTGGGCACGGATGTGCCGCTCCAGTTCGTCGGCAGTCAGGGCGGTGTCCGCGAAGCTTTCCAGGTACCGGCCCAGCTCGTCTGTGCCGCACACCGATGTCCCCGGATGGTGGACCACCACATCCGCGGCGGCCTGGGCCAGGTCCAGGCTGGCCGTCAGTGGCAGCGACGCGGCCCGCGCCAGGGTCAGCGCCGCCACGAAGGTGTCGCCAGCGCCGGAGGCCTGCTTCTCGGTGGCGGGCCGTGCCCAGGTCCGGTGCGGGTTCCCGGCGGCCGTGATGAGGACGGTGCCGTCCCGGTCCAGCGTGACCACGACGGCGCGTGCTCCCGTCGCCTGCAGCAACTCGCCGCCGTGCGCGGTCACCACATCTGCGCGCTCGGGCCCGCCGCCCAGCCGGAGGCCCAGCATCCCGGCCGCCTCCTGGGCGTTGGGCGTGACCAGGTCCGGTTCGAGTCCTGCCCATGGGCGGGGATCGTGCGCGTCCACCACCACAAGCGTTTCCTGGCCCCGTCCCGACAGCGATTCGATGAGCCGGCCGCGGACCGGTTCCGCGAGGACCCCTGTTCCGTAGTCGCAGATCACCACCGCGTCCTGGTGTCCGACGGCGGCAGGAACCGCCGTCTCGAACCTCGCCAGGGCGTCGCCCGGGACGGCTGCCGCGGAGTCGTCGAAGCGCAGGAGGACCTGGCCGCCGCTGCTGATGCGGATCTTGGTGGTGGTGACCATGTCCGGGTGCCCGGCGAGGAGGGTGGTGTCCACCCCGGCGGCGACCAGTTGGCGCCTAAGTTCCGCGCCGGCGTCGTCCTTTCCGATAATTCCGGCCACGCTGACGCGGGCGCCGAGGGCGGCCAGGTTCATGGCGGTGTTGGCGGCGCCGCCGGGGGCAAAGTCGCGCCGGGCGATGTCCACCACCGGAGCCGGGGCCTCGCGGCACATTCTGTCGATCGAGCCCGTCCACCAGCCGTCGAGCATAAAGTCGCCCACGACGGTGATGGCAGGCCCCTCCTGGGCCAGCCGCCGGGGAAGCCACGCGGCAAGGCCACGCTGTTCTGAAAGCACCGGTGCTGACGGCACTGATTCTGAAAGCATCGGTTCGAAATGCTGCGGGCCGGACAACTCCCGGCCGCCGTCGTCCCCCGGGAGTCCCCCGACGCCGGATGCCGCGGCCGTCACGACACTGCCCTGTTGGTTTCACGAGCTGCAGGGATGGGAGGCGCTGCGATGTGGACCACCTTGACCCGGCTGAATTCATCCAGGAGTTCGGGGCCGTAGCCAAACCCGTGCCCGCTTACCCCCCGGGGCTGGGCGGCCCCGCCCGGCGCGCCGCCGAACACCTCGTTGACCTTGACGGTCCCCACTGGCAGCGCTGCGACGGCCTGCTGGGCGTGGGCGATGCTGCCGGTCAGCACGGTTGCGGCCAGTCCGTACCGGCCGGCCGCGGCGAGGGCGAGCCCTTCCTCGAAGCTGTCCACCACGCGCACCGGAGCGACCGGGCCGAACGTTTCCTCGGTCATGACTTCCATGGAGTCGGTGCAGTCCACCAGGACCGTGGCCGGGTAGAAGGCGCCTGGCCCGTCCGGAATGGTCCCGCCCTCCATCGCCCGCGCGCCCAACTGCACCGCCTCGGCCACGTGTCGGTGGACCGTGTCCCGCATCCGGATATCCACGAGCGGCGCGAGTGGATGTTCCGTGTTGCGATCCCGGGCCTGCCCGGCGAGCGCCTGGCAGAACTGTTCGGCGATGGACCGGTGGACATAGATCCGCTCCACGGACGTGCAGATCTGCCCGCTGTTGCTGAAAGCCCCGATCGCCGCCTGCTCCGCGGCCCAGCCGGGATCGACGTCGGCATCCACCAGCAGTGGATCGTTCCCGCCGTTTTCCCTGATGACGTACGCGCCCGTCACCGCCGCCGCCCGCGCAATCCGGTCACCGGTCGCGCTGGAGCCCACGTGGGCGAACATATCAACGTCCGGCTCCTGCGTGAGGAGGGTTCCGACGTCGGCCCCTCCCGTGAGCGTCACCAGCACGTTGGGCGGAAAGACCGGCGCCAGCGCCTCCCCCAGCAGCTTTCCCAGGTGGGGGCATCGCTCGCTCGGTTTGTGAATGGCGGTGTTCCCGGTGACCAGGGCAGCCCCGATGAGTCCGCAGGCCACGGCGGCGGGATCGTTCCACGGGGTCAGCAGGACGGCCACCCCTCGGGGCTCGGCGATGGTGTAGTCCGCGGCCAGCACGTTGCCGCGAAGGCTGTGCCCGCGGTGGACTGGCCCCAGTTCCGCGTATTGCTCCAGAGTCGAAACTCCGGCAGCAATGCCTGCCAGGGCCTCCTCCACCGGGCGGCCGGTCTCCTGCGCATTCAGTTCGGCCAGCCCGGCGGCGGCCGCCTCCAGCACCCGGGCGGCCTCGCGCAGCAGCTTGCCCCGCTCCGCCGCGGGCGTCGCCGCCCAGCCGGGCTGGGCAGCGCGGGCAGCCGCCACGGCTCCCGCCACATCATTCGCGCCGGCGACGGAAAGGCTGCCGACAGCGTCCCCTGTTCGCGGGTTCAGGATGGTGAGCACGTCTTCCGCATTGGCCAGCTCGCTGGTCATGGTCGATTGCATGTGGCTCCTCACTGGGGATTGGCCTGGGGCAGCTGGACCTGAGTCCCCGCCCTCTCTGAGGTGATCCGTACCCCGGTATCGACGTGTTTACACACGCCCGGGTACAGGAGTTTCAGAGCTGGCATGACAGGTTTTGTTGAGTCTAGGGACCGGGTTTTCTGAGCTGGCACTACAGTGCCGACGCACCGTAGGGTGGCTCCACATGACCCATCCCGACCTGAGCGCATCCCGACCTCAACGATCCGGAACCGAGAGGGCTGACAACATGGAACTCTTCAACGCCGACTTCGGCGGAGCACGCATCACGGGCCACGGAATCGGCCCGGTCTTGGAGGCCTTCAGCGGTGTTTCCAGCATTGCCGTCCTGCGCGGCGGCGGGCTGGGTGACCTGATGTATGCCCTGCCGGCGGTGGCAGCGCTGAAGGCCGCCTACCCGGAAGCCAGCGTGACCCTGCTGTGCACGCCGGTCCAGGCTGAGCTGCTGTCCCAGACCGTGGGGCCCGCGGATGAGGCCGTGGTTCTGCCGTTTGCCGAAGGGGTCCGCCCGGGGCCGGAAGACCACCACGAACTGGAGCGGTTCTTTGCCGGGATGCGCGCCAGGAACTTTGACCTGGCCGTCCAACTGCACGGCGGCGGCCGGTACTCAAATCCGTTCCTGCTCGGCCTCGGCGCACGCCATACCGTGGGCACCAGAACCCCGGACGCAGCCCCGCTCGAGCGGACCGTGCCTTACGTCTACTACCAGCACGAGCCGCTCCGGGCCCTCGAGGTGGCGGGCTTCGCCGGGGCCCCTCCGCGTGAGCTGGAGGCCCGGCTCCAGGCACTGCCGGAGTTTGGCCGGCAGCTCGCGCAGGAACCGCTGTTGGGGAACGGCGGGCCGGAGCTCAGCAACGACGGATCAGCCAACAGCGGCGGACCACGGCAGGGCCTGCCGTTGGGGAACGCACCCGGGTACGGCCGCGTGCTGGTGATCCATCCGGGCGCCACGGATCTGCGCCGGCGCTGGCCTGCCGAACGCTTCGCCGCGGTGGCCCGGAGGGCCGCCGACGACGGCTTCCGGGTCTTTGTGGTGGGCGACAGCAGCGAAAAGGAGCTGGCCGAGACAGTCGTGGAACTCGCCGTCGAACATTCCCAGGCAGAACACCCTGGGGCCGAACAGGTCAACACAGGGTCCCGGAAAAGCGAGTCCGCTGAAGCCCGTCCGGCCGTCGAGTCACTCGCCGGCAAACTCAGCCTCGGTGAGCTCGCCGCGCTGCTGGCGGCGAGCGCCGTCGTGGTGGCGAACGATAGCGGACCGCGCCACCTGGCCCAGGCCCTGGGGGCGCCAACGGTGGGCATCTACTGGGCCGGCAATGCCATCAACGCCGCGCCGCTGGGCCGCAGCAGGCACCGGGTCCGACTGGGCTGGGTCACGCGCTGTCCGGTGTGCGGCGTGGACGTCACGCAAGTCGGGTGGACGGCTCCACGGTGCCCGCATGACGAGTCCACCGTGAAGGCCATCGAACCGTCTGAGGTTTACGGTGACGTACTCCAGCTCACGGCCATGAGCCCTCTTCCTCATGGCAGATAAGCATCTCGCGGACCTCGCAGCCGGTGGGCTGGGAGAGGACAAACAGAATCGCCTGCGCCACGTTGCCGGGGTCGTTCAGGCGTGAGTCGTCCTGCGGCTTGTACTGCTCGGCGCGGTCGTCGAAGAAGCGGGTCTTCATGCCGCCGGGGATCATGGTGGTCACGCCGACTTCGCCGCCCGTCTCAGCCGCCAGGGAATGGCTGAAGCCCACCACGCCGAATTTTGAGGCGCAGTAGGCGGTGGCCTCGGGCAGTGCCCGTTTGCCCAGCGTGGACGCGATGGTGACCACCCGCCCGCGGGACTCCTTAAGATACGGGAGGGCGGCCCTTACGACGGACACCGTTCCCATCAGGTTGACCCCGATGACGCGTTCCCATTCCTCCGCGGCCACGTCCTCCAGCTTCCCGCACCGGTCGATGCCGGCCGCGGTGACCACGGCATCGAGCCCGTCGAGGGTTTCCGCTGCCTGCTGCACCGCCGCGGTCACGGCAACGCGGTCCGAGACGTCCACTTCGTACGCCTTCGCCGCGGCGACGTTCCGGATGTCCCGGTCCAGCACCACCGGGGTTCCCCCGGCTTTCAGCACGGCGTCGACGACGGCGGCCCCCAGTCCGGAGGCACCGCCGGTTACCAGGACCCGGCCGGGCCGGATAGTCGATTCAGTCATGGTGTTCCTTTCAGTCGGGTCTGATTCAGGATCTTGTTGCAGTTCAGCTGCCCCTGCAGTTCAGCTGACCTTCGCCAGCGCATCCGCGAGGACAGAGGTGGACCGGGCCTGGTGGAACGGCACCGTCACGCAGCGGCCGCCCCAGCTCTCGACCAGCCCGGCTTCGGGCAGCTCCGAGGCGCGGTAGTCGCCGCCCTTTACCCAGACGTCCGGCCGCAGTGTGTCCAGGCAGGCCTCCGGGGTGTCCTCCCCGAAGATTAGGACGGCGTCCACGCATTCGAGGGCCCGCAGAAGTTCTGCCCGGTCCTCCTGGCTCACGATGGGACGCTGCTCGCCTTTGATCCGCCGCACCGACTCGTCCGAGTTAAGGCAGACGACAAGGCAGTCGCCAAGGCCCCTGGCCGCCGCCAGGGTGCGGGCATGGCCGGCGTGCAACAGGTCGAAGCAGCCGCCGGTGGCCACGACGGTTCCGCCGTCGGAGCGCACACTCCGGGCCAGGCCGACGGCGTCTTCCTCGCGGCTGTGGTGCCAGACCGGCCGGTGGCGGTCCGGCAGGGAGGCCACCCCGCCGGCGCCGAGGAAGGCGGCCGCTTCATCGATGGCCAGTTCGGCGGCGTCGCTCAGGCAGCGGCCCTCCGCAAGATGCACGGCCAGGCTGGCCGCGAGCCGGTCACCGGCGCCGCAGGGATCGGTGACCTTGGTGGCAGGGGCCGGAATGGTCACCGCTGCAGTGTGGCGCTGGGACAGCAGGCCACCCAGCTCCCCCATGGTCACGAGAACCGCCTGGCTTTGCCAGCGCTCCAGCAGCGTGGTGCCGAGGGTGCTGCCGACGGCGGCAATCGCCGCAGGCGTTCCGGTGCCGGAATCCGCGGCCCTGGCGGCCTCGGACAGGTTGGGGGTCACCACGGCCACGCCGCGCACCGGGACGGGGCCGGAGGGATGCGGATCCCACACGATCGGAATATCGCCGGCGCGGGCCTCGAGCAGCTCACGGATCTCCGGGTTAGCGGCAACGCCCCTGCCGTAGTCGGCCACGACAATCACTTCGGCCTGGTCCAGTGCCCGGAGCATGCCTGGTGTGGCCGCCGGAACATCCGGCTGCCCGCATCCCTCATCCACCCGCACCACCGGTTGGCGGCCAGCCCGGACCCGGGTCTTCACCGGCGTTCTCGCGCCTGAGGGCCCGGACACCACCCGGACGCCGGCGAGCGCGCCTTCGAGTGCCAGCGAGGCGTCGTCGTCGGATAGAACCGTCACCAGGGTGACGCGGTGGCCGTCGTGGGCCAGCATCCGGGCCACGAGCCCGGCGCCGCCGGCCCGGCGCCGGACATCGGAGACGTCCACCACCGGCACGGGCGCGTCGGGGCACAGCCTGGTTGCTTCACCGGAAAGGTCCACGTCCAGCAGGACGTCGCCCACCACCGTGATCCTCATCCGCGCTCAGCCTCCGGCCCGGGAATGCCCTGGCCCCTGCGGGCCACTTCGGCTTCGAAGGCGCGGCACATCGCGTGCAGCGCAATCAGGTGGCCTTCCTGTGCATTGGCCGAGATGGCATCGATGGCCACGGCATCGTCGCAGCAGGACGCCAGCGGGTTGGGCGCCGGCCCCGTCAGGGCCCACGTGGTCACGTTCAGCCTGGCTGCCGCCTCGGCTGCACGGAGCAGGTTGGGGCTCTGGCCGCTGGTGGACAGCAGCACGAGGATGTCCCCGGACCTGCCGTGGGCGCGGACCTGCCGGGCGAAGAGCTCGGCGTAGCCGTAGTCGTTGGCGATAGCCGTGACTGCTGAACTTTCGGCGTGCAGGGAGATCGCGGAAAAGGGCATCCGCTCGCCGTCGAATCTGCCCACGAGTTCCGCGGTCAGGTGCTGCGCCTCGGCGGCGGACCCGCCGTTCCCGGCGGCCAGCAGCTTCTGCCCGCTGAGCAGGCGCTGGGCCAACTCCATGCCCCAGCCGGCCAGCCTGTCGGCCTGGCTTTCCAGGGACCGCAGGGCGGGCAGGACGTTTTCGAGGTGGGTCCGCACGGCCTGCTGCGAGCCCAGGGCGGCCTCGTGCAGGGCGGCTTGGTGCCCGACGGGGTTCGCAGTGGACAAACCGGGCGGGGCGGCGCCCCGGGGCAAGGCGGGAAGCTCAGCCTCCCGCAGGGATTCCGGCGTCACAGTGCCGCTCCTTCCATCGGTTCCAGGCTGCCGGCGTCCGCAGTTCCGGCGATGGCCAACTGGTAGGCCTTTTCGGTTTCCGCGGCAACCCGGTTCCACGAGTAGCGGGCCTGCGCGCGGCGCTCGCCGGCCTGCCCGAGTTCGGCCCGAAGGTCCGGGCTGGCCAGCAGGGTGCCGACGGCTTCCGCTATGGCTTCGGGGTCCTTCGGCGGCACGTGCAGGCCGGTTCCGCGGTCCACCACGCTGTCCGTCAGGCCGCCCACTGCGGCGGCGACCACCGGAATGCCACAGGCCATCGCCTCCAGGGGAACGATGCCGAAGGGCTCGTACCAGGGAGTGCAGACCACAGCATCCGCGCTGCGGAACATGCCGGGCATGGCCTCCCTGGGCAGCTGGCCCCGGAGCTCCACGTGCTCTGCCACGCCGAGCTCACGGGCAAGGTCCAGGAGCCTGCGTGCCTCCGGATCCTGCCCTTTCGTGTCCGCCCCGCCGCCCACTATGAGCAGCTCGACGTCGTCGAACCCCGCCTGTAGCAGATGCGGCAGCGCGCGGATCACCAGGTCCACGCCCTTGCGCGGAACCAGCCGGCCCACGGAAAGGATCCGGTGGGAACGGGGCGCAGCGGCGGCCGGGCCGCCGCTGGAGAAGAGGTCCAGGTCCACGCCGCAGGGGGCGATGGAGACCCGGCGGGTGTCGATCCCCATGGCCCTCAGTTCGAAGACCTCGTCAGAGCAGGTTGCCACGATGCGGTCCGCCGACCGGCCCACCGACGGTTCAAGGAAGCGCCGCTCGGCGGGGCTCGTGTCGGCTGCGCCCTGGTGGCGGCGCTTGACGGTGCCCAGCGCGTGGAAGGTCTGCACCACGGGCACGCGGAAACCGCCCGGCGCGCGGCGTGCGGCATCCAGCGCGGCGACGCCGGACATCCAGAAGTGGCCGTGCACCACGTGCGGCGGCGAGTCGCCCCAGTCCTGGACCACGCCGTCCGCAAGGGCGGTCATGAAGGGCAACAGATCGTCCTTGGGCACATGTTCGGCCGGGCCGGCGTCCACGTGGACCACCTCGAGCCGGGGATGCACCCGGACCCTCGTCGGCAGGCCGGGCGCGTCACGCCTGGTGTAGACCGTCACCCGGTGGCCGCGCCGGGCCAGTGCCGAGGACAGTGCCGCAACATGGACGTTCTGGCCGCCCGCATCCACTCCTCCAAGCGCTGCCAAAGGACTGGCGTGTTCCGAAATCATTGAGATCTTCAATGGGTATTCCCTTCTCGCGCCGCGGACAGGGCATCCGATCCGGACCCCTTCAAAGCTGCATCCCCCGATGCCACCCCCTCCGAAGACCCTCGGCCCAACCTGCTCTCCTCAGCTGATGGCGCCTGAACTGAACGCGCCCGTTCTGAAGGCGCCGGTTCCGAAGGACCCGGTCGCGCCGGCGCCAGGTCCGCCAGCACCTCATCCCAGTCGGCGAGGAACCGCTCAAGTCCGTAGCGCTCAAGCGCTGCCTCCCGCGCAGCCTTGCCCCGCCGTCGTGCTTCCTCCGGGTCGTTGACCAGCAGCCGGGCACACCGGCGTAGTTCCTCCACGTCGGTGGAGATGCAGCCCGCGTCAGGCGGCACGGCCCGTGCCGCCTCGGTGGCGGCCAGCGCCAGCACCGGCATGCCGAGGTGCATCGCCTCCAGCAGCGCCAGCCCAAGGGAAGTCCAGCGCAATGGGTGCAGGTAAGCCCGGCAGCGTGCCAGTTCCCGGTGGAGCTCCGCGGTCTTCAGGTCACCCCGGACGGTGAGGCGCGGCGAAGGAATGCCGGTGGCCTCGGCCAGGCCGCCGCCGCCCATACCGAAGACCTGGAGCGGGGCCGCGGTGGCGAAGCGGGGCAGCAGGTCCGTGCCCGTTACGCGTCCGCGGCGCACCGGTTCGTTGACCACCACGCCCAACTCGGGAACCTCGCCCGTGTAGAGGTACCCGGGGTCCGCGATGCCGTGCTCGATGACCTTGGTCGGAGCGCGGCCGCTGTCCCAGAACAGCTCATTGAAATGGGTCACGTGGACGATCGGGATGTCGCGCTGCTCCCCGAGCGGATGCACGGTGAAGGGAACATCGCCCTTGGGGGTGTTGTGTTCCACGTACACGGCGGGAAGGTCGACGCCGGGCCGGCGGCCCAGGATGCGTGCCGCCTCCGCGGCTTCCTCCGGCCGCTGGAGCACGACGGCGTCAATACTGCCGGCGTCCAACTCCGCGAGCACCACCTCCCGCGCGGAAGCGGGCCAGTCCCGGCCTGCGCGGCCCAGTCCCCAGGCGCCGCCGCCGGGCAGGACCGGCAACAGGTACTCGTGCCCGCCGCGGACAAAGGCGTCCGTCCACGACCCATGCACGTGCCAGAGCAAAATTCTCATTGTTTCCGGACCTTTCTCCGTGTGCTGAGCGAGGAGACCCCGCTCAACAGGCGTTCCACCGCTTCCACCACCTGCTCCGGCGAAACCGAGCTCAGGCAGGGATGTCCCGGTACCGGACAGATGCGTGCGCGGCTGAGCCGGCACGGCGCGTTCTGGTCTCCCAGCAATTCCAGCGGAACGCCGTAGGGCGCCCAGCGGACGGCCTGCACAACCGGGGAAAACAGGCTCACCACGGGGGTTCCGACGGCGGCGGCCAGGTGGGCGGGTCCCGTGTTTCCCGTGACCACGACGTCCGCGTTGGCCAGGACACCGGACAGGGTGGACAGGTCCGTCCGTCCGCCGAGATCGATGGCGGAGGGACCGGCCACCGTTGCAGTAAGGGCGGTTTCGCCCGGTCCCCCGGTCACCACCACCTTGTGACCTGCACCCTCCAGCAGCTCCACGGCAGCCGCATGATGGAGCGGCGGCCATGCCCGTGCCGGCACCGTTGCCCCGGGATGGACCACCACGTAGGGGCCGTCACCGACGAAGTGGCGCACGCCCGGTGCGTCCTTGACCGTGAGTTTTCCGTCGTCCCCGGCTTTGAGCTGGAAGCCGGCCGCGCGGGCGATGCCCAGCGCCCGCACGGACTCCGGCTGGTCCTCGGGAAAGTCCTCGCCGGGTTTCAGCCGGACGTCCAGGAGTGATCCCGCGTAGTCGGTGGAGGCCCCGGTGATGCGCTCCACGCCCGCCAACCGCAGGAGCAGCGCCAGGGGAAGCGGCGACTGGTGGAAGGACGTCAGGATGACCGCCTCGGTGATGCGGGAGTTCCGGACAAAGCCCACCAGCGAGTCCAGATGCGGGCCGGTCACCTGCGGTGCCGGATTGCTGATCCATGGGGTATCCCAGGCAAAAACGTCGGCCACGTTGGGCAGCAGCGAGGCTGCCGCCTGGCCCTGCGGCGCGCAAAGCACGACGACGTCGTTGGGGCTGCGGCCGTCGGCCCGCCGTCCATTCGCCACGGCCCGGACTGCCGGGCCGGACAGGAGGACGTCACCGACGCTGTCCAGCCGGGCCACCAGGACCTTGCTCATGCCCGCCCCTGAAGCAGCAGTCCCTGAAGCAGCAGGGCAACGGCCTGCTCGAGGTCCGCGGCAACCTCGTGGGCAGCCTTGACCTCTTCGGCTCTGGTCTGAGGAGTGGGAACCAGAATGCCCCTCGCACCGGCCGCTGCGGCCGCCTGAATGTCGCTGCCGATGTCACCGATGAACGCCGCCTCGGACGGGTCGATGCCAAGGCGCCGGCACGCGCTGTGGATCATGCCCGGCGCCGGCTTCCGGCACGGACAACCGTCGCCGGCCCCATGCGGGCAGACTTCCCATACGTCGAAGGGACCCAGCAGGTCCTCCACCCGGGCGTTCACGCTGTCCACCTGCTCCGCAGTCAGGAGGCCGCGGGCAATGCCCGACTGGTTGCTCAGGACGCCGGTGGCCAGGCCCAGGCTGCGCAGTTCGTCGAGTACCCGCCGCGCGCCGGGGCAGGGCTCGACCAGCTGAGGGTCGCCGTTGTACGGCACGTCAACCACGAGTGTCCCGTCCCGGTCGAACAGCACAGCCTTGAGCGTCAAAGCGTTAGTTGCCATACCCCCTCCGTTCCCCGGCCGGCAGAGACCTAAACAACCGGCCGCTGACTTCTTCTCGGCTAGACTCCTCGACAGGCACTCTGGGAGAGCAAACCCGGGGAGGAGAAGGACGGCAGTGGAAGCACCGAACGGCACGCACGAGCAACCGGTCCTGCTGGTCCTGCGTGCCCTGAAGCTGGGCGACCTGCTCGTTGCTGTGCCGGCGCTCCGTGCCCTGCGGCGCGCCTATCCGGAACACCGCCTGCTCTACGCAGCGCAGGGCTGGCTGGAAGACGCACTGGCTCTGGTGGGCGGCTACGAGCTGCTTCCGACCCATGGCCTGGATGTTCCGATTCCCGTCGAGGCAGGCACAGTGGACGTGGCCGTGAACCTGCATGGCAGCGGACCAGAAAGCGAGGCGCGGCTCGCGGCCGTCCGGCCCAGGACGGTCCTCGGGCACCGTACCGCCGAACGGCCCGGCCCGGCCTGGCTGGAGGAAATCCATGAGCGAAAGCGGTGGACCAGGCTGCTGCAGTGGCATGGCATCGACGCAGAACCTGACGATTTCCGGCTCCTGCCGCCTGCTGTTTCCAGCCCCTGTCCCGGCGCCACCGTGCTGCACGTGGGGGCCGCCTACGGCAGCCGGCTGTGGCCCGAGGACCGCTTTGCCGAAGTGGCCCGCACCCTCGCGGCGGATGGTCACCAGTTGGTGTTCACCGGCAGCTCGGCCGAACGGCCGCGGGCGCTGGAGGTTGCACGGCTGGCCGGGCTCCCGGAGGAACACGTTCTGGCGGGGCGGCTGCGGCTGGCCGGGTTCATGGCCGCCATAGCGGAGGCCCGGCTTGTGGTGTCCGCCGACACCGGCGCGGCGCACCTCGCCTCAGCGTATTCGCGGCCTTCAGTGGTGCTTTTCGGTCCCGCCCCGGCCGAGGTCTGGGGGCCGCCGCCGGGACCGCACATCGTGCTGACCGATGCTCAGGCGCGCCGCGGCGACACCTTCGCGGCAACCCCTGATCCCGCCCTGTTGGCGGTTTCGGTGGAGGATGTCCTGGCGGCTGTCGGGCAGCTCCGGCTCGCCTGACCCGCGCTGGCCCGACCGCTGCCAATCACTGGCGCCGCGGGCACTGTCACCGCTTCGCTTGGCGCTGCCTGCCCCTGCCATTTTCGGTGTCAGCGCTCTGGCCCTCCCCGTGCTGGCCCTCCTCGTCGAGCAGCCGGCGCTGCAACCAGACCAGGATCCGGGAAAGCCGCCGGGACACCTGCATCTGGGAAATGCCAAAGCGTTTGCCCAGTTCCACCTGGGTCTCCTCGCGGAAGTACCGCCGGTAAAGCATCTCCCGGTCGTCAGGATCCAGTTCCTGGATCGCCTCATTGAGGCACACGAGTTCCTCGAGGTGCTCAATCGGCTGGTCCGGCGAGACCAATGCCTCGCCCATGCTCGGCCCGCCCCACGGATCGGGGCTGTCCAGGGAGTCGGGATGCATGCTGCTGCCTGCTGCCTGCGCTTCCCGGACCTCAGCCGCGGTAACGCCAAGCGCGGTGGCCAGTTCCTGCGCCGACGGAACGCGGCCCAGCGACTGGGACAGGTCCGGGGCAGTGTGCAGGAGCTGCGTCCGCACATCCTGGATGCGCCGCGGCGGCCGGACGGTCCAGCACCGGTCCCGGAGAAAGCGCTTGAGTTCGCCGCTGATGGTGGGGGCTGCGTACGCCGGGAAGCTTTCGCCCTTCTCCTCATCGAAGCCGCGGGCGGCCTTGACGAGCCCCAGGTAGGCCACCTGCACCAGGTCTGAGCGCTCCCGTCCGCGGGCTGCAAACCGCGAGGCGAGCGACTCCGCCAGGTCCAGGTAGTTGAGTACCAACTGGTTCTGGAAGGCATCGTGCAGCCGCCCCGTTTGGGCGGCGAACGGGACCCTGAACGGCGCTGCCGGCTGGCGGGCTGAGTGGGGTGCTGTATGCACAGGGAAGGACGCGGACAAGGAGGGCGGGGTTTCTGGCATTGTCGTCGGTTCCTTCGATCGGGGGTCGAGAAAGCCTGCGGCAAGACTTAGAAGAAGGAAATCATAAGCGTGCTTATTACACAACGGCTCCGAAACGATAGGGTCGAACGAAGCACCACGGTCACGGCCCGCCGTCCGGCGATCTGACCGGAACTTTCCACGGCAACGGACGGAAGGCATTCCACGTGTATTAGCGTGGCCAGGCTACGCTCCGAAAAGGCGCCGGCGTACCGGCGTCTCCTCCACTCAAACAGCGGCACAGCGTCAGAGCGCTCATGGCCAGTTGCCAGCTCCCGGGCCGCCGGCTACGGGGCGTAAAGGCCGACGGCGGCTACTCGCGCGGGGTGTTCCGCCGCGTATCCGTGGCGGCGTCGGTATCCGGGCGGGCATCAGCGGTGCGCGCATCAGGATTGCGCACGTCGGCGTCATGCACATCGCCGGTTCGTCGGCCAGCGTCCCGCTCACCCGGATCCCGGGCGTCAGCGTTGCGCGCATCGCCGGTCCTGGTGTCGGCAGCCCGAGCATCGTCACGCCCGGCATCTGTGCGTGCATCGTCGCGCCGGTTGCCGTTCGCGTCCACGTCCGGGTCGAGGGCGTCCGCCTTGTATTGGTGCTTCTCGGCGTCCGTCCGCAGGTCCTGCGCAGACGACTGACGCTGCTCCGCCTCCTGGCGAAGACGCGCCGCCTCGACCTGCGCCTTCTCTGCGTCGGCCTTGGCGTGCATGGCCCGGGCTTCGTTTTCGCGCGCCTCAAGGTCGGCGTTCTCCGCCTTCCTGCGGATCTCGGCAGCGTGCTGGCGGTTCTGTTCATCGCGCTTCTGCCGGAACGCCTCCCGGCGCTTGCGGCTGGACATCAGAAGCACCGCAATGAGCGCGATGACGACGATTACAACGACGATCCAAATCCAGGCAGTTGGGTCCACCGCGGATCCACCTCTCTCTTTTCCAGCACGTCATTCTCCGGCAGGTCCGGCCACTTGCACCCGGCGTAACGCTGACGGAGGGCGGCCGATTGAACTAGCGGCAATCAGGGTACTTACGATCTAATAGTAACCATGCTTACTATTTTATGGCGAGTGGTTGCCGGTTGCACTCGGCAACCCCACATGCTGGAGAGGGATCGACCATGACGGAGAACAAACGGCCGCAGGGCGCAAGCGCTCCCCCGCCCGGCGCGCACCGTGGTAGCCACGAACCCAACCCGTTGGCCTCCGGCCAGTTGGCCGAGACCCCGCAATCGGACACCCGGATGGCGGACGATCCGCTGGGTGGGAAGCAACCCGCAGACGACCCGCTGGGGAGCGACCCGCTCACACTGGACCGCCGCAACCCACCCAGGGCGCCCGGACTGTAGGCGGAGGACCAAAAACGACCCGAACCTGAGGCGGCCTAAAGCGCGCCCCGCGAGCCCAAACCCTGATAGCGGGCGGGAAACGATCCGCGACGCCGGAACGCGTCCTGCCCGCGAACGAAAGGATGCTTCATGGCTACGAAAGAAGCCCCGGAAACCAGCACAGCAAAGGCGGCCAGCGCGCCTGCCCCGGATGATGCGCGAAAGCCGGACAGTCCCACGGACGTGGACAAGCCGTCGTGGAAGTACATTTTCCGCAAGACCCTGCGTGAATTCACGGGTGACCAGTGCCCCGACCTCGCCGCCGGGCTTACCTATTACGCGATCTTCTCGCTCTTCCCCGCACTGCTCGCCCTCGTTTCGTTGCTCGGCATCTTTGGACAGGCAGAGAAGACGACGGCGGCGCTCCTGGAAATCGTCCAGGGCATCGCACCCGGGCAGGCGGTGGAGATGATCCGCGCGCCGATCCAGGAGCTCACCACCTCACCGGCTGCCGGCTTCACACTGTTCATTGGTCTCGCGACAGCCCTGTGGTCGGCTTCGGGGTATGTGACCGCGTTCGGCCGGGCGATGAACCGAATTTACGAAATTGATGAGGGCCGGGGCTTCGTCAAGCTGCGCGGCACCATGCTCGGCGTGACGCTGATTTCCCTGATCATCGTTGCGCTGCTCGCCGCAATGCTCGTCATCAGCGGTCCGGTGGCTGAAGCCGTTGGCAATGCCCTGGGGCTGGGCGGAGTGTTCCTGACCGTGTGGAACATCGCCAAGTGGCCGGTGATTGTGGCGCTGGTCATCGTGGTGATCGCCATCCTCTATTACGCCACTCCCAACGTCCGCCAGCCCAAGATCCGATGGATGAGCCTTGGTTCCCTCATCGCCCTGCTGATCTTCGTGGTGGCCTCGGTGGGCTTCGGGTTCTACGTGGGGAACTTCAGCAACTACAACAAGACGTACGGCGCCATCGGCGGCGTGATCGTCATGCTGCTGTGGCTCTGGATCCTGAACATGTCCCTGCTTTTTGGTGCGGAGTTCGACGCCGAGATGGAACGCGGCCGGCAGCTGCAGGCGGGCATCGAAGCCGAGGAAACACTCCAGCTTCCGCCCCGCGACACCAAGAAAAGCGACAAGCTCCAGGAGAAGGAAGAGGAAGACATCCGGCTGGGACGCGAACTGCGCGAGAAATACAGCGACCAGGCCGACGGCCAGGAGCAGAGCGACAGCAAAAGCAGCTGACCCGGGTCAGCTGCTCCGGAGGGCGGCAGCCGTTTCAACACCCAGCGCACGAAGGTAGGCGCCAAAACCGTGGGGCGCCCGGGCGACAGTACGCCCAGAGGTCAGTACACGGGTGGTGTCGGTGGCTGTGACGGCAAAGCCTCTTCGCCGCAGCTGCTCCACCAGGGCGCGGTCCTCGGACGAGCGCAGCGGCGGGAATCCGCCAGCCTGGCGGTATGCCGAGGCGCGCACGCCGAGGTTGGCGCCATAAACATTGGCGTGCCCCTCCTCGAGCGGATGCCGAAGGCGCCAGCTGCGCACAAGCTCGGGATCCATCCCTGCGGAGTCGGGCTCCACGGAACCAAGCACCACGTCCCAGCCGGCATCCGCAATCTCCAGCTGGCGCACAAGCCAGTCCTCGGGAACCCTGGAATCGGCATCGGTATTGGCCAGCCAGGTGCGTTGCAGACGGCCGGTGCCAGCCTCCCCCAGGGCTGCCGCCACACCCGCCGCCCTGCTGGCGCCCGCGTTGCGGAACCTCCGGTGGAGCACCCGGACGCCGGTGCTTGGTCCGGCGCCTGATCCTGCCCACGACCCGGCAAAGCGGTCCGCTATATCCGGCGAACCATCGGTGCAGTGGTCCAGGACAACAGTGATACCCACGGCCATTGCGGGGTGATGCCGCCGCACCGCTTCAGCCGCGGCGCCGAGCGCGTGCAGGGAGGGTCCAAGATGGTGCTCCTCGTCATGGACCGGCATCACCACCTCCACCCGGTTGATCACCGGCCGGAAACTAGCCGGCGTCACGTGCGGCTCCCGGCCTGGAAGAGAGCGCGGCCGCTGGCGCGATGAAGGTTTCGAGGACGAAGTCCCGCTCGCGGTAAAAACCCGCGGGCGGCCACCCGAGCCGGCTCCGTGCCAGCGCGTGCACGGTGTCGCCGTCGAGCTCCCATCCGGAAACCGGATGCCTCCAGTGGCAGAGCAGCAGCGTTCCGCCCGGCATGAGGGACTCGGAGATCCGGGTGAAGAGCTCGTCCAGTTCGGCCGCCGCGAGGTAGTAGCCCATCTCGGAGACCACGATCAGGTCAAAGCTGCCCTCCGGCCACTGTTCCGGCAGGGTCAGCTGCATGGCTTCAGCGCCCGGGTGCCGGGCGAGCCGTTCGGCGGCCCGCGCCACGGCGGTGCCGCTGGCGTCCACGGCCAGGAACCTCCCGCAGCGCTGTGCCAGCTCCGCACCCAGGGTGCCGATCGAGCAGCCGGCCTCCAGTCCGGCGTCGTACTTCTGTTCAGGGAGCGCGGCGAGCGTCAGGCTGCGCTTGCGCTGCTCATACCAGCTGTCCTGGTACCTCCAGGGATCCTCGGCGCCGCGGTGCAGGTCGTCAAAGACGGCCTCGGCGTCCCGGGCGCCCCGCCTTCCGGTCACCGGCGGGTGCCAGGCGAAGACCTCAAAGGGCCGGGAGAAGTGGGCAAGAAACTGCTCTGACAGCAGCGCCTCGTCGCCAGGGCGGTCAGAGAGCGGCTGCAACTGGGAGGCATGGGCGTGCAGGGCCGCACGCTTGGTCCGCTGTTCACCGAAGCTCAGGGGCAGCCGCACCCAGTTCCGCCAGGCGCTGTCCCCAGGCGTGGCCCACAGCCAGTACCAGATGGGATATTCCAGCAGCCCGTGACTTCCGGCTGCGGCGGCTTCCGCCGCCACGGATCCCAGGGTGTCGTGGTCGATGTGCCCGTCCGCGCGGTACGGGGCAACAATGACCACATCCCGATTTCCAATGACGTCCGCCAGGCGTTCGGCAATTATGGCGCGGTGCTGGGCCAGCCCGCTGTCCGGCAGGTTCAGGAACTGCCAGCTCTCAGCCAGCCCGAACGCGGCCATGGCGGCTGCGAACTCTTCCAGGCGGACGGCGGCAAGCTGCTCCGGGGTGGTGGTGGACGACCCCGGGTGGGACGCCTCCCCCGCCGAACACAGGAGCACCTCAACGTGTGCACCGGAGGACGCGAGGCGGGCAAGCAGCCCTCCGGCGCCGAGGGATTCGTCGTCCGGGTGGGCCACCAGGACAACGAACTCCGTCCCTGACAGCTCGGCGGAATCCAGCGGCAGTTCGCCGACCGTGCCAAGGCCGCTGGCTGCCCATGCATCTTCATGCGTGCCGGCATCCGCGTGCGAGAACGTCACCACGCGTGCTCCCCCTTGAGGGTGAGCACGCCCAGCTGGGCGTCGTCACGCGTGGCATGGTGCTGCCGCACGTAGAGGGACAGGTCAGCCATGCACTTGCCGTACCGTTCATCGAAGGCCAGGGGTCCGGGGCCCAGGTTCTGGCTCACCAGGAGCTGAACGCGTTCGACGGCGGCGGCAACAGTTCCCCGGACACGCAGCGCCTCGCTCCACCCGCCAACGGCACCGCTGAGCTGGACCGCACCTTCGGTGCTGGGCTCGCCGGCGGCCCCTTCCGGGCCGGATTCCGGGCCCGCCTGGGCGGCGCCGGTCTGGGCGGCGCCGGCCCGGGCAGCGTCCACGGCGTCAGCTGCGCGGGCGAGATACTGGCTGGTGGACGTCAGGATCCGGTCCACTTCGCCAAGGGCGGCGAGCGCTACCTGGTCGGGCTCGCGTTGTGACCTGGCGCCCCGCAGCAGCGCGGCTTCGAACAGCCGGCCGAGTGCCACGGCGCCGCCCAGCCAGCACGCGGCAACGCCCATGCCGCCCCACGCAAAGCCGGGTCGCTGGAAGTACCACCCGTCGCCGCCGAGCGGTACAGCCGGTACCCGGTCAAAGTGGACTGTTCCGCTGGGAATTTCGCGCAGTCCGCGGCTGGTCCATTCCGGCACGTCACACGTGACGCCGGCGGCCCTCAGGTCGACGGCAAAAGCGGCCCGGCCGCCCGTTTCGGCGTGCGCGGTCACCACGGCATGATCCACAAACTGGGCCAGCGAGCACCAGGGCTTGGAGCCGGTCAGCTGTACAGCGGACGGTGATGCTGGCGCGGCCGTTAGCCGCGTGCCCGCGGCCTCGGCTGCGTACACTCCCCACGATCCGGTAAATGTTTCCGGTGTTCCCGCCTGGGACAGGATGGCGCCGGCATCCAGATGCGGCTCCAGGACCCTGGCGGCGGCCACGTCCACCGCTGCCACGGACGCCAGCAGTTCCCACAGCTGCACAGTCCGCCCGTCACCGGGCTTCGGCGCGGAACGGCCGGCCTGCTGGGCGATGGCCAGCAGCGCCGGGACGTCCCCCACGGCCGAGGCAACCCGGTCCAGCAGCTGCTGAACGTTTAGTTCAGGTTCGGCGTCAAGCCCAGGTCCGGTTTCCGGCACAGGTTCGACGCCGGTCTTCCCGGCCGGCGTCGGGCCGAATCGGACGGGCTGCCACTGACGGTGCGAAGTGTTCATGCGGCGTCCACTGACTGTCGGGGGCGGGGCCGGGTCATGGCCGTGCTATCCCTGTTCCGGTGCGGTCACGGACGCCGAGGCGGGCATCACTTCCGCGTTCACCATCCAGGCCAGCTGTTCCAGCCGGGTGATGGCCTCGTGCAGGAGGTCCGCGCTCGTGGGATCTTCTTCATCGACCTCATCGCGGACATCGCGGATGGTCTTGACCGTTTGTTCCAGTCTCGCGGTGATGAGCTTGGCGGTGTCCTTGGTGACGGTCAGGCCGGCAGGATACGGGTCCAGCCCGGTGCCGGACGAGACAGTGGCGCTGCGGCCGTCCGGAAGTGCATGCAGCGAACGCATGCGCTCAGCGGTCTGGTCGGCGAGCAGCCGCGCACTGTCCACGATTTCGTCCAGCTGCAGATGCAGGTCGCGGAAGTTGGTGCCCACCAGGTTCCAGTGTGCCTGCTTGCCTTGGACGTGCAGCTCAATCAGGTCGGTGAGGACCTTCTGGAGATTGCCGGCCAGAGTCTCGGATGCCTTCATGTCTTCCTCCGCTGCCGTCACCGATGCTTCTACGTGCCTGGCCGGCCGGGCAGCCCGCCAGGATGATTCCCAGCATACTTACCTTTTGCCTTCGGGTAAGGGACTTAGCGCTGCATCAACGGCCGACGGGCCACAGCACTGTGGCCCGCAGCGATTCCAGCGGCACGCTCCCGTAGGTGCGTGAATCGATGGAGCCCGCCCGGTTGTCACCCAGGACGAAGAGGTGGCCGGCGGGCACCGTAACCGGACCAAAGTAGGTGCCGTCGATGCGGCTGTGATCGATCCCCGGCTCGGCCTGCGGAACCCCGTCCACCACCAGCACCGAGTCCTCGATGGCAACGGTCTGGCCGGCGAAGGCAACGGCCCGCTTCACAGCAGGGTTCCCGTCCTCCGGGCTCGTGAACACCACCAGGTCTCCGGTTCTGAGGGTTCCCAGCGCCGGCCCCGGTTTGAACATCAGCACCGTGCTGCCCTTGGGCAGTGCCGGTTCCATGCTTTCGGAGCTGACCGTCACGGGCTCCACCAGCCACAGGCGGGAGGCGAGCAGACCGGCGGCCACCAGCACCGCCGTCGTAATTGTTCTCCCCCGAAAACCCTGCCGGGCGGACCCGGCAGGGTTCTGGGTGACGGCTCTGCCCTCAGGGACTGCCCCGGATTTTGGGGTCGCCCTGTGCGCCGCTAGCCGTCCCATTGGGGCAGCGCCGCCGTCATGGGGTCGTTGGGATCGTTGTCGGTTTCCTTCAGCCCTACCCGGAACTGAACCATCATGTCGTGGTCCTCGTGGGGCAGGTTGTGGCAGTGCACCATGTAGCGGCCGCGGTGCGGACCGAACTTCATGAGCAGTCGGACCGTCTCGCCCTCGCCCACATAGACGACGTCCTTGGGCCCGAGTTCCTGCGGAAACGGTGCCTTGCCGTTGCGGCTCAGGATCTTGAAGTCCACGAGGTGGATATGCACGGGGTGGAACCAGCCGCCGGACCTGTTCTCGATTTCCCAGACCTCGACGGCGTCCAGGTCCACCTCCGCGGCCACTTTCTTGTAGCCGCTGGCAATGACGTCCTGCCAGCTGTCGTCGTCGATGGTCCACATGTTGGTGACGTCGTTCCGCTTGACCCGGAACTTCCGGACCTTGGTGGCCCGCTTCTCGGTCAACGCCATGACCTCGTTCGCGGGCGCCAGCTGGACGGGAACCGTGTTCCAGGTGGGGTCGCTGGTGTTGACGGGCTCGTCCGTGACGTCGAAGGCCATGACCTTGCCGGTGAAGTCGTAGTCAACGTTGTTCGGGTTGGACAGGTTGCGCAACTCGATCCGCTGGCCGGTCTTGTACTTGCGGAAATCGATGAGCACCTCGTACCGCTCTGCCCCGCCGTGCCGGTAGTTCGCCACCTTTTGCGCCGTGGGAATCAGGCCGCCGTCGGTGCCCACGATGATGAGCGGATCCCCGGTGCTCAGCGTGAGCCGCACGGACCGGGAAATGCTGCAGTTCAGGACCCGGAAACGGTAGATACGCTTTTGCACCTTCATGACCGGCCAGGGCTTGCCGTTGACCAGGATGACGTCACCCCACAGGCCAGAGTGCGTGTTGTCGTCATAGCCCAGTGCGCCGTTCGCGGCGAACATCGCATCGGAAATGATGAGCGGTACGTCGAAGTCGCCCTGCGGGAGCAGCTGCCGTTCCAGCGGATCGTGCATGTGGTACTGCGCGGCCAGGCCGGAGTAGGCATTCTGCGCGGTGAAGTGCACCCCGTGGTCGTGGTACCAGAGCGTGCGGGCCGGCTGGAAGTTCGGATAGTGGTAGTCCTTGAAGAAGCCAGGGTGGGTCACGTCACTGGCGTATCCGTCGAACTGGGGCAGCGAGGCTGAACCGTGCAGATGCGTGGACGTGGAGAGCACGTGACCGTCGTTCGGATGCGTTGCGGGAAGCTGGTTCCGGACCCGGACCACCGCCTTGGTGCCCTGGTCCAGGCTGATCGTGGGACCGGGAAAAATCCCGTTGTAGCCCAGGATCGGTGTTTGGAGCCGCGGCAGGATGGACGCCATGGCTGCCTTCTCGGTCAGGGTGTAGTAGTTGACGGGCTTGCCGTCGGCGGGGTCCACCTCCACCTTGTCCGGAGCCAGAACCGGCGGCTTCACGAACGCCGACTGAAACAGTTTGGGCATCTCTGCGCTGCTCAGCCTGCTGGCAGACTTGGCCTCCACCTCGCCCCGCGGGAGCGAAAGGGCGCCTGCTCCAACAACGCCGAGGCCACCCAGTAGCAGGACATTTCGTCTGGACACGGTCATTACCGGGCCTCCTTTCGATAGGGATGGTTCGAGACCAAATGGGATAGTTCGAGGATGTCCCGGCCTACTTGGAAAAAGCCGGATCAGGCTGGGAGCAGTGGGGGTTCTGAGGGAGCACCCTCAATTGGGCCCCCTCAAATCGATGGTCTAATTCGGCTTCCTCACCCGGAGCCCGCACCATTCCGGGGTGGTTGCAGGGGACGCACCCGAACTTGGGGCCGTTCAGGCGCCGCTCCCCACCGGCTAAATCCGACCTTTGCCCAAGGTGCCGCGTCCACTCTTGACGCAGTTGGGAACGCACCTCCCGGCTTGGCCTTGAAGGTACTGGGGGCCACAAATCGAGTGTCCAAAAAGGAGTTACCATGTCTTCGCATTCCGCGATGAGGCCTTTGATGCCTGACGGAGCCAAGCGCTCCCGGCCAGCGCAGGTTAGGCCCCTCACTACCGCCGGGCGCTTTGCCCCGGCCGTTGCCGGCGCACTTCTTGCCGCCGCCCTGTCACCTATCGGCGCTGTTCCCGCGCACGCGGAAACGGCCGGAATGGGCCCGGTTGACCCCGCAAACGGGTTCCCCACCTGGTTTTCGGACGGTACCGTCCGGCTGCAGTTCTGCTACCAGGGCGGGCAGGGCTGCCTCTCTGAGCCGCCTGACCCAAGCGCGCCGGCGTCCTACCCGGACAACTTCCCGGAGGAAGCCTTCTGGTTCGGAGCCGAGGCTTCGGCGGGCAACCTGCGCCTGTACGAGGCTGCCCTCGAGGGCGCCCATGTCAACGGAGCCGTGGTCGACGGCGAACAGATGGGCTTCGGACGGCTACGGTTCCGGCTCAACGGCCTGACGCCGAACGCCAGCTACACCATCACCCACCCCTATGGCCTCCACACCTTCACGGCGGACGCTACCGGCGTGATCAACCAGACCCTGGACCAGGGCATCTGCGCACCGTCCGCCACCACTCCGTGCGACTGGGCCGGCGTCGGCGCTGCCTTCCTGGGGGACTTTGGCAGGGGTACGACCGCGACCTTCCTCCGCCAGGAGGGTGCTGCACCGGGCACCCTCGGTGACATCAATACTGCGCGGACAGTCACTGGCGCCCCCTCGGGCAACAACTTCGTGCGCGTCGTCGGCCCGAATGCCGGCGGAGCCGGGGTCAACACCCTCACCGTGAACACTTTCACGGTCCAGGGCCTGATCGCGACCGATTCCGTTGGAGGCCCGAATACGCCCGACCTGGCTGCGGCCAGTGACAGCGGTCGGTCCAACACGGACAATATCACCAGGGTGGCAACGCCTACCATCACGGGCACGCTGCCGGCGGGAACCGCCGGCCCCGTTCAGCTCATTGTCGACGGCGGCGCTCCCCGGGCGGCCACGGTTACCGGCTCCTCGTACTCACTGACGCTGCCGGCGCTGGCCAATGGCCCCCACTCCGTGCAGGCTGTGGCCGGCGGACAGAATTCCGGGACCCTCAGGTTCACGGTGGACACAATTGCTCCCCCGGTGTCGATCGTGGCACCGTTCCCGTCCACGCCCAGCCTGGACAGCACCCCGACGCTGAGCTTCACGAGCAGTGACCCGCAAGCCCGGTTCGAATGCCAGCTCCAGCCCACCAACACGGTCTGGGATCCGACCTGCGCTTCCCCGAAGACGTGGGACGGACAGGTCAGCGGAACCTACAACTTCCTGGTCCGCGGCACGGACGTGGCCGGCAACGTCAGCCCACTGGCCAGCCGCACCGTGCAGATCGGCACCACCGTCACCGCCCCGTACCGCAAGGTGCAGGACTTCAATGGTGACGGCCGGGCGGACATCGTGTCCCGCGATTCCACCGGAACGCTCTGGCTCTACCGCGGCAACGGAACCGGCGGCTTCCTCGCCAGGACCAAAGTCGGCACGGGCTGGAACTCGATGACGTCGATCATCAGCGCAGGCGACTTCAACAATGACCGCAAGGCAGACATCATCGCCAGGTCCTCCACCGGCCTGCTCTACCTCTACAAGGGCAACGGCATCGGCGGCTTCTCGGGCCGGACCCAGATCGGCATCGGGTGGAACTCCTTCACCAGCCTCAGCGCGGGTGGGGACTTCAACGGCGACCGCAAACCTGACCTTGTGGCCCGCGACGCCGCCGGTGGGCTCTTCGCCTACCTCGGCGTCGGTAACGGCGGCCTCTCAGGCCGGATCCAGATCGGCAGCAGCTGGAACACCCAGAACGCCATCCTGCCTACCGATTTCAACGGTGATGCCAAGACCGACATCGTCTCCAGGGACGCCGCCGGCAGCCTCTGGCTCTACCGGGGCGACGGTGCGGGCGGGTTCCTCGCCCGGGTCCAGATCGGCGCCGGTTGGGGCGGCTTCAGCTCCCTGGTGGCTCCCGGCGACTTCACCGGTGACGGCAGGGCGGACATCATCGCCCGCGATACCCGGGGAAGCCTGTTCCTCTACCGCGGCAACGGAACCACCCTCGTCAGCAAGGCTGCCGCCGGTACCGGCTGGAACGCGATGAGCTCGATCCAGTAGTTGCCGCAGCGATAAGAGCGCCCAGCAAGAAGCACCGCCCGCGTACATCCAGTACGCGGGCGGTGCCTCGCTGTGGGTGGGACAGGTCTGGGGGCTGCCTACGGACGGCGCAGCTCCCGCATGGCATGGCTAGCGGATCACGGCCAACGCGAAGCCGTCCCAGCCCTTGGACCCGACGGTCTGGATGACAGTGGCGTCCAGCCGGCTATCCTCACCCATCATCTTCAACGCAGCGATGATTCCGGGGGCGTTGACTTCATCCATGGACGGGTCCAGCGCCACACCCTCCCACACGACGTTGTCCATCACGATGCTCGTTCCGGCCCTGCCCAGCCGCACCGCCCACTCCAGGTACTGCGGGTTATTTTCCTTGTCCGCATCGATGAAGACGAAGTCGAACGGGGCGGCACCTTCGGCTTCGAGGGCGGCGAGCGTGTCCAGGGCAGCGCCTGTCCGGATTTCCACCTTGTGGCCCACTCCGGCCGCGTCCACGTTGGCGCGGGCCACATCGGCGTGTTTCTGGAGGTATTCACACGTCACCAGCCGGCCGTCGTCGGGCATTCCCTGTGCCATCCAGATGGTGCTGAACCCGGCCAGCGTGCCGATCTCCAGCACCCTGCGGGCACCGGATGCCGCCACCAGCAGCTTCAAAAGCTTTCCGGCGTTCGGGGTCACCTCGATTGGCGGCATTCCGGCTTCCTCGGCGGACCGGACGGCGCGCTGGACGGCATCGTCGGGGTGGACGACGACGTCGGACAGGTACTCTTCTACGGCCGCCCACTCGGGCCGCGGCTTGTGCTCAAACATGGGCACAGTCTTCCAGCAAGCAACCGGCCGGGCCAGATTCCCGTCAGTCGCCTTCGGCCCGGGGACCGTCCAGGGCGCCTTCCAGGCGCTCGACTTTCGCGGTGAGCTCGCCGGAATAGCCAGGCCGGATATCGGCCTTGATCACCAAGGACACCCTGCTGCCGAATTTCCCCACGGCCTCGGTGGCGCGCTTCACCACGTCGAACACCTCATCCCATTCGCCTTCGATGGTGGTGAACATGGAATCCGTCTTGTTGGGCAGCCCGGACTCCCGGACAATCTTGACGGCAGCCGCCACGGCGTCATGCACTGATGCGTCCCCGGCCCCCGCCGCAGCGTAGGCAGGATCAGCGGGAATACCGGAAGGGGCGACTGAAAATGCAAGCAACATGGGTCCAGTCTGACACGGCCGAATGTGGCGCCCGGAACGTGTTCTGTGTCATATTCGGCGCTACCAACGGGTAACGGAGTCAGGCTGACACAGCGTTGCTAACCTTGGATTCATGAACCTCGCAGTAGAGCGCAAGCCACTCCGTGCTGACGCTGCACGCAATGTGGACAAGATCATTAACGCCGCCCGCGAGTGTTTCCGGCAGTACGGCCCGGACGTTCCGCTGCAGACCATTGCCGCAACGGCCGGAGTGGGTCCAGCGACGCTGTTCCGGAATTTCTCGGACAAGGAACAGCTCGTTTTGGCAGCCCTCAACCGCCAGCTCCGGCTCAATGTGGACCCGGTCATCGACGTCGCCCTTGCGGGCAGCGATGCGGCCGAGGGCCTGTTCCGGGTTATCGACGCAGTGATGACTGCAGCCAGTGACAATGCCAACCTGCTCGGCGCCGTTGCCGGCCGGCGGGACTTGCTCACCGGCATTACCGGAAGCCTGATCGAGTCTATTGGCGTGCTCCTTGACCGCGGCCAGGACCAGGGCACCCTGCGGGTGGACATCTCACTGACTGACATGGTGCGGCTGCTGGCCATGCTGATCGGCGTGGTGGACACCATGGAGCCCGGCTCCGACGCCTGGCGCCGGCCGGCTGCCCTTGTGGAGGACGCGATCCGTGCGGAACGGCCCATCAGGCCGCTGCCTCCGCAGGTGCCGCTCCCAGGCTCGCAGTTCGAGTAGCGCCTGCAGTTCGAGCAGCGAGCGCCGTTCGAGCAGCGAACGCCGTTCGAGCAGGCGTGGCAGTTCCAGTGGCGGGGCGGGGCGGGTCCGGAATGACGGACCCGCATATTCCGCACAACGCCCGTGCACAGTAAGCTGGGCACACCGGCGGGTTAGGAAGTCAGCCTCGGGAAGTTCCATATACGGAGCACACCATGTCATTCCCTGCACGTGTTCAATTCAGACCGGCCGTGGCACCATGAACCGCTCACAGCTAGCGCACTTCATGAGACATTCAACGGATCCTGAAACGACAATAACCGCGGCCTCCACCGATGAGCTCAGCATCATCGTGGACGCGCTCTACCGGAACCTCGATACGCCGGCCCCTGTGTTCGGCGCCCAGGACTGGTATGACTTGGCCACCGAAGAACTCGCACGGCGGACCGCGCCCCTTTCCCCGGACGCTTATGGCGCCGCGTAGGTCCAGCCGCCCGGATCCACCAGCCGTGCCGGCAAACTCTGCACCGACCGGCTAACGCTGCACCAACGGGCTGAAGCTGCGCATCGCCCTCACCTGCGCGGCTCCGGCCGGGCCGCCAAGGCGTGCAGGGCCGAAGCCAGGCACTCACTCATGGCCTGCAGCGCAATCAATTGCGCTTCCCGCACCTGGGGCTTGGGCGAATTGATGCAGATAGCTTCATCGGCCGCCTGGGCCAGCGGGTTGGGGGCTGCCCCCGTCACGGCCCAGACGGTGGCGCCGACTGCCCGCGCTGCCGCCGTTGCCTCCAGCAGGCCATGACGGTGCCCGCTGGCGGAGACCGCCAGAAGAATGTCGTTGGAACGGATATGGGCGCGCACCTGGCTGGCAACCTCGTCCGCGTGCCCCTGCGCAATTTCGATGGCGCTGACCGGCGCAGCCCCTGCTGACACGCCGGGCCGCAGTGCGATGACGGAAAACGGCTGGCGCTCACCCGCATGGCGCCCCAACAGCTCCGCGGTAAATTGCTGCACCTCCGCCGCCGAACCGGCGCTTCCGGCTGTGACCAGGCGGTTCCCGGAAAGCAGGCGGCGGGCCAGTTCCTCGCCCCAGCCGGCCAGGCGCGAGGATTCATTCCGCAGCGCGGCTACCGCAGGCCCTACCTGCCGAAGGTGCTCAAGGACGATGTCCACCGGGGCTTTCATTTCGAACGGCGCGTCCGTGGCGCGGGTTCGGGACAGTCTGCTGACGGCCTTCATTTTTTACCACTCCTCTTCATTCGAGGATACAACGGCCGTGATCCACATCACTCTTACGACGACGATGCCCGGCTGGCCGTTCCGGCCGGTTCAGTTTCAAGCGGCTCAGCTCCGGCCGGCTCAGTTCAACCGGCTCAGTTCCAGCCAGCCAGCCGGAGCAAGGCAGCGGCTCCCGCCCCTGCCAGCACAACCACCAGGAAGGGCGCCCGAAGGAACAGGGCCGCGGCAGCCGCAGCCAAGGCGCCAAGCCGGGCATCCAGAACCAGCGCCTGCCCGCTGGCCAGGGAGTTGACGACCGTCAGGGACGCCAGCAACCCGATGGTCATGGTTCCGGCTATCCGGGACATCCTGGGGTTCTGCAGCAGGCTGGCCGGGAGAAGGTAGCCCACCAGTTTCCAGGCATAGGCGAAGAGGCAGGCGAGCAGCAACCACACCCACAGACTCACTCGGCACCTCCGGAGTTGGTCCCGTTGTCCGTGTGATGACCGGGGCCTGGCTGATGACTGGGACGCGGATGATGGCTGGGATGCCATTCCGCGTAGGGGTCGATATCCGGTTCAAGCCCTTCGTCCTGGCGCCCGTGGCTAACCCAGCCGATGGCGGCCGCCACCACTGCGGCAATGAGGATGGGGACGCCTGCCGGGACGAACGGCACAGCCAGCACCGTTGCGAGGGCACAGACGACGGCGATTGCCACCGGCTCCCGTCCCTTCAGCCGCGGCCAGAGCAGGCCTAGGAAGGCCGCCACGGCTGCGCCGTCGAGCCCCCACTGCCTGGGGTCCCCCAGCGCACCTCCGGCGAGGGCACCCACTGCGGTGAAGAGATTCCAGAGTACAAAGATCCCGATGCCCGCGGCCCAGAAGCCCCTGTGCTGCTCGTCAGGATCCGACTGCCCGGTACTTGTGGCCGTGGACTCGTCGATGGTCACGTGGGCGGCGGCGTACCGGCGCCACCCCTTCGGCCGGAGCAGCACGTTGAGCTGCATGCCATAGATGCCGTTGCGCATTCCCAGCAGGGTGGCGGCCCCCATGGCGGCAAGACCCGAGCCGCCGCCGGCAACCACCCCGATGAACGCGAACTGGGAGCCGCCGCTGAACAGCAGCAGGCTCAGCGCCATGGTCTGCCAGAAGTCCAGGCCAGAGGTCACGGACAGCGCACCGAAGGACACTCCGTACAGCCCGGTGGCGACGCTGATGGACAGGCCAACACGGACCGCAGGGGAACGCAGGAGTTTCGGGGGCCAGGTGATGGGCATGCCACCACTCAATCACAGCGGCGGCTGGGCCCGGGCTGCGGCCGACGTTGCCGCCATGGCCGGCTGCTGGAGCTGGGCCAGGACCTGCGCCGGCCGGTTGGTGGTGATTTCCTGGATGCCGAGCCCCCGGCACAGCGCCACGTCGTCCTCGTCGTCCACCGTCCAGACCCGGAAACGCCGGCCGTCATCCAGCCAGCGCCGCACAGTACCGGTGTGCCGGCGGATGTAGTCGATGCCGGGCCCGGCAATTGCCACTTCGCCGTCGTTGAGAATCCGCTCACCCTCCAGCTGTGCGGCCTTCATCACGTTGGCCACAGCACTGCCCGTGAAAGGCCCCAGCCCCAGTTCCTCGCGGATTCCGGTGACGTTCACGTCATCCACGAGCTGGCAGAGGAACTCCCCCGGGACGGCCTTGCGGAGGTGCCTGACAGAGTCGGGGCTGAAGCTCATGAAGGTCACCCGGATGTTGCCCAGCCTGGATGTTGCGGCGTCCCAGCCTTCCTCGCGCAGCACCTCCAGCACCCTGTCCTCCAGCTTCAGCTGGTAGGGGCTGGGGTGCTTCAGCTCGATGGCCAGCCCGATCTCCCGCCCGGCAGCCCGGAGCAGATCCAGCAGGTCTTGCAGGGTCAGGAACTGTTCGGACCTGGGCCCGTAGGCCTCGGGGATCCGGACGCCCTTCCAGGATGAAAAATCCAGCAGCCGCAGCTGGTCGACGGTCCGTTCGGCCACAGGACCCGTGCCGTCCGAGGTCCGGTCCAGGTTCGAATCGTGCAGCAGGACCACGTGCTGGTCTCGGGTCAGGTGCACATCGCACTCGACGCCGTCCGCGCCGTCGGCGAGCGCCCGGAGGTAGGCGGCACGGGTATGCTCGGCGAAATCCGCGCTGGCACCACGGTGGGCGTAGACCAGGGGACGGGTTAGGGCTGACTCGTCGGCTGTCATGGTCACACGTTAGCCGACCGCGGCCGCCATAGCGGGACTAGGCTTGGCACATGCAGGTGAACTCTGAGCCAACCACCCAGCCAGATGCGGCGGAGGAACGGAAACTCCCGGAAAGCCCCGAACGGAACGGCGGACGGGCGGGCCGCACTCCGGCGCGTCCCGCCGTCGTACGTGAGCCCACGGCGGGCGACGCCGAAAAGGCGGCCGCGCTCCGGAAGATGAAACTGGTGGCCCTCTGCCTGCTCATCGCCATGGCCGTGGTGTTCGTCGTCGCCTTCGCGCTGCAGAAACAGTACCCGTGGCTGGAGTACGTCCGGGCCGCGGCGGAAGGCGGCATGGTGGGCGCGCTGGCCGACTGGTTCGCGGTGACGGCCCTGTTCCGCTATCCCATGGGGCTGAAAATCCCGCACACCGCCATCATCCCGCGCCGCAAGGACCAGATCGGTGCGTCCCTGGGCGAGTTCGTGGAGACCAACTTCCTCTCCGAACAGGTGGTCCAGGACAAGCTGGCCAGCATCAACATCTCCGGCAAGGTGGGGAGCTGGCTGTCGGGCCCGGGCGGCGCCGAGCGCGTGGCCAAGGAGGGCGCGGCCGTCATCCGGGGCACGTTCAAGGTGCTGAACGACGACGACGTCCAGGCCGTTATCGAGGGCATGGTCCGCAAACACCTCCTGGCACCCCCGTGGGGACCGCCCGTGGGACGCATGGCCGAGCGGATCTTCGCCGACGGGCACCACCACAAGCTGGTGGACCTCCTCGTGGACCGGGCAGCGGACTGGGTGGCCGCAAACCACCAGACGGTCAGCCGGCTCGTCACGGAGCGGTCCCCGCAATGGGTGCCCAGCTTCGTGGACGGCCTGGTGGGCGACAAGGTCTACATCGAGCTGCTGAAATTCACCCGCGCGGTCCAGGACGACCAGCAGCACCAGGTCCGGCTGTCCATCGACAAGTACCTGACGGACCTGGCCCAGGACCTGCAGCACGATCCCGCCATGATCGCCCGCGCGGAGGGCATCAAAGCCCAGGTGCTCGGTGATCCTGAGGTCCGGGAGCTGGCGTCCCGCACCTGGGCCACCATCAAGGGGGCACTGCTCACCGCCGTCGACGATCCCGACAGCGAGCTGACCGTGAAGTTCAAGGCCGCTGTCCGCGATTTCGGCACCCGGCTGGTCAACGACGAAGAGCTGGCAGGCAAGGTCAACGCCTGGATCGGCGACGCCGCAGGCTACCTGGTCCGCACGTACCGGTCGGACATCGCAGCGGTGATCACGGATACGGTGGCCCGCTGGGATGCTGAGGAAACCTCGCAGAAGATCGAGCTCCAGGTGGGCAAGGACCTGCAGTTCATCCGGATCAACGGCACAGTGGTGGGGTCCCTCGCCGGGCTCGCCATCTTCACGGTGGCCCACCTGACGTTCGGCTGACGGGCCGCCCGGCCAACCGCCGGGTGGACCGGTGGCGGGCTTAGGCGAACGGCGTCAGTTCCACCCCGGCTTCCCCAAGGCCGGCGCGGACGGCAGCTGCCATGTCCACAGCGCCGGGGGTGTCGCCGTGGATGCACAGGGAATCCGGGTCCACCCTGACAACGGTTCCGTCCACTGCAACCACCTCGCCCTTGAGCGCCATGCGGACTGCCCGCTCAACGATCGGCCCGACGTCGTGCAGCACGGCACCCTCCTGCGAGCGCGGCACCAGCGTCCCGTCCGGCAGGTAGGCGCGGTCCACGAACGCCTCACGGAAGACGGGGTGCCCGGCGTCCTTGGCCTGCTTCAGCAGCTCGGACCCGGGAAGCCCCAGGACAGGCATGCCGGGATCGTAGGCCTGGATGGCTGCCACGAGCGCGGAAGCCTGCCCGGCGTCGTGGAATGTCCGGTTGTAGAGGGCGCCGTGCGGTTTGACGTAGTCCACCGAGGCACCCACGGCGTGCGCTACTCCGTCCAGCGCCCCGAGCTGGTACAGCACGTCGCCGAACAGTTCGTCGAAGGACATGTCCAGGGAGCGCCGTCCGAAGCCGGCGAGGTCACGGTAGCCAACGTGCGCGCCTACCCTGACGTCCAGTTCATAGGCAGCGCGGCAGCTGTCCAGCATCGTCACGGGGTCTCCGGCATGGAAGCCGCAGGCCACGTTGGCGCTGGTGATGAGCTCAAACATGGCCGCGTCATCACCCATGGTCCAGGAGCCGAAGGACTCCCCGAGGTCAGCGTTCAGATCCACCCGTATTACCTTCCGTTATGCCGGGTGCCGATGCTCCCCCGGCTGTGAGCTCGCCCGGTACGGTGTCCGGCATCGGCCCAAAGGCCTCTTTCGCGTTAACGACGACGGCCCGGCCCATCATGAGGTTACCGGCACCGCCCACCACGGCCCCAATGCCGAACGGCAGCGCACGTCCGAGCAGGGCGGTTCCCTGCCGCCTGAGCAGGTTTCGCAGGAAGGCTTTCTGGATGCGCTCGCGGATGAACCCGAACCCCGATGACGACATCTTGCCCGCCAGCACATTTCCCCAGGCTTGGCTGGCACCCTTGCCCTTGCCCATGGCCTGGCCGCTGAGCGAACCAAGCAGCGCGGTCCCCTCTTCGCCGAGCATCACGGCCATCACCAGGGTGCTGGCTTTCTCCGGGTCCGTCATCCGGATCCCGTGCAGTTCGGCCAGCGAGGTGGCGTAGAGGGCCGTCGCCTCGAGGAAGCCCACCGTAGCGGCGGCGGAGAGGCCCAGGGACGCCACAGTGCCGACTCCGGGAACGACGGCGGTGGCCCCGACCAGCGCTCCGCCGCCTGTCACGGCACGGAGATAGTCGCGTTCGAGGATGTCCGCGAGCTGGGCGGCGGACGCCCGCGGGTTGCGGCGCTGGAGCCGGCGGATGTACGCGACCACCAGTGGGCGCTGGATCTCCACGGCCCGCAGCAGCACGTTGTGAACACCGGGTTTGGGATTGCCGTGGGCGTCGAACACGGCGTTGTGGGCTGTTTCCTGCGCGATTCTCATCGCGGGGTTGCGTCTCTTGGCCATCATCACCTCTACCTCGGAACAACCGGCAGCCGGAGGCCGCCGTCTGGCCTTAACACTAGGCCACACCCCAACATACCAAGCATGCTGATCACCGGGTCGCGGGGCGGCCCGCCACAGCACTTACACAGTCACAGCGCCCGGACGGTCACAGCGACCAGGACTCGGCCACCGCCATGTAGGCGGAGGAGGACGGCCCGCGGGGACCGGGGTAGACAGTGGGGGCGCCAGGCCACTCGACGCCGAACTCGGAGAGCTTGCCTCCGCTGCACGGATGGTAGACGTTGCTCATCGAGGCGCCGGCGGGACCCAACTGGAAGTCGGGCGCGGAGAACTGCCGCCGGTCCAGCACCCCGGAAATTTCGAGGGCAGCCCGCCGCCCGGTCGCCCGGAACCCGCGCTCAAGGTCGAGTTCGACGTCGAATTCGTCCCGGGTGTGGCTGACCGCGCCGAGTGGAAAGCGCGCGGCCTCCGGAAAGAAGCGCGTCAGTTCCGAGGCGAGGGAGGAGGCAAAGAATTCGTTGGAGCCGTAACTGCGCCAGCCCTGGAGCGTGGCTACCATGAGGACCGTTCCGGTTCCCCACCGGGACCAGTCAGCCACCCAGAATGAGGCGAAACAACTGGCGGGTTCGCCGGGAATATGAACGCCGTTCCGGTCCACCGGGTGCAGGGCAAGGCCGAAGTTTGCGCCGATCAGCGCCACATTGCGCCGCCCCGGCCGGGCCGGTGTGTTCCCCATGGTTAGAGCCTATCCCGCCGCGCACGTTCCACGCGGCAGAGGCTCGGCCTAAGATTGCGGTGTGCCCCTCCCCCGCGCCCTTCGCCCTTTTTCCCACCGCGAATACCGCGTGCTGATCGGCGCCCTCGCCATTTCCATCTTCGGTTCGGGCATGTGGGCCGTGGCCATGGTCTACCAGGTCATCCACATCGGCGGCGGTCCGCTCGAGCTGTCCCTCGTGGCGGCCGCAGGCAGCGTGGGTCTCGTGGCCTTCGTCCTTGCCGGCGGCATCGCAGCGGACCGGGTTCCGCAGCGGCTGCTGATCATCGCCGTCGAGGGCATCAACCTTGCCGTGATCGCAACGGTCAGCGGGCTGGCAATGGCGGGCTGGCTTCAGCTCTGGCATCTGGTGGCCGGCGCCTTCGTCCTTGGCGTCGGGGCGGCGTTCTTCTTCCCGGCGTACTCTGCGATTCTGCCGCGGATCCTGCCCCCGGAGGACCTGCTGGCCGCCAACGGCATGGAAGGAACCCTGCGCCCCACGCTTCAGCAGGCGGCCGGTCCTGCCGTGGCCGGCGTCGTCGTGGCCGCGCTGTCGCCGTCGCACGCCGTGACCGGCGTTGCCGTGTGCCACCTGCTGGCGTTCATCATCCTGAACTTCCTCGGCCAGCATGCTCTCGAGGCCCCCGGCGGGCGGGGGCACGGTGCCCGCCGGGATGGCTCTGGCGACGCGGCGGATGGTGCCCCCACGGCACCAGCCAAGACGTCTTTTTTCGCCGACCTCCGCGAGGGCGTCACCTACACCGTCCGGACGCCGTGGCTGCTCTGGACACTGCTGTGGGCGTGCATTTCGGTGCTGTTCCTGATCGGGCCCATCGAAGTGCT
This sequence comes from Arthrobacter sp. NPDC056691, assembly GCF_042791415.1. Lineage (NCBI taxonomy): Bacteria > Bacillati > Actinomycetota > Actinomycetes > Micrococcales > Micrococcaceae > Arthrobacter > Arthrobacter sp. NPDC056691. The sequence continues at coordinate 131,368 of NZ_JBHTXX010000001.1, forward strand.
CCTGCCTTTCGTGACCCGGGACCAGCTCGGCGGCGACAGCCGCATGTTCGGTTTCCTGCTGGCCGTCATGGGAGTGGGCAGCGCCGTCGCCTCCCTGGTCACGGCGTCCGTCCCGCTCCCGCGCCGCTACCTGACCGTCATGATGGTGTGCTGGGGAGCAGGCACCCTGCCGCTCGCGGCGGTGGGGCTCATGGACAGTTTCTGGCTGCTGGCCCTGGCGCTCTTCATATTCGGCGCCACGGGCAGTGTGGGCATGGTCATCTGGGGAACACTGCTGCAGCGGCGTGTGCCGCCGCACCTGCTGGGGCGGGTTTCCAGCCTGGACTTCTTCGTGTCACTGGCGCTGATGCCGGTGTCGATGGCGCTGGCCGGTCCCGCCGCCGCCGTACTTCCGATCTGGCTCATCTTCCTGGTGGCGGGCGGGGTGTGCCCGGTCATGGCGGTGGTGGCCCTGCTGGCGGCCCGGATGTCAGTGGACGAAATCGCCCATCCGCTCGACCGCCAGGGCACCCTGCCCGCCGGCGCCGAGGCCACCACCTAGCCGAGGCCCCGGCAAGCCGCGGCACCGCCGAGGCCGCCACCTGACGGCGCTCGACTAGTGCGCGCGCACCACCGGGATGCTCGCCGTCGGCGGCCCGCTCGGGAACACCGAGGGCTCGGGCACGTGCACCGGTTCCAGCGGGACCCGTACCGGCTGGGAAGCCACTGTGAACCGGACCCCGCGCACGTCGATGTCGAGCGCTTCGCCGTCCAGGACGGTCAGCGTGATGGCGCCCTGGTCGAGCTCCACCAGGAGCGGGCGGCCCTGCAGCTTCAGGTGGAAGCGCAGGGTCTCCCATTCTTCGGGCAGCCGGGGATCAAAGAAGGGCACGGGTCCCTGGTCGCGGAGTCCGGCGAAGCCGCACACCAGGGAGCTCCACACCCCGCCGGTGGACGCAATGTGGACGCCGTCGATCGTGTTCCCGTGGGTATTGTCCAGGTCGATGAACGCGGCATTCGTGAAGTGTTCCAGCGCAGCCTTGCGGTAACCCACCTCGGCGGCCATGATCCCCTGGACGCACGCCGAGAGCGTGGAGTCCCCCGTGGTGATGGGATCGTAGAAATCGAAGGCCCTGCGCTTTTCCTCGGCGGTGAACTCCTGCCACTGCAGGAACATGGCCAGCACCGTGTCCGCCTGCTTCAGCACCTGGTGGCGGTAGATCACCAGCGGATGGAAGTTCAGCAGCAGCGGGTACTTGGAGCGCGGCGTCGTCCAGTCCCACGGCTCAAGGGTCATGAAGTCGTTGTCCTGCGAGTACACCTGGTAGTGCTCGTCGAAGGGCAGCTGGATCCGCTGCGCAGCCGCCTCCCACAGCTCCCGTTCGGCGTCATCGACTGCCGGGTGGTCCAGCGCGGCGGCGGCCCGCAGGTTAAACCGGGCCATGACGTTCGTGTAGAGGTTGTCGTTCACCACGGCGGTGTACTCGTCCGGCCCCGTCACACCGTGGATGTGGAACGCGCCGTCCTTGCCGAAGAAGCCCAGGGAAACCCACATGCGGGCGGTTTCGATCAGCAGGTCGGCGCCCATCCCGGCGCGGAACTCCGAGTCGCCGCTGGCCCAGACGTACCTGTTGGTGGCGAAGGCAACGGCGGCGGCGATGTGGAACTGCGCCGTGCCGGCAGCGTAGTACGCGCTGGCCTCCAGGCCATTGATGGTGCGCCAGGGGAACAGCGCGCCGTCCACGCTGAGCTCCTTGGCTCGGATTTGGGCATCCGGGAGCATCTCGTGACGGAACTCCAAAACCTGCCGCGCGCCGTCGGGGTTTGTATACGTCAGGTACGGCAGGAGGTAAACCTCCTGGTCCCAGAAGTAGTGCCCGTCGTAGCCCGAGCCAGTGACGCCCTTGGCCGGAATGCCGGCGACGCCGGCCCTGGCGGTGGCCTGCGCGAGCTGGAAGAGGTTCCAGCGGATGGCCTGCTGCAGTTCCGGCTGGCCACCCACCTGGATGTCGGCGCACGCCCAGTAGCTCCCGTAGTGCGCCTCGCTTTCGGCGAAGACGTCGCCGGTCGGCTTCAGCCCGGCTTCCGCGGCGTCGGCAGGGTCCTCCCCCGCTTCCACGTCCGCAGCGCCGGGCAGGCCCGTCCGGGTGCCGCGGGCCACGGCGTAGCTGACGCTCTTTTCGAGCCGGAACGGCTCGTCGGCGGCAATCGCCAGCACATAGCGGACGCTGCTGTCGTCCTGGTCGACAAGGGTGTCGAAGGGCTGGTGGCCGGCTGAAGTCCAGTGGTCGACGGCGATCCCCACCCGCTGCTTGGACTCGGCAGCCTCCCACGACAGGCGCAGCGAGCCGTCACCGCCCTCCATCCTGAGGGGCAGCAGCACGCGGCCGGCGTGCCGGCCCGCCCGGCGCGGGTCGTGCGTGGAATGGTCCTCCACCGGCTGGTCCTGCCGGTTGGTGACGGATGAGGTGACGTCGGCGGAGACTGCCCGGTCTGCCGAAACCTCCAGAGTGATACCCAGGCTGCCGCGGGCTTCGAAGCCCACCGCCCGGCGCTCCACCGTGGTCACCGTGGCGCCGGAACGGCACTGCCAGACGATGCTGCACTCGTAGATGCCGGTGGCAAAATCCACGGACCGCCGGTAGTCCAGCACTGTGGATTCGGCGAGGCTGAGCATTTCGCCGTCGATGACGACCGTGAAGTTGTTGGCATCCGGAATGTAGAGGATGCGCTGGCCCGTGCGCGCGAAGCCAAAGGCGTTTTCGGCGTGCTTGATGTCCCAGATCTCGTGGAAGCCGTTTACAAAGCTGCCGGGAAGCTCGGCATCGGCTGAGGCCCAGTGGGCACCCCGGACACCGAGGTGCCCGTTGCCAAGGGCAAAGAGCGTCTCGAGCGTCCCGGCGTCGCCGGGTTGGTGGCTCGTCTCCACGAGCTTCCAGGGATCGCTGGGGAAGCGGACGCGGTCGGCGGTGATGAGTGCCATGAGTGGCGTTCCTTAGACGGTCGAAAGTGGTGCTGGAAATTCTGTTGGGGCTGGCGGGGCCTTGTTGGCGGCCAGGCCGCTGTGTGGAAACCGCGGGACTAGAGAAGTTCCTCGAGGTCGCTGACCACGAGGGTGGCGCCGGCGTCGAGCAGCGTCTGCCGCCCTGCCCCGCGGTCCACGCCGATGACGGAGTGGAAGCTGCCCGCGCTGCCCGCCTGCACGCCGGACACTGCGTCCTCGACGACGACGCACTGCTCGCTGGGCAGCTCCAGGAGCCGGGCGGCGTACTCATAGGTTGCGGGGTCCGGCTTGCCGGGCAACCCTTCCTCAGCGGCCACGACGCCGTCCACGACCACCGGAAAACGGTCCGCCAGCCCTGCCGCGCGCAGCACCGAGGGGGCGTTCCGTGAGGAGGAGACGACGGCGACCTTCAGTCCGCGGTCCAGCACGGCTTCCAGGAAACGCACCGAACCCGTGTACGGTTCCACGCCGGCGCTGACAATGTCGTTGAAAATCCGGTTCTTCCGGTTGCCCAGGCCCTGGACCGTGATGTTGTCCGGATCGTCGTCGGCGGGGCCCTCCGGAAGGGTGATGCCGCGGGACGTCAGGAAGTCCCGGACGCCGTCGAACCTCGGCTTGCCGTCGATGTGGTCGAAGTAGTCGCTCTCCTGGTAGCCGTCCTTTTCGGGGACGGTTTCCAGGTAGCCGTCAAACAGCTCCTGCCAGGCACGCTCGTGGACGACGGCCGTTGGCGTGAGCACGCCGTCCAGGTCAAAGAGGATGGCGGCGGCGCCGGTCCAGCTGTTCGGCCGGCTGCCAGCGCTGGTATTCAGGGTTTCGGTCATGCTTTGTTCCGTGTCCTTTCGGGGTTCGGACAGCAATGGGTTGGGAATTACCAGGAACGTGGTCGCCGGTGACCAAAGAGTGCGGTGTGCCTGCAGAACCTGCCGCTCCGGGCGCCGCGGGCCCGAATGGTTTCCGGGAGGTGGTGCTGCAGTTTGAAGGACAGGCCGGCATTTCCTGCGGACCGGGCGGCGTTGCCCTGGCCGGTGACGGCGCCCCACTTCGTGCGCGGCAGGTCGGTTAGGTACCGGCCGGGCTATGTCCGGCGCGTGAATTTGCGGGGTTCCGCCATTTGCACCGCGGCGTCGCGGGCCAGGCAGAACGCGTCAATGCGCGGGCGCACGGTTTTTTGCCTACGTCCATGATGAGCGTGCAGGCGGTTCAGGGCAAGCCAGCGGAACATCCCCGCGGGACGGGTGGCGCAAGGATGCATGGCGCGGTCCTGCCCTTTCGAACACTATGAGTCGTGCACTGCCAGCCGCCCACCGCCGAGGGGACGCCTGCTGGCCGCGTACCGGCCGAAGAAGAGTGTAAGCGCTTGCAGATTTACCCTGCAACTGTTTTTATTTTCCGCCTGGGCCGGAACCCGGTTTCAGCCCAGGACGTAGTGCCTCAGGAACGCGCTGACGTCCACCATCTCGGCCTTGGACATGGCGTGGCCCATGCCCGGATACGTCCGCGCCGTGAGCCTGGTGTGCGCGTTCAGCCATTCCTCCGTGTAGGCCGTTGCGTCCCCGTTGATGACGAGGTCGGCCCGGTCTCGTCCCCAGAAGAACGGGGGCCGCTCGTCCAGGGACTCACCGAGGGCCAGCAGGTCGTTGTTCATGACGAACCCGGAAAGCCCCACTACCGCAGGGAAGTCCTGCGGCCGCAGTCGCAGGAGTGTGCTCGCCATGGCCATTCCCTGGGAATAGCCCAGCAGGCTCACGCTGGTGTGGAGCGCCCTGGCCGAGTCGATCCAGGAGAACACGGAGTTGGCCGCCGAAATGACGTCGGCAAAATCGTTGGTCAGGAAATAGTCGAGCAGGAACCAGCCGTAGCCGTTCGCGATTGGCATCGGCGCCCGGAGCGCCGCGCAGGTGAATTCCCCGGGGAGATAGTCGAAGAGATTGACCATCCGGGATTCGTCCGTGCCGTAGCCGTGCATCATTACCAGCAGCGGGGTGCCGGCGCGTTCCTCCTCCGGCCTGGACCATACAACCGTCTCCATCCGATCAGCCTAGCGAGTCGCCGCTAAGGCCGCCCCTGACCTGCGGATTTGATTGAAACGGGAGTTACCGGGATGTAGCCTGACGCTTGACAGCATGCTTAGCAAATGACGCAGGACCCACCGCACGAATCCAGATGGCGGGAAGTCCGCGAACGCAAGGAGCAAGTCATGAGAATCGGTTCCGCCATTTTCCTCATCGCCCTGGGCGCCATCCTCGCCTGGGCCATCACACCGGGCCTCATCCCCAACGTGGACCTGACGCTGATCGGCTACATCCTGATGGCCGTTGGCGTGATCGGCCTCGTTGCCTCGCTTGTCATTGCCGCCCCGGGCAGGAGTCGCCGCGTCAGCGAGACGCGTTCCGTCGTGGACCCCAACACCGGCGAGAGGATTACCCGAAACGAGAGCCGCGACAACGGACTGTAGAAACGGCCGGTAGAACCGCGCAGAAGGGGCGGGCGGCAGTGGACTCGCCAGACACGGCCGGGCTGGACCTTCGGGTCTGGTCCGGCCTTTGGTTTTTTGTGGTTTTTTCGTTGACAAACCAACATGAACGAAGATAAAGTCAAGTACTTGCAGATTTGTGACAGCCGTCACTGATCTCCGAGGGGGTCCATGAAGGCAGTGCCGACGCACTGCAGCAGTAACTACGCAATGGAGGGTATGTGTTTGCCGAGGAGCGTCAGCAGCAGATCGCCGGGCTCGTTGCAGCCAGCGGCCGCGCCAGCGTGACCGACCTCGCCGAGCGCTTCCGCATCACCACCGAAACCGTCCGCCGGGACTTGGCGGCCCTGGAGTCGGCCGGCACGGTGCGCCGCGTGCACGGCGGGGCTGTCTCCGCAGACCGCTTCAGCACCACAGAGGAGAGCATCCTCGAGCGGACCATCCAGCGGCAGGCGCAGAAGCTCCGCATCGCCGAGGCCGCCCTCGGCTTCCTCCCGAAGGGCCCCTCCGGCAGCATCCTCCTCGACGCCGGTTCCACCACCGAAGTCCTCGCCGACCTCCTCGCCCGCCGCGGCGCCGCAGCTCCGGCCAAGCCGGCCGATCCGGCCCAGGAACTCCTTGTCATCACCCACGCCGTTCCCATCGCCGCCAAGCTGGCAAGCACCCCCGGCATCGCCCTTCAGATTCTGGGCGGCCGGGTCCGCGGGCTCACGCAGGCGGCGGTGGGCCAGGGCACAGTGGAAGCCGCCGGCAAGCTGCGTCCCGACATCGCCTTCGTGGGGACCAACGGCATTCACCCAAGCTTCGGCCTCAGCACACCCGACTCTGAAGAAGCAGCTGTTAAGGCTGCCTTCGTCCATTCGGCGCGCCGCATTGTGGTGCTGGCCGATTCGTCCAAGCTGGAAGCGGAAACGCTCGTCCAGTTCGCCTCGTTGAAAGATCTGGATACCGTGATCACTGACCGCACACCCGGTTCCGAACTAGCTGCGGCCCTCGCCGAGGCCGGCGTGGAGGTGGTAGTCGCATGATTGTCACCCTCACAGCCAACCCGAGCCTGGACCGGACGGTGGCTCTGCCCGGCCCGCTCGAGCGGGGCGAGGTGCAGCGCGCAGTCTCGGTCCGCCAGGAATCCGGCGGCAAGGGAGTGAACGTTTCCCGTGCCCTCGTGACCTCCGGCCTCGAGACACTTGCGGTGCTGCCCGGCGCCGAATCCGATCCCGTACTTGCCGGCCTGCGGGAAGAGGGCGTGCCCTTCGCATCCCTGGACATCCACGAACCGCTGCGCACCAACGTGGCACTGACGGAGCCCGGCGGTGTGACCACCAAGATCAACGAACCCGGCCCGGTCCTCGCGGAGGACGCCCAGGAGGCGCTGATCAGCCTGCTCCTGGAACGGTCACGCGGAGCCAGCTGGGTGGTCCTGGCGGGATCGCTCCCGCCCGGCGTCCCGGCTGATTTCTACGCCACAGTCACGCGTCGGCTACGCAATGCCGACGCCGGGGCCGGCGTACCAATGATTGCCGTCGACTCCTCCGGCGCTCCCCTGGCAGCGGCCGTCGCCGGCGAATCTCCGGCAACAACCACAGTGTCCGGAAAACCGGACCTGCTCAAACCCAATGCCGAGGAGCTCGCGGAACTGGCCGCGGCAGCAGGTTTTTCCTCGGTGAACACGGCTGAGGAACTCGAAGCGGACCCGTATGCTGCCGCGGCGGCAGCTGCCGCCGTCGTGCGTTCCGGTGTGGGGGCCGTGTTGGCAACGCTCGGTTCAAAGGGCGCTGTCCTCGTGACGGCCGACGGCGCGTGGCTGGCCACGCACCCGCCGGTCACCGCAGTCAGTACGGTCGGCGCCGGTGACTCGTCGCTGGCCGGCTATCTGCTGGCCGCCAGCCAGGGTGCCGCCCCGGCTGACTGCCTCCGCCAGGCTGTGGCGCACGGCGCCGCCGCCGCTTCCCTGCCGGGCTCCACCGTCCCGGCAGTCCACCAAACAACCCCCGACGCCGTAACCATCACGGCCCTCCGGAAGGATTGACAGTGACTCAGCTCATCACCGCGGACCTGGTCGAGCTTGACCAGAACCTGGGCAATTCGCCCGAGGACGTGATCCGGCACCTGGCCGGCCGTGTTGCCGCCAACGGACGTGCGAGCGAAGTGGAAGGCCTCTTCACCGATGCCTTCGCCCGCGAGCAGAAGACGGCCACCGGCGTTCCCGGCGGCATCGCCATCCCGCACTGCCGCTCGGCCGCCGTGACCGAACCAACCCTCGCCATGGCACGCCTTTCCCAGCCCGTCGACTTCGGCGCCAAGGACGGCCCGGCCGACCTCATCTTCTTCATCGCTGCACCGGCCGGCGCCGACCAGGAGCACCTGAAGCTGCTGTCCAAGCTCGCCCGCTCGCTCATCAAGAAAGACTTCACGGGTGCGCTCCGCGCGGCCGCCTCACGGGAAGAAATCGTGGAGCTCGTGGACAACGCCCTCGCGGACAAGCCGGCTGCCGCGCCCGAAACGGCTGCAGCCCCGGCTGCAGCCACCGGCGCTGCCGCTGGCGGCAGCGCTGCATCCAGTCGAACCCGGCGCATCGTCGCCGTCACGGCCTGCCCCACCGGCATCGCGCACACCTACATGGCAGCGGACTCCCTCGTGGCCGCGGCCAAGGAAGTGGGCGTGGACCTGCAGGTTGAAACCCAGGGCTCCTCCGGCGCCAAGCCGCTGGACCCGGCGGTCATCGCCGCTGCCGACGCGGTGATATTCGCTGTCGACGTGGACGTGCGCGGCAAGGAGCGCTTCGCCGGCAAGCCGGTCATCAACGCACCGGTCAAGCGCGGCATCGACGAGCCGGCCAAGATGGTCCAGGAAGCCCTGGACGCGGCGGACAACCCGCACGCCCACCGCGTTCCGCACTTCGGCGCGGAGGAGCAGGCCGAGCGGGAAGCCGCCGAACAGGGCGAGCACATCGGCCAGAAGCTGAAGAAGGCACTGCTCACCGGCGTAAGCTACATGATCCCGTTCGTGGCTGGTGGCGGTCTGCTGATCGCGCTGGGCTTCCTGCTGGCCGGTTTCGACATCGCCCTGGGCACGAAGGCCAACGACATCCTGGCCAACAACTCCCTGGTCAACCTTCCGGACGGCAACCTCGCCCTGTACCTCGGAACCGTCTTCTTCAAGATCGGTGCCCTGTCCATGGGCTTCCTGGTTCCTGCCCTGGCCGGCTACATTGCCTACGCCATCGCCGACCGTCCGGGCATTGCACCGGGCTTCGTGGCCGGTGCAGTCTCCGGCTTCATGGGCGCCGGCTTCCTCGGCGGCATCGTCGGCGGCCTGCTCGCCGGCTACATCGCCCACCTGATCGGAACATGGTCAGTGCCGCGCTGGCTCCGTGGCCTGATGCCTGTCGTCATCATTCCGCTGCTGGCTTCCATCATCGCCTCTGGCGCGATGTTCCTGTTCCTTGGCGGACCGATTGCCGCCATCACCGTCGGACTGAACACCTGGCTCTCCGGCATGTCCGGCGCTTCGGCGATCGTCCTGGGCATCATCCTCGGCCTCATGATGTGCTTCGACCTCGGCGGGCCCGTCAACAAGGTGGCCTACGCCTTCGCAGTCGCAGGCCTCGGTGCCGGAAGCGCCACCAACCAGGCACCCTGGCAGATCATGGCCACCGTGATGGCGGCCGGCATGGTGCCGCCGCTGGCGATGGCCCTGGCCACGGTCCTGGACAAGAAGCTCTTCAGCCTGGCCGAGCGTGAAAACGGCAAGGCGGCCTGGCTGCTGGGTGCCTCCTTCATCTCCGAGGGTGCCATTCCGTTCGCGGCAGCCGACCCGCTCCGCGTCATCCCCGCCAGCATGGTCGGCGGCGCAGTCACTGGCGCGCTCACCATGGCCTTCGGCGTCACGTCACAGGCACCCCACGGCGGCATCTTCGTGTTCTTCGCCATCGGCAACGTGATGATGTTCATCGTGTCCATCCTGGCCGGAACAGTGGTGGCGGCGCTCATCGTGGTGGCCCTCAAACGCTGGGCTGCCCGCAAGGCCGTTGATACGGTGGAGTCCGTCCCTGTAACTGTCTGACCCCCCGCTGTTTCAGCATTCCAACCCGCACTGCAATTGCAAGGAGCAGAAATGTCCGAACGTACCGCAACCGTCGCCAGCCGCGTAGGCCTGCACGCCCGCCCCGCCGCCATCTTCGCCGAAGCCGCGGGCGAGTTTGACCTCGACATCACCATCGCCCGCGAAGGGGAGCCGGCCGACGAGGCCATGGACGCCGCCAGCATCCTATCCCTCATGAGCCTTGGCGCATCCCACGGCGACGTTGTGGTGCTGCGGGCCGACGGCGACGGCGCCGACGCCGCCCTCGAACGTCTGGTCCAGATCCTGGAAACGGATCACGACGCCGAATAGGCACCGCACGTTCTTACGGCCGGTTTCCGCTGCAACTCCCCGAGGGACTGCTGCGGAGGCCGGCCGTTGCCGTTTCCGGACAGTTTTTGCCCTTTTGGTGGCACCGTGCCGCTGGTCCGCCACCGTCCGCGGACATCACGCCTGATCAGCGGCCCGTTCCGCAGAAGTAAGCAAACTTAGTAGTTTCTTGTTTTTGATTCTGCGCCCCACTAGCTTGGAACTGTGCCCAGCCATTCGATGGATCGGCGGAACAGCCGTGCTGAAGGAGGATGACAGAGTGGAAACCTTGCAGGAAAGCGTGGACGTCGAGGTACCGGTCAGCACCGCTTACAACCAGTGGACCCAGTTCGAATCGTTTCCCCGTTTCATGAAGGGCGTCGAGTCCGTCGAACAGATCGACGAAACCTCCCTCCATTTCCGCACCAGCGTGGCAGGCGTCAAGCGCGAATACGATGCGCAGATCCTGGAACAGACCCCGGACCGGTGCATCGCCTGGGTCAGCAAGGACAAGCCCCGCAACGCCGGCAGGGTCACGTTCGAGAACCTGGGCCAGGACCTCTGCCGCGTGAACGTGGAACTCGAATGGGAGCCGGAGAGCCTGCTGGAGAGGGCCGGGGCCGCTGCCCACGTTGACGAGCAGCAGGTGTCCGCCGACCTGGTGCGGTTCAAGGAATTCATCGAAACCCGCGGCATCGAGACCGGCGCCTGGCGTGCCGCTGTGGACCGGGGCGAAGTAGAGAGGTAGCCATGCCAGAGAAGAAGAACCCCAGCCTGAAGGATCCGGAACTCTACGAAGAGCTCCGCGACGAGGGGGCCTCGAAGCAAAAAGCGGCCCGTGTCTCCAACGCAGCAGCCAAGAAGGGGCGCTCCGAGGTGGGCCGCAAGGGCGGCAAGTCCGGCGACTATGAGGACTGGACCGTGGACCGGCTCAAGGCCAAAGCCAAGGAGATCGGCCTCAAGGGGTATTCAGGCAAGAAAAAGAGCGAACTCATCTCTGCACTCCGGAACTCCTGAGCGGGTGCACATGCAGCCGCGCGGCGGGGCGCCCGTCCTTTCAGGCGCCTTTCCGCGCGGTCTTCGCCGTGGATTTGGCTGCGGTACCGGTCTTGGACGCCGTGCCGGACTTGGCAGCGGCACCGGTTTTGGCGGCGGTGCCGGTCTTCGTCGCAGTGCCGGTCCCAGACGGAGCGCCGGATTTCGACGCCGTGCCGGATTTAGAGGCAGTACTGGTCTTAGCAGCAGTGCTTGTCTTCGACGCGCCCGCAGTCTTGCCGCGGCCGCCGCGCGCGGCCGGCCCGGACGGCTCATCCTCGTCCGACCCGTCTTCGGACGGTTTCTGTGCGGCAGCCCCTCCCCCGCGCTTCTTGTCGAGGCTGCGCTTCAGGGCCTCCATCAGGTCGATCACTTCGCCGTTGCCACCCTCGGCCTCGGCACCGAACGTCTCCTCCGTGTCCAGCGCGTCGCCCTTTTCCAGCTTCGCCTCAATAAGCTGCCGAAGCTGTGCCTGGTAGTCGTCGGTGAACTGCTCGGGCTCGAAGTCAGAGGCCATGGACTCCACCAGGGCGGCGGACATCTCACGTTCCTGCGCGGAGATGCGGATGGACGTGTCCAGGGCGGGAAACGCTGCTTCCCGGACTTCGTCCGCCCACAACAGCGCCTGCAGCATCAGGACGTCGTCGCGGATCCGCAGGGCACCCAGCCGGGTCTTGTCCCGCAGCGCGAACTGCACCACGGCCACGCGCTCGGTATCCTCCAGTGCCCTGCGCAGCAGCATGTAGGCCTTGGGAGACTTGGAGTCCGGCTCCAGGTAATAGCTCTTCTCGAACATGACGGGGTCGAGTTGATCCGACGGCACGAACTGCACCACCTCGATTTCGTGGCTGTTCTCGGCGGGAATGGACTTGAGCTCCTCCTTGGTGAGGATCACCGTCCGGCCGTCGTCCTCGTAGGCCTTCTCAATGTCGGAGTAGTCAACAATCTCGCTGCAGACCTCGCAGCGGCGCTGGTAGCGGATCCGGCCGCCGTCGGCATTGTGCACCTGATGGAGGCTGATGTCGTGGTCCTCGGTGGCGCTGTAGACCTTCACCGGGACGTTGACCAGCCCGAACGCGATGGCGCCTTTCCAGATGGCTCTCATGGGACAAGTCAACAGCACACAAGGCCGGAGGTGAAGCCCCATGGCCGGCGGTAAGGAACGCGTGCGGGTCGGCGGCCGCGAACTGACCCTGACCAACCTCGACAAGGTGATGTATCCCGCCACCGGCACCACCAAGGCCGACGTCATCGCCTACTACGCCGCTGTGGCCCCGGTACTGATCCCTGCCGCCAGAAACCGCCCGGCAACCCGAAAAAGGTGGGTGCACGGGGTGGGAACCGAAGACCGGCCCGGCGAGATGTTTTTCCAAAAGAACCTGGACGACTCCGCCCCGGGATGGGTGCCGCGCGCAGCCATCAGGCACAAGACCACCACCAGTTACTACCCGCTGGTCAATGACCCGGCCACCCTCACCTGGCTGGCGCAGATCGCCTCTCTGGAGATCCACGTGCCGCAGTGGACGGTGGACTCCCACGGCAGCGCCCTACCTCCCGACCGGCTGGTCCTGGACCTCGATCCCGGGGACGGCGCAGGGCTGCCCGAATGCGTGGAGGTGGCCAAGCTCGCGCGGACCATCCTGCGCGACGTGGGGCTCGATCCCGTTCCGGTCACCAGCGGAAGCAAGGGGATCCACCTGTATGCCGTCCTGAGCGGGACGCAGACCTCGGATGAGGTGTCAGCATTCGCCCGTGAACTGGCCCGCGCGCTGGAGGCCGACCACCCGGACCTGGCCGTCAGTGACATGAAGAAGACCCTCAGGACGGGAAAGGTCCTGGTGGACTGGAGCCAGAACAACGCCGCGAAAACCACCATCGTTCCGTATTCGCTCCGCGGGCGCCTGCACCCCACGGTGGCGGCTCCGCGGACCTGGCGGGAATTGAGTTCGCCGTCGCTCAAGCACCTGGACTACGAGGAGGTCATGCGCCGGGTGGCGGCCGGCAAGGACCCCTTCGCCCCGGTCAGTGCGGCCATCGGCCACCCCGGCCCCGCCCACGCCACCTCCGCACCTCCGAAAACCGCAGAGCCGCGGGGCGGCGGGCACGCGGATCCCCGGCTGAACAGGTACCGGTCCTTGCGCGACCAGGGCAAGACGCCGGAGCCGTTCACGGCGGAGGAGCACCACGCGGCAAAAACCGACGGCGTTTCGGCGCAGGCGGGCAAGGAGATCTTTGTCATCCAGGAGCACCACGCCAGCCGGCTCCACTACGACTTCCGGCTGGAGCACGAGGGCGTGCTTGTCTCCTGGGCGCTGCCGAAGGGCGTGCCGGAGTCGGTGGACAAGAACCACCTGGCAGTACAGACCGAAGACCACCCCATGGACTACGCCGATTTTGAGGGCGACATTCCCAAGGGCGAGTACGGGGCTGGCAGCGTGGGCATCTGGGACAAGGGGGTCTATGAGCTTGAAAAATGGGTCAACGGAAAGGAAGTCATTGCCACGCTGACGGGCCGTGAGGGCGGCGGACTGGGCGGCACCAGGAGGTTCGCCCTGATCCACACCGGAAAGGGCCATGGCGAGGAGTCGCAATGGCTCATCCATCTGATGGACAGGGTCCCGGGCACGCGGAAAAAACCCGCCGGGACCGATCCGACGGCTGGCGCGGAAGATCCGGCGAGCCCCAAGGAACCGGCCGTCAGCAAGGAACAGGTGGGCCCGGCCCGCACGGCGGCTTCCAGGCCCGCAGCGCCCCGAAAGGACACCCTCCAGGAGGACCCGGCCCCCATGCTCGCCTCCGCAGGCACCCCGGCGGACCTGCACGGCAGCGACTGGCTTTTCGAACTCAAGTGGGACGGGATCCGCGCGCTGGTGGTGGCAGACGGCGATCGGATCAGGCTCCTGAGCCGGAATGGCAACGACATGTCGGCCAGCTATCCCGAATTTACGGACAGGAGCTGCTGGCCGCCGCAGGATTTCATCGCAGACGGCGAGATCATCGCCGTCGGGCCTTCCGGCCGGCCCGACTTCGGGCTCCTGCAGGGAAGGATGAAGCTCACCAGGCCGGGCGACGTGAAACGGGCACGCGCCGCCATCCCGGTACGGATGATGCTCTTCGACCTGCTGGCCGACGGCGGCGACGACCTGCGGAGGTTGTCCCTGCGGAAGCGGCGGGAGCGGCTGGCTGGTTTCTTCGAACCCGGCGAGTGTCCAGTGGAACTGTCGGAGACCCTGGACGAGCGGGTGGAACACATCCTGGAAAGCGCCCGCGAGCTGGGACTGGAAGGCGTGATGGCCAAGCGGGCGGACAGCCGCTACGTGAGCGGGCAGCGGACCCACACGTGGCTCAAGCTCAAGATCGAGCAGACCCAGGAAGTGGTGGTGGGCGGCTGGCGTCCGGGCAAGGGCGACCGGTCCAACTCCGTGGGTTCCCTCCTTGTGGGCATACCGGAGGGCGGGGCGCTTCGCTATGTGGGCCGCGTGGGAAGCGGCTTCAGCATGCGTGAACTGGAGGAGCTGCGTAAACAGGTGGAGCGTCTGGCGCGGAAGACGTCCCCGTTCGACGACGTTCCGTCGGCGGACGCGGCGGACGCGCGCTGGGTGAACCCCGACCTGGTGGGTGAGGTGACCTTCGGTGAGTGGACCGGGAGCGGCAAGCTCCGCCACCCGGTGTGGCGGGGCTGGCGGCTGGACAAGGAACCGGCGGACGTGGTGATGGAGTCCCCGCACCCCTGACGGACCAGTCCTGCCGCGGCTCTGACGGAAACAGCCTGGCGACACCCGAACATCGGGCGCCGTCAGGCTGTCTTTCGTGTTTTCAGCTGGTCAGGACGAGTGCGGCATCTGCGGGCGGCTGGTCCGGTGGACTGCCGTTACCCCAGCGCCCTGGCCAAGGCGGCCGGGGCTTGCGCCGTGTTCCTTGGGGTGGCGCCGTTTGCCGTTGCCATCCGGCCACTGCTTTGCCCCTCCCATTGCCGCGGTAACGGCGAGAGTCTCAGGCGTGGGCAGCGGCGGCCTTTCCATCGATTCCGCCAGGTGCGCAGCGACATCCGGCTTGATGCTGCTTCCGTTATAGGAGTCGGCCATTTGTTCTTCCTTTCCGCGATGAAATGAAGTGTTCCCCATATTTAGATCGGTGGTTCCGCCGTTGTTGGATAGCAAGAGGCCCTGCTCCAGCGAAGAAGCATTGTGAACGCAGAAACCTGAACGGGCGGGTTGATTGCGCGGCGAATGCCGGGCACGGCGGCCACACTATGGCCGCCACGACGCGTCCACTACTCGAAGATCAGTGTTCCCATGGGTCCACCTTAGGCAGAATCACGCCGTCCGGGAAGAGACCTTCTTAGTCCTCAGCGCCGCTCCGGAACAACCCTTCCCAGACTGCCCTGGACCCCGATTCCCCGATCAGCGCCACGGTGGCCACCGCACCCCCGCAGAGCACCAGGGCGACCACGACGGCGACAATCGCCACGACGCGGGACCCGGCCGTGCCCATGCGCCGCCTCATCCCCGCTGCCTGCCTTCCGCCGTAGCGGAACCACAGCCACTGGGCCAGGGCCACGAGGAACACGCCCACCACCCAGGGCAGGAGCGTCCCGGCGATCTGCATATGGGCAAGGATCCGTGGCGTGGTATCAACGCGGTCCAGCAGCCACGCGCCGGCTGCCATGGTGACCGGCACCAGGACAAGCGCCAACAGGGCAACCAGCGGCGTGACGATCCCCAAACGCCGTCGGGCGGCAGGCCAGAGAAGACTGAGCAGCGTGCAAACGGCTGCCAGCGGAACGAAGACCACCGTGCAGTGGACGAGCAACACATGCATCGGCAGACCGCTGATCTCGTAGTCCATGGCGAACACCCCTGTCTGGAAGTTATGACCTAACAAGTGAGACGAGCACCGCGGTTGAACGGTTCAATCGGCACCTCTCCGTGGCTGCTACAGGCCGCCCGGCAAAGCTGGCTTCGGCCCGCCCACGGTGGCCGGTTTTGGCGGAAAATCGGGCCCAAAAAGCCCCGTTACAGAAAAAGGTTTGATAACGATCGCCTCCCCCACAGAAAATCCGCAGGATGGCGGGGCCAGATCGGCCAAAACAAATCTGATTTGGGCCCCGTTTGGACCCCTAAAGCGGGCGATCATACGGCACCCAGCTCTCAAATTCCATGGAAATCCCGTAAAATTGAAGGCCTGCCCGGAGCGGGGCAGCTACAAGTCGCAAGCAAATGACCTCCACAGGAGTTGCCCAAATGCCCACAGACCGAAGCACGACCGACTCTTCAGCAGGCGCCAGGAACGCCAGCGGAACCAACCAGTTCGCACCCCAGGGTGCGAAGAAACCAAAGCTGCTCGCGCGGCGCCGGCTCAAGGTATCCGACGTTAACGTCGTCGACCAGCCCATGCTCAAGAAGGCCCTCGGCGGCACGATCGTGGGCAACACCATGGAGTGGTACGACGTCGGCGTGTTCGGCTACCTCATCACCACCATGGGGCCCGTGTTCCTGCCGGAAGCGGACAAGAGCGTGCAGACGCTGTTCCTCCTGGGCACGTTCGCTGCCACCTTTATCGCCCGCCCGCTCGGCGGCGTGGTCTTCGGCTGGCTTGGCGACAAGGTGGGCCGCCAGAAGGTCCTCGCTGCCACGCTGATGCTGATGGCGGCGAGCACCTTCGCCGTCGGCCTGCTGCCGGGCTACGCGCAGATCGGCATGTGGGCAGCGGCCCTCCTGGTGGTGCTTAAGCTCGTGCAGGGCTTCTCCACCGGCGGTGAATACGCCGGTGCCACCACCTTTGTGAGCGAGTACTCGCCCGACAAGCGCCGGGGCTTCTTCGCCAGCTTCCTGGACATGGGCAGCTACCTCGGCTTCGCCCTGGGTGCCGCGCTGGTGTCCGTGCTGCAGCTAACGCTGGGCCAGGCCGCCATGGAGGACTGGGGCTGGCGCCTGCCGTTCCTGATCGCCGGTCCCCTCGGCCTCATCGCCGTGTACTTCCGAAGCAAGATTGAGGAGTCACCCCAGTTCCAGGCCACCCTGGACGCCCAGGAGGAACTCGCCAAGGATGCTGCCGCCGGTGATAACGCTGCAGCCAAGGGCCCCGTGGGCATCGTCAAGGCCTACTGGCGCTCGATCATCGTGGCCATGGTCCTGGTGGCAGCGGCCAACACCGCCGGCTACGCCCTGACGTCCTACATGCCGACCTACCTCACCGAATCCAAGGGTTACGACCCGGTCCACGGCACGCTGCTGACCATCCCGGTACTCGTGGTCATGAGTCTCTGCATCCCGCTGACCGGCAAGCTCTCCGACCGCATCGGCCGCCGCCCGGTCCTCTGGATCGGCGCCGTCAGCACCGTTGTCCTGGCCGCCCCGGCCTTCATGCTAATCGGCATCGGCAGCATCTGGTCCACGCTGGCCGGGCTGTCCCTGATCGCGTTCCCCGTGACCTTCTACGTTGCGAACCTGGCCTCGGCGCTGCCGGCGCAGTTCCCCACGGCCAGCCGCTACGGCGCCATGGGCATTGCCTACAACTTCTCCGTGGCAATCTTCGGCGGCACCACGCCGTTCATCGTGGACGCCCTCATCAACGCCACCGGCAACGACATGATGCCTGCCTACTACCTGATGGCCACCTCGGCTGTTGGTGCCGTGGCCATCTACTTCCTCAAGGAATCCGCCCAGCGCCCGCTGCCCGGATCCATGCCCAGCGTGGACACCGCGGCGGAGGCCCGCGAACTAGTGGCCACCCAGGATGAGAACCCGTTGCTCGACCTCGACGAACTGCCGTTCGAGACCGTGGATGAACTGCATAAGGAACTCGACGACGAACTGAACAAGGTGCCCGCCGGCACCTGACGTCGGTCCCCGCGCCCGGGTTGAAGGCCCGCGCCGCCCCGCTCCCCTAAAGGAGAAGGGCGGGGCGGGCCTTTGCTCTGCCCAGCCGGGCCCAGCCCTGTTGCCTGCCTCACTTTGTGACGCAGCCCGCGGTGAGATCCTTGCGGCGGTGCTACCTTCATAGGGTGAAAGGGGTCGTGCCGGTGCAGTCTGTAGTGCACCACCTGCGGCAACTGCACAGCCTCGGCCCCGCCAACAACGATCACCTCTCCGCGTGGCGCGTGGCTATCAGCGTGGCCATCCCCTCCCTCGTCCTGCTGCTCCTCGGCCGGCCGGAGCTCACCATCTACGCCGTGTTCGGCGCCCTCACCGGCATGTACGGCCGTTCGGAGCCGCACCAGCTCCGGCTCAAACACCAGCTCCAGGCGGCACTGGTCCTGCTTTCCGGCGTGACCGTGGGCGTGGTCCTGTCCGTCAACGGCCTGCACTCGTGGTGGCTCGTTGGCATCGAAGCCCTCCTGGCGGGCGTGGGTTCCCTTTATTCGGACAAGGTCCATCTCCGGCCCAACGGCCCGTTCTTCGGGATCCTCGCCCTGGGCGCCTGCGCCTCCGTTCCCGCCGCCGTGCCCTGGTACGTTGCCCTTCTCATCGCTGCCGGCTCCGCCGCCTTCTCGCTGCTGGTGGGCTTCGGCGGCTGGGTCCGCGGCAGGGCCTGGCGCCGCGGCGCGGCGCGGCCGTCCGCCCGGCTGCGGGGAGCCATCCGCCGCCGGGCCGCCCTTCACGCTTCCCGCTACGTGCTGGCTGTGGGTGCCGCCGGCACCATCGGCGTCCTGACCGGTAGCGGCCACCCGCACTGGGCGATGGCGGCCGCCGCGGTCCCGCTGGCCGGCGCCGACCTGCCCAGCAGCGTCCACCGCGGCATCCACAGGATCATGGGGACGTTCCTCGGGCTGGTGGTGGTCGCCGTCGTACTTCTTCCCGGGCCATGGGCTCCGCTGCACTTTTTCCCGGGAGCCGAGGCCGCGGTGCTGGCGCTGCTGGTGATCGTTTTCCAGTTCGGCACGGAGCTGTTCATGACCCGGCACTACGGGCTGGCGATGGTCTGGTTCACTCCGGTGATCCTGCTGATGACCCAGCTGGCAGCGCCGGCCGACCCCCAGGTACTCATCGTCGAACGCGCCGTCGAAACCGTGGTGGGAGCCGGCGTCGGAATTCTCGTCGTGGTGCTTATCCGCTCGCGCCGGAACCGGCTCCCGGCACCTGCGGCCGGCGCGGCGGCCCGGCCATGAACCTGTCCGGCACCATCCGGGCGACGGCCGCCAGCACCTTGTAGCGCTTGGTGGGGATGGAGACGGCCTTCCCGCGCTCATTGTCAGCCAGCCCTTCGCGGACCACGCGCCCCGGCCGCAGCCACGTCCAGCCCGGGGCCACGGACTTGTCCATCCCCATCCGGTCGTGGAACTCGGTGTGGACAAACCCGGGGCAGACGGCGGTGACCTTCACCCCCCGGGGTGAGTAGGCGAGGTTCGCCCACCGGCTGAAGCTGAGCAGCCACGCCTTAGCCGCCGAGTACGAGCCGCGGGGAAGGAAAGCCGCCACGCTGGCCACGTTAATGATCCGGCCGGAGCCGCGCGCCAGCATGCCCTGGAGGGCGGCATGGCTGAGTTCCATGGCCGTCTGCACATGCAGCTTCAGGTGCTTCCTCTCGTCCTCGATCGGGTTCTCGTCGAAGTTATGCAGCAGCCCGATCCCGGCGTTGTTTACCAGCATGTCCACCGGCCGTGAGGGGTCGGAAAGGCGTCCGACGACGGCGGCCACGCCGCCGTCGTCGGTCAGGTCCGCGGTCAGCACCTCAGCCGTGGTTCCGTACCGCCGCTGCAGCTCGTCCGCTGTGGCCTGGAGCCGTGCCGTGTCACGTGCCACGAGCACGAGGTTGTGCCCCTGCTCGGCAAGCTGGCGGGCAAATTCGGCGCCCAGTCCCGCGGTGGCGCCGGTGATGAGGGCTGTGGGTCTGGCGGTGCTGGTCATGCCAACAGCCTAAGCCCGCGGCACCGCTGAACTCAGCCCCGCGGCCCATGCCGGCCGTCAGGCGAATTTGGCCAGCGGATTCGCGAGCCTTCCCGCCTTCTGCAGGCCGCCGGACGGGTCGGCCAGGTCCAGCATCTGCTGGTTGTTGCGCAGCTGCAGCCGGTTCAGGCAGGACAGCTCGAAATCCGGTGCGAACAGATCGTGGCGGGCAAACTGCTCCGCGAGTTCCGGGTGCTCGGCCTGGTAGCTGCGCACGGCTTCCGCCGCGGTGCGCCAAAATTCCCCGCCGCTGAGCACGCCGTCTTCCTCCAGGAGGGCGGCAACGAAACGGAAGATGCAGTCAAACACATCGGTGAAGATGGACAGGACCTTGTCGCCGTCCGGAATGTCCGCCTTGATCCTTGACACCGCTTCGGGCAGGTCGAGCCGGTCCCCCATCAGCACAATCTCCTCGGCGATGTCCTTCATGACGGCGCGGACTGGCACGCCGTTCTCGAGGACCAGGATCACGTTCTCACCGTGGGGCATGAACGCGAGCTCGTAGCGGTACAGGCAGTGCACCAGCGGCACCAGGTACGCCTCGAAATACTGCCGCAGCCACGCGCCCGGCTCCAGCCCGGACTGCTCGATCAGCGCGGACACCATGGGTTTGCCTGCGGCGTCGACGTGCAGGAGCGAGGCCATTGTGGCGAGCTGCTGCCCGTCCTTGAGCAACGGCAGGGGGCTCTCCCGCCACAGGGCTGAAAGCATCTTGCGGTACGGCGAGCCCTTCGCAGCGGCAGCCTCGTAGTAGCCGTTGTGGTAGCCGATGGCCGCCACTTCGCGGATCATGGCGAGCCCGCGGCCCTGCAGTGCCCCGTCGCCGTCGATCAGGTCCCGGAGCCAGTCATTGATCGCCGGGGTCGCTTTCATGTACTGCGGCGACAGCCCGCGCATGAACCCCATGTTGAGGACGGACATGGCAGTCTTCACGTAAGTCTTCTGCGGTGCGGCGGTGTTGAAGAAGGTACGGATGGACTGCTGGGCCTGGTAGCTGTCGGCCCCGATGCCGAGGTGGACGATGTGCCGCTGGGCGATCTCGGCCCCGAACGTGACCGTCAGCTTGTTCTCCCACTGCCACGGATGCACCGGCATCAGGAGGTACTGGTCAGGGTCCAGGCCAAGGGCACCGAGCTCGGCACCAAAGAAGGCCAGGGCGCCTGCCCCCAGTTCGGCTTCCAGATGGGCGGCGTACTCCAGCCCCTCGCTGGACGTGAAGACCGCCTTGCTGCGGTGCACCGCAATCCATTCCAGCTGCACCGGGGCTCCTGCCTCCGGGGCGAAGGCACGGTAGTCAGAGATGCCGAAGCCCAGCCGGCCGTTGTTGGCCACGAAGCACGGGTGCCCCTCGGTCATGCTGCGTTCGATCGTCTGGAAGTCGGTGGCCGCGTCCGCTCCGCGCGTCACACCGGCTGCCAGTTCGGCCGAGGACGGCTGGCCCACCCACTGTTTGTAGGCATGGCTCGAGAGGGTGCTGCTGATCTCCTCAAGGTAGACGGGGAGCATTTCCTGGCGGATGCCCAGGGTGCCGGAGAACTCGGTGATGAAGGTGAGCGCGTCCAGCGGGGCGTCCTGCCCGTCGCGGCAGCAGGTAATGGAAGCCGCTTCGACGGACCAGTGGTCCAGCTGCAGGACCCGGGCGGAGAAGCGGTATTCGGCGGTGCCGTCGTCGCTCCGGACCCGGTACCCGCCGCCGCTGCCGCCAACCGGTTCCGGAACGAGGATCCGCTCGTGCGAGAACTCGGCGAGCGCCTTGCGGACCAGGTGCCGGTTGGCAGCGGCCCAGCGTTCCGGCGCGAGGTGCGTGGCCGCATTGCCTGCGGTTACGGCAGATTCAAAGTCAAGGGTGGTCACAGTGATGCTCCCTGGATGGTCGGTTTTGACGAACGGGCGGCGTGGAACGCTTCGCGCGTACAGAAGCTGAGGAGGGCCTGTTTGTCCGGAAGGTTCACCTCACCGGCAGGCTCAAAGCCCAACCGCGCGTTGAGCACGTGGATCTTGGTGTTGCGGGCGTCGGGCTCCACCACCACGCGCTCCACACCGGGCTTTTGGAAGAGCCGCTCCAGGACCGACTCCATGACGTCGGCAGTGAACCCGTTGCGGGGCGTCGCCTGCGGCGGAGCCACCAGCAGGTGCATGCCGATATCGCCCGGCTGGACGGCATAGACACTGTTGAGCGGCGAGGACTCCGGCAGGTACTCCTCCATCAGGAAGGCGGGAACGCCGTCGTCGATCCCCAGCAGCGCATGGTGGTGGCCGCTGGACTGGATCCTGGCATATTCCCCCACGACGTCCTCGACGGTCGCGTTCAGCATCCCCCAGAAGGAGGCGTACGGGCGGGTGACCCAGCTGTGGAGGAGCGGCGCGTCGGCCTGCGGATCGAGGCAGCGGAATGTAAAGCTCATGCGGGCACCTCCGCCGCGGTTACTCCGGCCGGCACAGCCACGTCCGCCGGCACGGGCGACGGAAGCACCGCAGAAGGAGCGCCGAACTCCTGGAAGGCAATGCTTCGCTCCACGGGATAGACCTCGCGGCCCAGGATCTCGCGGAGGATGCAGGAGTTGCGGTAGGCGGCCATGCCGAGGTCCGGCGTGACGAAGCCGTGGGTGTGGAGTTCGGCGTTCTGCACGAAGATTTCGCCTGGTTCGACGCCGGTGCTGTAGTTGCGCTGCACGGCGAACCTTCCGGCGCTGTCCCGTGCAAGGCGGTTCTGCACGCCGCCCAGGAACTTCGGCTCGCGGTAAACGTAGCCGGTGGCGAGGACAACCGCCTCTGTCTCCAGCGAGTAGTCCGCGCACTGTTCCTCGTGCCGCAGCTGCAGGGTGTGCGAACCTGCGGCAGGATCCCACGACGCGCCGGTGAGCGCCGAGTGTGTCAGCAGCCGGGTGTCCACCAATCCCGAGAGGCTCTTGGTGTACAGGAGGTCGTAGATCGCGTCGATGAGCTCGGAGTTGATGCCTTTATAGAGGTTCTTCTGGTTCTTGATGAGTGCGTCACGCCGGTCCTGCGGGAGCCCGTGGAAATAGTCAACGTACTCCGGCGAAGTCATCTCCAGCGTGAGCTTGGTGTACTCCAGCGGGAAGTACCGGCCGGAGCGGGTGACCCAGTTCAGCTGGTACCCGTACACGTCGATGTCCTGCAGCAGCTCGTAATAGATCTCGGCCGCGCTCTGGCCGCTGCCGACGATGGTGATGCTCCGCCGTTGCTGCAGTTCGCTTTTCCGCCCCAGGTACTCCGCGTTGTGCAGGACCAGCCCGCCGGCCCCCAGGATCCCGCGGCACGCGTCCGGGACATACGGCGATGTTCCGGTGCCAAGCACCAGCCGGCGTGCGCGAAGCACCTCCGGCCCTGCCTGGCCCTCCACCGAAAGCGTGTACACGCCGTCGTCGTACGTCACGTCGGTGACGTCCGTGCCAAACCGGACCGACGGCAGCTGGCCGGCCACCCACTGGCAGTACTGGTTGTACTCGGCCCGCAGCGGGTAGAAGTTTTCGCGGATGTAGAAGCGGTAGAGGCGCCCGGTCTGCTTGAGGAAGTTCAGGAACGAGTAGGGGGACGTCGGATCCGCCAGGGTCACCAGGTCCGCCATGAACGGCACCTGCAGGTGGGCGGGCTCCAGCATCATGCCGGGGTGCCAGTCGAACGATTCGCGGCGCTCGAGGAACACGCCGTCCAGGCCTTCGATCGGTTCGCTCAGGGCGGCGAGACCAAGGTTGAAAGGCCCGACGCCGACGCCGGCGAAGTCGTAAACGCGGCCTGTGTTTGAGGTACTGCTCATGCGTGTGCCTCGGTCCGTGCGGCCGGGCCGGCGGCAAGCAGTCTTTCGCCCGAGCTCCGCAGCAGGTCGATGATCCCGCGGATGTCCTCCAGCGTTGCCTCGGCGTTGAGGAGCGTGAATTTCAGGTAGTGGCGTCCGGCCACCCTCGTACCCGCCACCACAGCCTGGCCCGACGCGAACACGGCCGAGCGGATGGCCGGATTAAGCTCATCGGCGGCGTCCTCCGGCAGCCGCGTTCCATCTGCCAGGACAGGCCGGTACCGGAATACCAGCGTGCTCAGCTGCGGCTCGGCCGCGAGCTCGAAGTCGTCGTCCGCCGCGAGGACCGGGCCCACGCGGGCAGCCAGGTCGATTGCTTCGTCGAGCAGCGCACCCACGGCGTCGGCGCCCATGATGCGGAGGGTCAGCCACAGCTTGAGGGCGTCAAAGCGGCGTGTAGTCTGGATGCTCTTGTCCACCTGGTTGGGGATCTCGGCGCGCGCCGCAGTTTCCGGGTTCAGGTAGTCGGCGTAGTAGGTGACATGGCGCATCATTGCACCCTCGCGCACCAGCAGCGCACTGGAACTGACGGGCTGGAAGAAGGTCTTGTGGTAGTCCACCGTGACGGAGTCCGCCAGCCGGATGCCGTCCAGAAGGTGGCGGTGGCGGTTGGAGACCATCAGCCCGCCACCATACGCGGCATCAACGTGGAACCATGCGCCATAGGCACCGGCGAGGGCGGCCAGTTCGGCCAGCGGATCCACGGCGCCGAAGTCAGTGGTCCCGGCCGTCCCCACAACCGCCATGGGAATCAGGCCGCCGTCGGAGGCCGTGGCCAGCGCGCTGGCGAGGGATGCCGGATCCATCCGGTGGTCCGCCGTGCAGGCTACGGACACGACGGCGTCGAACCCCAGCCCCAGCATGGCGGCCGACTTCTGGATACTGAAGTGGCTGTCCACCGAGGTGAAGATCCGCAGCTTCTCAAGCAGCAGCGGAAGACGCAGTCCCCCGTTCGCCGGATCCTGCCGCAGCGTCGCCACCGCGTGATTGCGGGCAATGAGCAGCGCCTGCAGGTTGGACTGGCTGCCGCCAGACGTGAACACGCCGTCGGCCGTGTTGCCCAGGCCAAGGCGCTCTGCCGTCCAATCGATAAGGCGGCGCTCGATCATCGTCGCGCCTGCACTCTGGTCCCACGTGTCCATCGAGGAGTTCACGGCCGAGAGCACCGCCTCCCCCACGAGGGCGGGAATGACCACCGGGCAGTTCAGGTGGGCGGCATACTTCGCGTCATGGAAGTACACGGCGTCGCGCAGGTAGGTGTGCTGCAGTTCCTCGAGGGCGGCCGCCGTGTCCGGCAGCGGCCGGTCGAGGTCCACTGCCGCCACGCGGGCCTTCATCTCGGCCGGGCCGACGCCGGTGAACGGCTGCGAGGTGCGCTCGAGTTTGGTGGCCACGGCGTTGACGCCCTGGAGGACCTGGGCCACGTAGCGCGGGGCATTCCGGGCGTTGAACAGCTGGTTGCTGGCGGCGAGGGCTAGTTCCACGCCAGACCCGAAGTCCAGGCCGGACGGGTCCTGGGCGACCGGGTCCTGGGCAGACGTTCTTTGGGCGCGGGAACCGGCTCCGGCATCGAAGTCCACGAGTGGTTCATCCACGTCAGGCAGCAGCGTCATAGGTCATCCTTTTGTCGGCGTGATGTGAGACCGGCACCAGCCATGGGCGCCAAGCAAGGTAAGCCTTACTTAGGCGCACCTTTTAGTCAAACTTTCATGATCTAATTCGCTTTAACCGCGGAATCCCGAGGATCTTCGGCGTCACCCGTTGTCATTGACTTTCGCAAGGACGCGGAAAACCTCATAATGTCCGCCCGCGACAGGGTCAGTCAGGCGGGGTAGAGTTTCTGGCACAGCGATTTCTGGCACGGGGCTTCAGCCGCAGCAGGAAGCAGGGGGACATGTCCGGCAGTGAGCATGATCCGATCAATTTTCGGGAAGTGGATTCGCAGGGAAATCCCACAGGATACGGGCGCATGCCGCCTGCCGGTGGCAGCCGTATCGGCCCTTCGGTGGCCGGCCAGGGCGGCCCAGGATTTGGGCAGCCGGAATTCAGCCCGCCGGGCAATGGGCAGCAGGGCTTCGGGCAGGCGGGCTTCGGGCCGGAACAACCGGGCACCCGGCAGCCGCATGCTGGGCAGCCAGCTGCCGGACAGCCAACTGTCGGGTTCGAGCAACCAGGGTTTGCGCCGTACGAGGCGGCAGACATCGGGCAGCGGAGCCGCCTGTCCGTGAACCCATTCATCGTTGCGCTGTGGGTGCTCGAGGCGATTCTGCTGGTGTCGCCGTTCGGAGTCTTCACGCTTGCGCAGGAGTCCCTGAACTCCGGCACCGAACCGCAGGTCATGCCCGTGAGCTACATGTGGATCACGTTCGCGCCGCAGATGCTGTTCGCCGGGCTGGTCGGAGCCCTCGGCCTGCTTTTCTGGCACGCAGCGCAATGGCAACGGAACCGCGCAAAGCAGCCCCCGCCGTCGTAATCCCCACAAAGCGCGAACGAACACTTAAGCCCCACGCGCCAGCCCAGCCCGCCTACCCGGCGGGTACTTCGCTGTCCACTGGATCCTCCGGGGCAGCGCCGGCCGGGCGGGACGGCCCGGCCTCGGCCAGACGGCGCAGCCGGAGTTCCGCGGTGACTTGGACATACCAGAAGGGGGCGCCGAAAGCAGGGCTGGGCGTATCCAAATGCCGGTACAGCCCGTCCGCCAGCCGGGCCAGCTCCGCGTCCGGGACTGCCGCGAGGGTTGCAGCAGGATCCACGGCAGCATTCAGGCATCCGTCCAGGAGGCGGAGCACTTCTTCGTCCGTCATGGCAGCGTCAGTCATGGCAACGTCAGTCAAGGAACCATCAGTCAAGGAACCGTCAGTCATCGCCCGCCCCCGTGGGGATCAGACACGTCGGTTCACGGAAATCCGGAGTGATGCGCCGGCGATACTCAACCCGCACCGGCACACGCAGTTTTTGATTCAAAGAGATCCCTAAAAAGAGAGTCCAAAGGCCAACTGCATAGCCCTGCCCGATCGTACGGAAATGTGCCCGCGGCCACAAGTATCGCGGGCACAAGTACCGCGGGGTCACGGCACGGGACCCCGGAGGCGGCGTCAGGTGCCGAGCAGCTTGGGCGCGGCCGCCTCGGGCCAGTCAATGCACTGCGTGTACACCTCGTGTTTGCGCAGGTAGCGGGCAGTAAACGGGCAATGCGGAATGATCCGTTTGCCCGACGCCACAACATCGTCGAGCGCGAAGTGGATGAGAACCTTGGCCAGGCCATGGCCCTGGAACTGCTCGGACGTCTCCGTATGGATGAAATCCACATGGCCGGGCTTGTCTACGAACCTGACTTCCACCGCCAGCTTTCCGCCAACGTGCAATTCGTAGCGGTGGAGCGCATCGTTCCGGAACGTGGTGACGTCCGGGGTGAAATGGTCCTCGGTGGCTGCCGTCTTCTCCGTCATGGTTCGACATTGGCACTTAATGGCTGTGCTGGCAATGGTCGCGTGCCGGGTGCGGGAACACGGCCCAGCAACAGCACGGCCAGCGCAAAGCAGGCGGCGCCGCCGCCCAGCAGTCCCAGCGTCAGGCCATTGACGGCGGCGTCAGCCACCGGAACAAAAACGACGACGGCGGCGGTCACCACGGCGGCCGGTGCCCGGCCCCGGGAGTGCAGGGCCGGCGTCGGCCGTTCCTCCAGCCGCCCGAACAGGAGAACCGCGGGCAGCAGGAGGAGGACCACGCCCAGGAAAACGAGCGGGCGCGACCACCACCATTCTGGGGTGCCCGAAGCCGGTTTGGGAAAGTCCGTCAGCAGGAGCAGACCGGTCATGGCCGCCAGCAGCGGCAGGTGCCAGAGGTAGACCGTCATGGCGTGGCGGCCGGCAACGGCCACAACCGCGCTTATCCAGCGCACGGCGGCGAGTGCGTTCAGCAACGGCCGGCCGAGCTGCAGTACCGCCGCCTGTGAGACGCCGAGCAGGACCAGGCTGAGGTTGGGCGGATTCAGGTTCACCAGCATGTTGTCCCGGTACAGGCCCAGCACCACCAGGACAACCATGAGCAGGTTACTGGCGGCGATCAGCCCCACCAGCCGGGACCTGCTCCACCGGTCCAGCCAGCCGTCCGCCAGAAAGAACCCGAGTTGCTGCACCGCGCACCAGACGAACACCATGTTGATGTAGGCGAACGTCGGGAAGGCGCCGCGGAGGCAGTCCACCGTCACCACGAGCGCCACCAGCCCCAGGAGCGTCAGCCACGGGGCACGCCGGTGCAGCCTCACCAGGAGCGGAATGTTCAGCTGGGCCGCCAGATAGGCAGCCAGGAACCACAGCGGCATCCCGGCCCCGCTGGCCAGCAGCTGAACCACCTGCGGATCCACACCGGCCAGCAGCGCACCCCACAGGCCGACGAACATTGCCGCCAGCAGGGCCGCCGCGGGGCGGACCAGCCGCAGCAGCCGGGACTGGACGAACTCAAAGCCGCTGCCCCCGCGCGTCTGCATGCGCCGCCAGGACTGGGCCCCGGTGATGCCCCCGGCCACGAAGAACAGCGGCATCACCATGAAGATCCAAATGACCGGCTCGAACCAGTCCTGCTCGGCCAGGGTGTTTTCTGTCGTGACAGTGCCGTCGGGGTGCAGCACCGGGCTGGTCATCATGCAGTGCGCCACCACCACAAGGACGAGGCAGCCAAAGCGTGCGAGATCGATGGCCAGGTCGCGGGCGGGCACGGCAACGTCTGCCCCCGGCTCCGGCTCCGTGGAATTCTTCATGGCGCCCCCACCACTGGAACTCGCTTACATCATTGTGCATTCCATTGTGCGCCAACCTGCCCCACATGTGGGCGCCTGCTCCACAAGTCGGCGCCGGAGTTTTTGTCCACGTATTGGCCTCTAAAGGCCCCCGAACTCTCGATACGTGGACAAAAACTCCAAGGTCAGCGGCTGAGGATCGCCAGCGTGCTCGTGCCGAAGTCCTTCGCGGTGGTGTTCCAGCGGGCCAGGAGTCCCTGCAGGTTCTCACCATCGGCCCGGTGCGCGGGAAGCTGTTCCTCGAGTGTGGCGAGGACGCCCGTACGGAGTTCGGTGTTGAAGTTGACCTTGCCTACGTTCATGGCCGGCGCCTTGGCCAGATCGTCCGCCGGAATGCCGGAAGCGCCATGAAGCACCAGCGGGATGTGTGTCCGGACGGCGATGTCCTGCAGGACATCCCAGCGCAGCCGCGGCTCGCCTTTGTACTTCCCGTGGACATTGCCTACGGCCACCGCGAGCAGCTGTGCGCCCGTCCGTGCCACGAAGTCCTCCACCTGGGCGGAGTCGGTAAGCCCGGCGACCTCGTTGCCCCCGGCGTCCCCTTCGGCGCCGAAGGCCCTGTCCTCATCGCCGGCCAGGCCGCCGAGTTCGGCCTCCAGCACCACACCGGCATGCTCCTTGGCCTCAAGCGCGGAGCGCACCGCACACACCAGCGCGACGTTCTCTTCGTAGGGCAGCGCCGAGCCGTCTGCCAGAACGGAGTCCGCGCCCGCCTCGACGGCGGCAATGATGACCTCAAGATCGGAGGCGTGGTCGAGCTGCACAGCAACCGGCACGGACGCGGCGTCGGCCAGTCCCCGGAGCGCGGAGATGAGCCGCAGTCCGTTGGCGGTGCCGGCGGTCTTGGGCGCCACCAGCAGGATGACGCCGCGCTGTGCCTCCTCCGCTGCGCTCACTACCGCCAGTGCCGTGGTGAAGTCGTAGCACGTAAACGCCGGCACGGCCGACCCCCGCTTGAGTGCGGAGACCACCAGCTCATCGAGTTGCGCCCGCATCAGCCTTCCCCGGCGGTGCGCTTGGTAGGGGCAACCACCTTGATGACGGCAGAGTCGTCGGCGGCTGCCAGCCCATGGGCCTGGCCCAGCAGGTACAGCTGCTCGGCGGCGGCGGCAACGGGCGTCGCCAGGCCAGCACTGCGCGTGGCCTTGCCCACGATGCCCATGTCCTTGACGAAGATGTCCAGGCGGCTAAGCACCTCGGCGCCCTCCTCGGTGTAGGCCTCCAGGATGCGCGGTCCGCGGTTGGACAGCATGAAGGAGCCCGCGGCACCCGCCTCGAGGGCGGCCAGGGTCTTCGCCTGGTCCAGGCCCAGCGCGTCGGCCAGCGCCATGGCCTCGGCGGCTGCCGCGATGTGGATGCCGCACAGCAGCTGGTTGACGGTCTTCAAGGCCTGACCGTCGCCTGGCTTGTCGCCCACGACAGTCAACGTGGAGGCGAGCAGCTCCAGGACCGGACGTGCCGACTCCAGCGCCTTGGGTTCGGCTCCGACGACGATCAGCAGGTCGCCTTCGCCGGCACGCTTTGGCCCGCCGGACAGCGGGGCGTCCACGAGCCCGACGCCGAATTCCGCCAGGCGGGCGACAGCGGCCGGAATGGCCTCCGTGCCCACGGTGCTGGTCAGGATGACGACGGCGCCCGGCTTCAGCACGGAGGCCACCCCGTTCTCCCCGAACAGGACGTCGTCGAGCTGTTCGCTGTTGCGCACGGCGAGCAGCAGGGCGTCAGTGTCCTGGGCGGCGTCCCGGGCGGAAGCGAAGGTCTGCACGCCGGCTTCTTCGGCGAGGCGCAGGCGCGGTTCGGCGATGTCGAAACCGTGGACGGTCAGCTGGCTGGCGAGGCGGGTGGCCATGGGCAGTCCCATGGCGCCCAGTCCGAGGACGGTGACTGTGTAATTCGAGGTCATAGTGTGTTCTCCGTTGAAAAGTCTAGAAAGTGTTGCTGAGCTTGCTGGTGACCTGGGCGAGCGACTCGTCATCGCCCACGTTGCCGGCAAAGACGATGTACGGGATCCCCTTGGCGGGACCGTCGACCGGCTCCCAGAGGCTCACGATGCCAGGCAGCATGGGTCCGCGGACGATCGCGTGCCGGATCTCCAAGCCGTGCGCGGCAACGTCCGAGGACGTGATGCCACCCTTGGCGATGACGAACCGCGGCGGAAAGGTCTTCAGCGTCCGGTTCACTACGGCGACGACGGCGGCAGACACAGTGCGTGCGATCCGCAGGCTGTCGGCCGGGTCGTCGGTCTTGATGAGCAGGCGGCTCGTGTGGACGATGACGTCGCCGCTGCGCAAGGCCGCCACGACGGCGTCGACGGTCTGCTCGAGGTAGGCGGGTGCATCCTCGTCCAGCAGCTTTTCGACGTCGATCTCCACAATGCGTGCACGGCTGTGCCGGTCGGTGAGCACCTTGAGCTGCCGGGTGGTCACGCCCACGTGGGAGCCCACGACGATCAGGCCGCCGGCTTCGGACGGGGTGTTGCCCGCGTAGGCCTCCTCGCCGCTGAGCTCAGGCCGAATGTCCTGGCCGATCCGGGCGCGCATGAACGGTGGGCCAACCCGGTACAGCAACTTCTTGCCACGGCGCTCGGCCTCCTCCAGCCCCAGAGCCAAGGCCCGCATGTCGTTTTCCGTGACGATGTCCACCACAATGGGCGTGGACTGCGTGGCCGGCTCGATGGCGTCGGCGATGGCCTTGGCCGAGACCTCAGCCTGCCCGGTGGCGGCGCCGGCGCGGATGGTGTTCAGATCCAGCACGATCACGGAGTCTGCGGCAAACCGCCCCTGCGACTTTTCTTCCACGTACTTGGCCATCTCGGAGTTGGCGAAGCCGAAGGTGGCGTCCTTGGCGAATTCCGTCTCGGCAACGGGGGTCAGCTGGCCGGCCTCCGGGCCGCGGGTGTAGTGCACGCCGCCAATGGTGATGCGGCCGGCGTCGGGAAATGCGGGAACCATCACAACGCCGTCGGTGGCCTCGCCACTTTCGGCTGCCACCGTGGCGGCAATGACGTCCGGTTCCAGGGGGAAGTGCCCGCGGAGGGTAGAGTCGCTGCGGCTAACAAAACCCAGGTTGATGTCCCCTTCGCCGTCGCGGGCAGCGGCCAGGGCGTTGCGCACCACCTCTTCATTGCGGGCGGCCGCTTCTTCGGGGTCGAGGCTGCGGGTGTTCGTCAGCACGTACACGGCCGGTTTACCCTGATGGAGAGCCCACTGGAAGTCCTCGACTTCCCAGCGGGTGAGCACAGGCAGGTCCGCAACAGACTGCGTGCCGGTGGGGTCGTCATCGAGCACCACGAGGACGCGGGGGGATGTGGCGGCCGTAGCGGCAACAGCGTCTGCGACCTGCCGGGCAGGGATCTGGAGCTCGGCGGGAAAGGCGGCCAGAACGTCGGATTCGAGGGGCACTGTGCACTCCGTTGTGTCGAAACTGTCTTACGGACATTTGTCAGATGTCAGACATCTGTTCTTTGGTGCTAGTGTGGCATAACGCACAGCACGTGCGCAAGTACACTTTTTGGCAGATATCCCGAGCCGTAAAAGGCCGCACACGCTGAACGGAAAAAATGGCACGCAAATCACTGGTGGGCGTCGTCGCCGACGAACTCCTTGACCGCATTATCTCCGGCGAGTTTCCGCCGGGCAGCAGCGTGCCGGGAGAACTGGAACTCAGCGCACGGCACGACGTCAGCCGCATGACAGTTCGGGAGGCGATGAAGACCCTTGAGGCGCAGCGCATCCTGAGTGTGGAACGGGGCCGCGGGACGTTCGTGAATCCACTAAACCGGTGGTCGTCCCTTGAGGCAGTGCTGCGGGCCGCATCCGAGGGGCAGAACGGCCCGGCCGCCGCGGTCCAGCTGATCGAGCTACGGCGGATGCTGGAAACGGGCGCCTGCGAGCTGGCGGCCCACCGTATCACCGACGCCGAGCTCGAGGGCCTTCGGGACTGCGTGGCGGACATGCGGAAGGCGCACCAGGGAAACGACGTGGCAAGCTTTGTTGCCGCCGACCTGGCTTTCCACGATCAGATTCTGCACGCGTCCGAGAACGTGTTCGTGGCAGTCCTCTTCGAGCCGCTGCACCGCGTTCTGGAGAAGGGACGGACCGAAACCTCGAAGGTGCCTGACATCCAGGAGCATGCGATCGGGCACCACCAGAACATTTACGAGGCCCTGGCTGCCCGCGATCCGCAGCAGGCACGCAATGCCATGGACGCCCACATGCAGCAGACCCTCGACGACCTCAGAAGCTACGTGCTGGAAGCCTAGTCCCAAGGCGTCCCGTCCGATACTCTGCAGGAACGGCCCGCAGCCGGGTATCGATGGCGATCACGAGGAGCGAAGTTGTCTAATAACACCTACAGCATTTCTGAAATTGTCGGAACCTCGACCGAAGGCGTCGATGCGGCCGTCCGCAACGGCATTTCCGACGCCGCGAAGACCCTGCGCAACCTGGACTGGTTCGAAGTCAAGGAAATCCGTGGCCACCTCGAGAACGGGCAGGTGGCGGACTGGCAGGTCACTCTCAAGCTCGGATTCCGCCTGGAGCGGGACTAGATCGCACCGTGATCTCACGCGCGCGCCGGCGGGACTGACCGCGCGTTGGCAGATTAACTAGGGCGGTGCCGGCTGTCATTCAGCCGGCACCGCCCTACTTGGTTAGTCCTGGCCGGTAGCACTCCGGCGCCACACGGTGGCGATCCCGCGGAATGCCGGAAATACCTGTCCTTCAAAGAAGGCGTGCGCCTCGTCCGGCGAGTCGGCGGGGGCCCACAGTCCCGACGCCGGGCAATGGGTTCCAGTCGAGGCGGAGGGTGTGTGGCGTTCCCGAAGCAGTGCGATGCGTTTCATCGTTGAAGGTCATCCTTGGGTCGGAGGGCTGGGAGAAGTTCTCCTCCAAGGCTAGGAAACGCGCCACACCGGCCCAATGGACGAATGGATAGAATCCGGCCGTCCGGCTGGGCATCAGCACAGCACAGGGCCGCCTAAGCGTGGCCTCAGGTGCTACCGGGCGGGCGGGCGCTGGGGATCCTCCAGCGCCGGCTCATCAGGTTCGCCGTCCGGACCCGTGGGCGGTCCCGGGTTGTCCTGGTGCGGAACTGCGGGTTCCTCTTGGGGCGGGTCCTGATTAGGGTCGAAGGGGAATCCTTCGGGCGTACCGTCCTTCGGCTGGTTCGTCGGGTTCTGCTCCGGATCGGCGGGCGTTTCGCTCATGGTCTGGATCCTTAGCTGTTGGAAGGGCCGGGATTATTGTCCTGCCAGGCCACTCCAAGGATTACCAGCGCCGGCATAGTTAGTCCAGAGCACCCAGCCCTTGAGCGACCCTCCTTGATTAGTCCGGGCGTGCCGCCAGTTCACCGGGCGCCGTCAGTTCACCAGTTCGGTGCTGGAATGCCGGCCGGTCCACTTGCGGTGGTTTTGCTCCAGTTCGACGACGTCCCGGCCAAACGAGGCCACCAGGGCCACGAGCGCCAGAAAAACCGCGGCCATGCTGATTCCACCGGGCACCCCCGGCGTAAGTGCCAACAGCAAGGCGAAGGGCTGGAAGGCGCCAATGACCTTTCGCAGTCTCTTAATAGGCAGCGTGCGTTTCAGTTGAGGCCGGAACCACCCGGCCGCGACGAACGCGTACCACATGACCCCGATAGACAGCACCCAGGGGCCGGTGATGGGCACAGCTGCGCACGACAGCACAAGCACCAGCGCTGCATCGGTCTGGACGTCCAGCCGGCCTCCCGCCGGGCTCACACAGGCAAATCGGCGCGCAACGGCCCCGTCCACCGCGTCAAGAAGAAAAGCTGCCGCACCCAGCACGACCACCTGCATGCCGGGCCCAGTCCCACCGAACATCGCCGGGACCGTTGCCGCCGCGCAGCACGCCACCAAGACAGCCCGAATCAGGGTAACGCGGTCCGCAGCCGTGGTCAGCCGGGGCTTGCGGTTGAGGATGGAAGCCGCAGCATTTCCCATCACCGCCAACCCGGCAGCTATGGCGGCAAGGAAGTACGTTGCTCCAGCCCCTGCAACGGTCAGGATCCAGCCCCCGGACACAAGGAAACCAGCCATGGCAACGCCTACGTCCACCAAAGCGCGCCTACCGAGCAAGACCTGCATATGCCTCCTTGCGCTCATCGTAACAACAGACTGCTCATGAGCATTCGAGGGCTGACCTCGGAAGATAGCAAAACGTGCCGTTAGGGCAGCAAACGGGGTCTGGGCAAACTGCCACCGATAGGAAAGACTCTTCCGCATGGCACTCGCACCAGTCATCGAGCTGAACGACGGCAACCGGATACCTCAGATCGGCCTTGGCACTTGGCCGCTGAACGACCGGGAGGTGCGTGACGCCGTCGTACGGGCTGCGGAAGCCGGGTACCGGCATATCGATACGGCCGTGCGCTACGGGAACGAGTCCGGCGTCGGTTCCGGAATCCGTGCCAGCGGCCTGGACCGGGCGGAGTTCTTCATCACCACTAAGCTGGACGGCGAATTCCAAGGTGAAGATCTGGCCGCGGCCGGCCTTGAAGGGTCCCTGAGGCGCCTGAACCTGGATTATGTGGACCTGCTGCTGATCCACTGGCCGCTCCCCCGCCGCGGAGAATTCATTTCCACGTGGAAGACCTTTGAGCGGCTGCAGGGCGAAGGGAAAGTCCGGTCGATCGGCGTCTCGAACTTCAAGGCCGCCCATTTGGAAAAGCTCATGTGGGAGACCTACGTTGTGCCGGCCGTTAACCAGATCCAGATCAACCC
The DNA here is from genome assembly GCF_042791415.1 of Arthrobacter sp. NPDC056691. NCBI lineage: Bacteria > Bacillati > Actinomycetota > Actinomycetes > Micrococcales > Micrococcaceae > Arthrobacter > Arthrobacter sp. NPDC056691. The sequence goes on from NZ_JBHTXX010000001.1 coordinate 166,499, forward strand.
GTCAGTGACCCGCTCGGCGGACTGCACCTACAACGAGCGGCACGGGATCGCCACCGAATCGTACAGCCCGCTGGGTGCGGGTTCGGGGCTGCTGTCCGCGCCCGTGCTGACCCGAATCGCTGGCAAACACGGCCGGACCGTCAGCCAGGTGGTCCTGCGCTGGCACGTCCAGCAGGGTCTCGTGGCCATTCCCAAGTCCGCCGATCCCCACCGGATGAAAGAGAACATCGATGTCTTCGATTTCGCTTTGGATGAGGAGGACCTGACGGCCATCAGCACCCTCGACGAAGGCCCCGAGGCGGGAGTAAATTCCGACGTCCAGGGCCACTAAGGCCTGGGCCCGGGCGTGCGCTGCCAGTCCCTTCCCACCGGAAGCCGACTGGCAAAAAAATAGTAAGCATGATTAGTATTGAGCAGAAGGACGAAGCGTACCCGGCAATCCGGGTAACTCCTCTAGATGAAGAAGGAACGATAAAAGATGGGTTTTTTCGCATTTCTGATTCTTGGCCTCATTGCCGGAGCCATTGCTAAGGCCATCCTCCCCGGCCGGCAGGGCGGCGGCATTTTCATCACGCTTCTGCTTGGCGTGGTTGGCGCAATTCTCGGTGGTTTCATCGGCAGCGCGCTCTTCAACGTGGGCATCAACGAGTTCTTCTCGCTGTCCACATGGCTGCTGGCGATCGGCGGCGCGCTGATCGTCCTGCTGGTCTACGGCATGATTACCAAGCGCACGGCCCGCTAGACAGAAGAGTGCCGGAACCGGCTCCGGGAACCGCCCGGGGCCGGTTTCCCGCCCCAGGCCCACCGGGCCGATTCCAAATCGTACAGATCCCCCTCAAGAGCAGGAGATCATCATGAAATCCAAACTTCTCTTCGGCGCCGGACTCGCTGCAGGCTACGTGCTCGGATCCAGGTCGGGCCGGGCAGCGTACGACAAACTCAAAGCGCGGGCCGCAGGCATCTGGGACAGCAAGCCGGTCCAGGACAAGGTCACGGCAGCAACCGAAGCCGTCAAGGAAAAGGCCCCCGACGTCGGTGACCACCTGGCTGAAGCCGCGCGCCGGGCTGGGACGGTGCTCAGCTCAGCCATGCATCACGATACACACGCTGATACTGCTTCTACTGGCTCTGCTTCTGCCGGTGCCTCTGCTGACAGCGGGCACGTCCCCGCCCACAGCACACACCCGGAAACGGTCAACCTTGGAACCTCCGATGTGGAGTCCGATCCGGCGCTCAATGACAGCACGGGTCAGGACTGGTCGGACGAGGGCGGCGCCACTCCCGACGGCGCCGCCACAAACGTGAATCCGGACAGGCAATAGCTCCAGAGTTGGCTGCTTTCGCCTGCATCCCGGGCGGTGTGGGCCAGAGCTGAAAAATGTCAGACCCCTTTGACAATGTTTTCCTATGGAAGCCATGGGGGAAAACGCAGACGGTATGTCAGGCCGGGCAGCACTGCCCGGCCTGCGTGCTGCCCTGCCAGACGCTCCTGCTTCCGGGTGCCCGGCTGATGCCGGAACTGGCACCGCCGTTGCGGACACATCTTCGTCCGACGGCGGTGCTGCCGCCGGCTTCGGGGCCCGCATGGCCCCGGTCACACCATTAAATGTCAGACCCCCTCATCAGACTTGTTCCATGGAAGCTCTTGGGGAGCATGGAGCGAATGTCGGGGCCGGGACTGATGTCCCGGGCGTCAGTGCTGCTGCCCTGCTGCGCGGCCGCGGGCTACGCAGCGTTCCCGGCGCTGGCACCCCAGCAAAGGACACGTCCGACGGCGGTGCTGCCGCCGGGTTCCGTTCTGACGCCCCGGCGTCCGACGGCGGTGCTGCCGCCGGGTTCGCGGCTGATTCCGGTTCCGCCGGCCAAGCATCCGCTGAGCCTGCATCCCCGGCGCGTGCCACTCCTGGTCTGGTGGCGTCCTTGGCGCTGCTGGATTCCGCCACCGCTGCGGCGCCCGAGGAACTGGCCGCTGCCAACTTCCTCCAGGCGGCCGATTTCGCGGAACTGACCGAGGAACTCTCCCGCCGGGTCGAATACCTCCAGCTGCAGGCCGCCGCTGCGGTGGACCGGACCCGGGCCGAGGCGATCAACGCCGCCGGAGCAGCCAGCCGCGCCGCCGGCTGGACCACAGGCTGGGGCACCGACCCCGAACCCGAACCCGCCGCGGCCAGCACCGCTGAACCCGCCAGCGCCACGGCAGCCGCAGTCTCCTCTGATACCGACAACCCCAACACCACGGCCCCCGGCACCACGGCCCCCGGCACCACGGCAGACGGCACAGGCACCGCCACGCCGGCACCCCGTGCCCGCCCGGTGGCCTGGTCCCCGGCCGACGACGGAGCCAGGAACACCGCCGAGTTCCTCCGCACCCGGCTCCGGATCAGCACCACCGAAGCCCGCCGCCGCCTCGCCCTCGCCCACGCCACCCTCCCCCGCACCGGACTCGCCGGCCGCCCCATGCCCCCCGAACACGAAGAAACCGCCGCCGCCCTCACCGCCGGAATCATCGCCTCCCGCGCCGGAACCATCATCACCACCGCCCTGGACAAAGTCCGCCACATCCCCAACCCCGGCACGATCGCCGAAATGGAACACAACCTCACCCTGACCGCGATCGAAAACGACCACGACTTCCTCACCCGCATCGCCCACCGCTGGATCGACGCCCTCGACCAGGACGGCACCGAACCCTCCGAAGAAACCCTCCACCACCGCCAAGGCGTCTTCCTCCACAAAAAACGCGGCGGCCTCCACCACCTCGAAATCCGCGCCACCACCGACCAATACGAAGTCCTCACCACCGCCATGAACACCGCCACCAACCCCCGCACCACCACCCCCAACTCCACCAACGCCACCAGCGGCACGGACAGCGCCGGCACCGAAGCCGACGGCACCGGCAACGACGCCGGCAGCCACGACCGTGCCAGCGGCAGTGACGACACCAGCGACAACACCACCACCACCGACAGCGCCGCCGCTGTCGACCCGGACGCGGCCTTCAACGCCCCCACCCCGCTCCCGGACCTGGACCGCCGCACCCTCGCCCAACAACGCCTCGACGGCCTCGTCGGCGGCTGCAAGGCAGCCCTCGCCACCGGCACCCTGCCCACCACCGGAGGACTCCGCCCCCAGGTCATGGTCACCATCAGCTACCACGACCTCCTCAACAGCATCCAAACCACCGCCGCCCAAGGCCCCCGCTACAACAAAAACCGCCCCGGCACCCGGCCAACAGACAGCCCCCGGCCCACCAACCAGTCAACAGGCACAGACGGCTGGCAGGTCAGCAGCACCAACCACCCCACCGGCACAGACACCCGTCAAACCAGCGAACCCCAACTCCTGCCCGGCACCTGGCAAACCAGCGAGTCCCACCCCCCGCCCGGCACCTCCCCCTCTGGCACCCCGCCCGGCATCAACCGGACCGGAACGGCGCTGCCCGGCACCGGCCCCACACCCCTCACTGGTGCACCCACCGGCAGCGGCACCTTCACCTACACCGGCCCCGTCACCGCCTCCACCATCCGCAAAATCGCCTGCGACGCCGACATCATCCCCATCCTCCTCGGCAGCCAAGGACGCATCCTCGACATCGGCCGCACCACCCGCGTCTTCCCACCCCACATCCGCAAAGCCCTCACCGCCCGCGACCAAGGCTGCGCGTTCCCCAACTGCACCATCCCCGCACCCTGGTGCGAAGCCCACCACACCACCTACTGGTCACAAGGCGGACCCACCAGCACCGACACAGGCGTCCTCCTCTGCACCCACCACCACCACCTCATCCACAAAGAACAATGGAAAATCCACGTCAAAAACGGCATCCCCTGGTTCATCCCACCGCCCCACATCGACCCCCGCCAACAACCCCGACAAAACCACCACCACAAAACATGAACCTGAAAGCGGGATGTGAATCCGTGGAGGATATCGACGGCGACGTGCTCGCCAAATCACTGATTGATTCGCTGGCGGCCAGTCTCGTCGCCGAAGGACGCATAGACCCTCGTGGAATGACAGAAGCCGAATTCCAGCTGGCGCTGACGACAGAACTGCGCGAGATCATCGCTGACGGCGTGGAATTTCGCCTTATTCCGGACCACCAGGACTCATTGTTGAAGCAAGCTCGGGCGTTCGCCGAAGCCTCCGACATCGACTTTGCCATCATGTTCTATGCCACCTGGATCGAGCATTGGCTGAACTGGATGTACATCTGGAAAGCCGAACAATCAGATCTGGAGCATTCGGAAGCTATGTCGCTTATCAAGCAACCCATGCACCATAAGACAGGAATTATCTGGTCGCTCATGTTCGGGCAGGGGCTGGACGCGGACCTCCTAAGGGGCATTCGTGATGTTGCAAATTGGCGAAACGCGTTCGTTCACTACAAATGGCTCCCGGATGAAGAGGAAGACTCTCTGACCCAGAAAAAAGACCGTGCGCGACAACGGTTGGCGACAGCTGAAGCGATCGTCGCCCGGCTCACCGCGCTACGCAATGAATTGGCTCTGCGTGGCGCACAGGATTTCCTCGGCGGGCGCACGTAGCTCGCCAAAACCAACAGCCCCGGGAGTTACAGCAGCTTCCCGATCACGACTGTCCCGTCCAATTCAGCCGACGTGGAGGTTCTCGGGCTCAGTCCCCCACAGACCATGGCCGCTGCTGTAAGAGGAGCCTGCCGCCGGCTCGTTTCGATGAGAAGGTGCCCTCCCGGCCTGAGCCAGGCCGCGGCTTCCGCGATCACCCGGCGCTGGGTGTCGAGGCCGTCGGGCCCTCCGTCGAGCGACACCCGCGGTTCGTGAACGCGGGCTTCGTACGGCATATTGCTGATGGAAGCTGTGGGCACATACGGCGCATTGACCGCGAGGACGTCAACGTTGCCTCTGAGCCGGGCAGGCAGCGCCGAGTAGAGGTCGCCCTCGTGGACCGCACCGCCCACGGGCAGGACGTTGAGGCGGGCACACTGCACCGCGGCGGGGTCGACGTCGGATGCGTGCACCTCAATGCCGGGCACCAGTGCCGCAAGCGCAGTGCCTACGGCTCCGGAGCCGCAGCACAGGTCAACAACAACCGGCGGAGTCGATGGCACTGCGGACGGGGCGGTGCCAGCTGGCCCGGCCACGACGCCGAGGAGTCCAGCGGCCTCACGGACCAGCAGTTCCGTCCGGCGGCGCGGCACAAAGACGGCAGGCTCTACCCTGATCCGCAGGCCACAGAATTCGGCCCAGCCCAGAATGTGCTCGAGCGGAAACCCGTCGACCCGCCGCCGCACGGCAATGATTAGCTCGTTCGGGGCAAGACCGGCGGAAAGGAGGAGGTCCGCTTCGTCCTCGGCAAAGACACAGCCGGCGGCGCGCAGCCTGCTAGTGACGGCGGAACGGGACGGCGGTGATTGAACAGGCATGGATGCGTCCTTCGGTTCGACGATGGGCGCTCCGTGCATTCGTCCGACTAGCCTTGGCGGTCCATAGGGCGGCGGGCAGGAAGAACCCAAGCTGGCATTGCGTGAATTGTTCTCACCTCCCGGGTACTAACTTGGCACTTCTCAACGTGCCCGCACTGAAATCGGCTCTGCAAAAATCCATGTTATCCGACGCCGAATCCGGCAAATATTGGCAGGATGGAACGATGACCCACAGCGAAAACCACACGCTTATCTGGACCGGCTCCTACACCGCGGACAGCGGCGGCCACGGGGCCGGGATCGGAGCCGTATCGGCCGACGCTGATGGAACGCTCACCTGGCGCGGTACTGCTGCAAAGGCGGACTCCCCGTCGTTCGTTGCCGCGCACCGGCAACTCCCAATGGTTTACGCCGTCGCCGAGAAGGCCGAAACCGTTCAGGCGTACCGGCGACGGGGAGAGTTCGGCCTTGAAGCCGTCGGCGAGCCCTGGGCGGCCGGCGCAGCTGCCTGCCACGTCACCGTCGATCCGCAAGGCAAATTCCTGATCGTCGCCTGCTGGGGCGATGGCCAGGTGTTGCTCTACGAACTGACGGACGACGGCGGGATCGCCCGCCGCCTTCCGGCGGCACCATCCAGCGACCCGCACCGGGACGAACGACCCAGCCGTGCCCACGCCAGCCTGGTACTCGCCGACGGCCGCATCATGACCACGGACCTCGGCCACGACCTCCTTCGCGTTTGGAACCACGTCCCCAAAACAGGCCTGGCGCTGGACCACGAGGTGATGCTGCCGAAGGACAGCGGCCCCCGCCACCTGGTGCAGCACACCGATGGAACGGTGTTCGTGGTCTCCGAGTACTCCATCGAGGTATTTGCGGCCCGGGCCGCCTCGGTGTCGGGAAAGTTCGAGCTGGTCGGGCAGGGGCCCGCGACGTCGGACGGTGCCAAGGACGGCGACTCCGCGGCCGAAATAGCCTTGTCGGCGGACGGGCGGTTCGCCTATGTCGGCACTCGTGGATCCAACCGCATCAGCGTGCTGGAGGTAACGCAGACGGCGGAGGGCAGTTTGCCTCGCCCGCTCGGCGACTTCGCCAGCGCCGGCGACTGGCCCCGTCACCACCTGGTCCGCGGCCAATACCTTCACGTGGCCCATGAGCGCTCCCACGACATCACAACCTTCCACCTCAACGCCCAGACCGGCCTCCCGGAAGGCCCCCTTCAGCGTCTCGTCGCGGGTTCCCCCACGGCCCTGATTGTGGCAAGCTAAGCCGCAATCGACAAGGCCAATACAGGATTAGTCATTGCCAATACGGCCCCATCACAGGAGCTGCCGTTGGTGATCGGACCTGCCTGGACGAGTCGGCACCACCAACGGCTTCCGGGCTTCCCCACCCGGACAAGCAGCGTTGCTTCGCGGAAGGTCCAACATGTTCACCGTCCCTCGCCTGAATTCCCCGCGCCGCACCGGCGGTCCCCTCAAGCCCACCCGGGCACCTTTGGCGGCAGCCGGCGCGCTCGCCCTGCTGGCTGCATCGGCCCTGCCCGCACAGGCAGCCCCGACAATCAAAGCCGCCCCGCCCGCGCATGCGGCATCAACCGCAGCACCCACCCAAGCCGCCGACGCCAACAAAAACCCGGGGCCGCCGTCGGACACCAAACCAGGAAAAGGTGCCCATTCGCTCCGAACCCCCGTCACGGGCGAGAACTTCTACTTCGTCATGGCGGACAGATTCAGCAACGGCGACGCCGGCAACGACCAGGGTGGGCTGGGACCGGATCCGATGGTCTCCGGCTTCGACCCCACCCGCAAGGGCTTCTACAACGGCGGGGACCTGAACGGGCTCCTGGACAAGATCGACTACATCCAGGGGCTCGGGACCACGGCGATCTGGCTGACCCCGAGCTTCAAGAACAAGGCGGTCCAGCCCGAGGACAATTCCGCCGGCTACCACGGCTACTGGGTCACGGACTTCACCCAGATCGATCCGCACCTGGGCACTAACGCCGAACTGAAAGCACTGATCGACGAGGCGCACTCCCGCGGTATGAAGGTGTACTTCGACATCATCACCAACCACACCGCGGACGTCATCGGCTACCAGGAGGGCGCCCGCACCGGCTACGTCTCCAAGGACAAGGAGCCGTACCGCACCGCCTCGGGCGAAGCCTTCGATGACCGGGACTTCGCCGGCCGCGCGGACTTCCCAAAGCTCGACGCCGAAACCTCCTTCCCGTACACGCCGGTGCTCGATCCGACGGAGCAGAACCTCAAGGTTCCGGCCTGGCTCAATGACCCGACCCTGTACCACAACCGCGGGGACACCACCTTTGCCGGTGAGAACTCCTTCTACGGAGACTTCTTCGGCCTGGACGACCTGTTCACCGAACACCCGGCGGTCGTGGCCGGCATGACGGACATTTACGAGACGTGGATCCGTGACTTCGGCGTGGACGGGTTCCGCATCGACACCATGAAGCATGTCAACGACGAGTTCTGGCAGCAGTTCGGGCCCGACGTACTTGCTTACGCCAAGGAGCACGGCAAGGACGAGTTCTTCATGTTTGGCGAGGTCTTCGACACGTCCAAGAGCTTCACCAGCCAGTTCACCACCCGCAATGAGATGCAGGCGGTCCTCGATTTCCCGTTCCAGGATGCCGCACGCAATTTCGCCTCGAAAAGCCAGGACGCGAAACAGCTCGAGGCCTTCTTCACTGCCGACGACTGGTACACCGATGCGGATTCCAACGTCTATCAGCTGCCCACCTTCCTGGGAAACCACGACATGGGCCGGATCGGCAGCTTCATCAGCGCTGACAACCCGGACGCGGACGACGCCGAACGCGTGGCCCGCGACGAACTCGCCCACGAGCTGATGTACTTTTCCCGCGGAAACCCCGTGGTCTACTACGGAGACGAGCAGGGCTTCACGGGGCCCGGCGGGGACCAGGATGCCCGCCAGACCCTGTTCGCCAGCAAAGTGCCCGACTATCTCGACGACGACCTCCTCGGCACGGACGCCACGCACGCCACTGACAACTTCAACACCGGCCACCCGCTCTACGCCAAGATCCGCGAACTCGCGCAGCTGACCAAGGAGCACCCCGCCCTGCGCGAAGGCGCCCACCAGAACCGCTACGCCTCGGACGGGCCCGGCATCTACGCTTTTTCCCGCACGGACGCAAAGGACCAGCGCGAGTACGTGGTGGCCCTGAACAACAGCGAGAAGCCACAGACCGCGGCCGTTCCCACCTACATCGCTAAACGCAATTACCGCCTTCTCTACGGCAACGCCGCCGAAAAATCCACGACCTCGGCCGACGGCAAACTGACCGTCACGGTGCCGCCACTGTCCGCCGTCGTCTACCAGTCCTCCGGCCGAATCCCCCGCGAGAAGACCGCCCCCGCCGTAACCCTGCAGGCTCCCGTTTCCGCCGCCGCCGGCACGTCCGCCGGGGACAACGGCCGCATCCAGGTGACGGCCGACGTCGACGGCACCTCGTTCTACGAGGTCACCTTCGAGGCCAGGACGCCGGGCGGCAAATGGGAGCGCGTGGGCACCGACGACACCGCCCCCTACCGCGTCTTCCACGATGTCTCGGGACTGAACCCCGGGGCCGCGGTGGAGTACCGGGCTGTGGTCCTGAACAACGCCGGCCGCACGTCGGTCAGCACTTCCCGGTCCGCTGTGGTGCCGGACCCGGTGCTGACGATCCAGCAGCCGGCCGAGGGCAGCACCGTCCAGGGGAACGTGGAAGTGGTGGCCACCGCGGATCCGGAAAAGGCCAGCCATGTGGTGCGCTTCGAACGCAGCATCGCAGGCGGGCCATGGACCCCCATCGGCTCGGAAGATGACTCGTCGCCGGCCTACACGGTGGCAGACGACCTGGCTGCCCTGGACCTCGCCGACGGCACGGAAGTGCGGTACCGGGCAAAGCTCGACGGATCGAACGTGATGAGCAATGTCCGGACAGTGGTGGTGGGCGCCGCGCCGCAGCCTGACTCGGTCACTGTGGCGGGAAGCCTGAACAGCGAGATGGGCTGCCCGGATGATTGGCAGCCGGCGTGCCAGTCCGCGTTCATGACCTTCGATCCGGCTGACCGGCTGTGGAAGCTCACGGCAGACCTTCCGGCCGGGCAGTACGAATTCAAGGCGGCCATCAACGGCTCCTGGAATGAAAATTTCGGCCAGGATGGCGCCCCGAACGGTTCCAATATCGTGCTGAACCACGACGGCGGACCGGTCACCTTCCGGTACAGCCACGCTTCGCACGTGATCACGGCCGGATAGGCACGCCCGGGGCTCACCGCCGACCAGGCAGTAGCCCCGGGCTCACGCCCCGCCGGGCGGCCGCCCCAGGCCCCGGGTCTCAGGACCGCATTGCCTCCTCGACCGCGGCGAGCAGGGAGTTGAACCTGCCGTCCCCGTCAAGGCTGTCGATCAGCACGGATTCCCCATCGGAGTTGGCCAACGGCACCTGCCAGTTGGGGTACTGCGCTGAGGTAGTTCCGGGCTGGTTCTGCACCCTCCGTTCGCCGACCGCGTCCACGAGCGCCACCCCCAGAAGAACTGACGGGGTCTGCGCGAGCAGTCGGTGCAACGCCTCGATCCGTTCCTGTTCGGAGCCGGCGTCGCTGGAGGAAAGGAGGCCCCGCTGCCGGAGCAGGTCCATCATTTTCTCCAGCTTGGCGTTGTGCTCGAGGCGCTCCTCCTCCGCTGAACGCTCCAGGAGCCCCAGCGCGTTCCGCAGCGTCACGTGGTCACCAGCGAGGTAGCCGGCCGTGGGCGGCAGGTCGTGGGTGTTCACGCTGGAAAGCGCCTGCACCCGGTACCGCTCGGGCGGCAGCGGGGCGTCGCCGTCGTTCTCAAACCACAGGATCGAGGTGCCAAGGATGCCCCGGGCCGCAAGGTAGTCCCGGACCCACGGCTCAAAGGTGCCCAGATCCTCGCCGATCACCACGGCGCCCGCACGGTGAGCCTCCAGGGCGAGGATGCCGATCATGGCGTCGTGGTCGAAACGGACGTAGGCGCCGTCCACCGGAGAGTTCCCTTCCGGCACCCACCAGAGCCGGAAGAAGCCGAGAATGTGGTCCACCCGGATGCCTCCTGAATGCCGCAGCACCGTTGCGAGCATCTCCCGGAACGGCTTGTACCCGGCTTCGGCCAGACGGGTGGGGTGCCAGGGCGGCTGATGCCAGTCCTGACCCAGCTGGTTGTACATGTCCGGGGGCGCGCCGACGCTGACTCCGGCGGCGAGGACGCCGCGCAGCGTCCAGGCATCGGAACTCTGGAGATCTGCGCCGACGGCAAGGTCATTCACCACGCCCAGGCGCATGCCGGCGTTGCGGGCGGACTGCTGGGCAGATTCGAGCTGCTCGTCGCACAGCCACTGCAGCCAGCGGTGGAACTCGATCCGTTCCGCCAGCTCACCCCTGAGCCGCTCCGCCAAAGGCGAGCCAAGCGCAGCCGTTGGGTCGGCCCAGAACGGGTCGTCGGCGTCGAGGTCCTCCCGGATGGCGCACCAGAGGGCAAAGTCATCCAGGCCTGCACCGGCCCTCCGGCAATAGTCCTCAAACGCGAGCTGCCGCGACGGCGACCGGCGGACGCCCGAGATCAGCTCAAGCGCCGCCAGCTTGGCGGAGTAGACCTTGTCCCGGTCAAGCCGCGTGGCGTCCTGGTTCAGCTTCCGCGACTGCTTCATGAGGCTGTGGACGAGAGACTGCTTTTTGGGCTTCAGGTACGCCAGTTCCGGGATGGCCTCGATCCGCAGGTACAGCGGGTTGAAGAACCGGCGCGTCGACGGTGAATACGGCGACGGTTCCAGGGGCGGCACGGGATCGGCCGCGTGCAGGGGATTCACCAGCACGTAGTCGGCCCCGCGCGCCCCGGCTACCGCTGCGAGCTCGGCGAGGTCGGCAAAATCGCCCACACCCCAGGACCGTTTGGACCGGACGGAGTACAGCTGGGTCGCCAGCCCCCAGCCCCTGCGTTGCTCAAGCCCGGCTGCCGTGGACAGCCGGGCGGGAGTCACCACCAGGGTGGCCTCGGCAACCACTCCGGCTGCCTCGGCACGCAAGGTGTGCCACCCCAGGCCCGTGTTTTGGGGGACGGCGAAGGTGGCCCGTCCGGTCAGAACGCCGTCCACCTCCCGGGGTTCCACCCAGACGTCCTCCTGGACGGCCTCCAGCTCGCGCCCGTCCTCGGTGATGGCCCACAGTCGGGCAGTCGAACCGTGCGGGACGTGGACCGCCACCTGCCCCGGCGTGCCTTCCTGAAGCACGACGGCGGGCGGCAGCATCCGGCGCCAGGGCGCCAGTTCCGCCTCGGCCAGTTCGCGCTCAATGTGCTGATCGGTGAGGGCGTTGACTCCCAGGGCAGCCAGGACGCGGATCAGGGTCTCGGCTGCAACCTCGTGCGGCTGCCCGTCCCACCCCTGGTAGGACGTGCCAACCCCGTACGCCTCCGCCAGCCAGCGCAGCTGCTCCGGATTGACTGCGGCACTGGTTACCGGCCTTCCGTTGCCCACCGGTGTTTCAGGCGTTTCAGGGGAAGGGATTTCATGGGTAGTCACGTGCTGCTGGCTGGGAACCTTCATATGTCCGCCTCGTCTGCTGTAATCGGCCCGAAACTAACGCTGTTGCCCGTCACGGCCGGCCGTTTTCAGCGCCCCCGCAACTGCTGATTCCGATTATTGCAGGCTGCGTTGAGTGACCCGGGCGGCCGTGGGCCGAAACTTCTCTGCGGTGATGCTGATGCCGTGGTGCTGGACTTCCCGCGGCCAGACCTCAGGCGGCAGCGCAGGCCTTCTGGAGCTCACGGACAGAATCTCCGGGAACCTGGTCGCCGGCCTGGGCGATAGCTTTCAGGGGTCCGGTGATTTCGGCGGGCACGCCGGCCGTCTCGGCCCCGGCGACGAGACCCGCGAGCGCAGCCTTGTCCGAGGCGCTCACCAGGCCATCCTCGATCAGGGTGCAGATCTGGCCCTTCACCTGCTCGGCTGCCGCGTTGGCAGCCTGGGACACCGCGGAGCTCGCCGCATTCTTGGCTGCTTCCTCGGCCTGGGCGCAACCCGCCAGCAGGACAAGGACAGGAAGCATGGACAGGGCAAGCAGGCTGCGTTTCATGATTCCACCCTAACAACGGTGCTTCCCGCGAACTCCGGCGGCGGGAACATGACAACGGTGTCCCAGCCAGGGGACGTCACAGGACTGATTCACAGGAGGCCCAGAAGGGCCTAGCTGAACCCTGATCCAGGGCTTGTCGAATCCGTTGACTTGTCTTGTGGACATCCCCTAGCGTTCCAGTCACTGACAACGTTGTCTATCCTCAACCTGGGGAAGGCACGCGCGATGAAGGGCGGCACCGGCACAATGCAGCAGAGAAAATTCGGCAGACTACAGCTATGCACCGCACTGACCGTGGCGGGTCTCAGCCTGGCCGCGGTACTGGCCGGAGCGGAAACCGCAACAGCCGCGGGGACTACAGGAGACGAGCAGTTCCGGCCGGCCTACCATTACACGCCGCAGCAAAACTGGATGAATGATCCCAACGGGATGGTGTTCTATAAAGGCGTCTACCACCTCTACTACCAGCACAATCCGTCCGGCAACCAGTGGGGCAACATGTCCTGGGGACACGCCACGTCCACGGACCTGGTGCACTGGAAGGAGCAGCCCCTGGCCATCGCCACCGACGACCAGCAGGACATCTTCTCCGGCAGCGTCGTGGTGGACAAGAACAACAGCTCCGGCCTTGGCACTGCCGCGAACCCTCCGCTGGTGGCGGTCTTCACCAGCGCCTACAAGGACGCCTCGCCCTACAGGGGGCTGCAGGCCCAGTCACTCGCCTACAGCCTCGATGAGGGCAAGACCTGGACCAAGTACAGCGGCAACCCGGTGCTCAACCGCAATTCGGCGAACTTCCGCGACCCGAAGGTGTTTTGGTTCGACTTGCCCGGCGGAGGCGGCTACTGGGTGATGGCCGCCGTCGAGGCCACTGAGCACAAGGTGCTGCTGTACAAGTCGGGCAACCTCAAGGACTGGACGCAGCTCAGCGAGTTCGGCCCGGCGAACGCCACGGGCGGCCTCTGGGAATGCCCTGACCTGTTTCCGCTTGCCGTCGACGGCGACCCCGCCAACGTCAAGTGGGTGATGGTGGTCAACATCAACCCGGGAGGCGTGGCCGGAGGCTCGGCCGGGCAGTATTTCGTGGGCAATTTCGACGGCACCACCTTCACGTCGGAAACCACGAAGGCCAGTGACGCGCTGCCCGCAGGCACTCCCCTGGCAGGCTTCAACGACGGCTCGTACAGCGGCTGGACAGTGAACAACGAAGCGGGCAACCCGAAGGACGGCCCGTTTGCCGGGACACCCGCGGCCGGCACCCTCGCGGGGCAGAACGGCGTCACCGGCTTTGGCGGCGCCGGCCTGATCAATTCATTCAACGACGGCGACTGGCCGCTGGGGTCGATGAACTCGCCGCAGTTCACCGTGGACAGTGATTATCTCAACTTCCTGGTGGGCGGCGGACAGCATCCGCGCGTTTCGGACAAGCTGGACAACACCCCGCCACCCGGGGACCTGCTGTTCAACGGCTTTGAGGTCCCGGACGGCTCCACCCTGGCCGACGCCGGGTGGACGGGAACCGGGGATCTGGCGCCGGTGTTCCAGCCGTCAACCTCCGGCGGCGACTTCTATATCGGCGCCAAGCGGATCAACACGTTCGACACGGGAGGCGCACCCGGCGACGACCGGCAGGGAACCCTGACGTCGCCGTCGTTCACGGTCAACCGGAACTTCATGAGCATGCTGGTGGGCGGCGGACACCGGACGGCGGGCTCCGGGCAGACCCTGGAAGCCCAGCTGCTGGTGAACGGCAATGTGGTGCGCAGCCTCGCCGGTGATGACGCCGGCGCCCTGAACTGGAAGGGCTGGGACGTGTCCGAGTTCGCCGGGCAGCAGGCACAGCTCCGGATCGTGGACCAGGCCACCGGCGGCTGGGGACACCTCACCCTGGACCACGTCATGCTGACCGACCAGGCAGCCGTCCCCCGCTCAGACGAAACCACCGTCAACCTCGTGGTGGACGGCAAGGTGGTCAGGACGGCCACCGGGGCCAACAGCGAGGTCCTGGACTGGGCGTCGTGGAACGTTTCCGAGTTCAGGGGGCGGCAGGCCAGCATCCGGGTGGTGGACAACAACCGCTTCGGCTGGGGCCACATCCTGGCGGACGAGTTCATCGCCTCACCGCGGCCGGCCACGCCGCGGGTCCAGACCTACGACTGGCTGGACTACGGCCGGGACTATTACGCGTCCGTGTCCTTCAACAACCTGCCGCAGAGCAAGCGCATCATGCTCGGCTGGATGAACAACTGGGACTACGCCAACACGATTCCAACCTCACCCTGGCGCAGTGCCATGTCGCTGCCCCGCGAAGTGGCCCTGACGCAAACGGCCATCGGCCCGCGCCTGACGCAGAAGGCCGTCCAGCAGGTGGATGGCCTCGGCACAAAGGAAAGCTACGCCGAAAAACGGGCCCGCAGCATTCCCGCCGGCACGCACGCACTGCCGGCCGCTGCCTCGGGCGACGTGCAACGGATCGAGGTGACCTTCTCCCCCGGATCGGCGTCCAAGGCCGGGATTACCGTGCTGGGGAACGGCAGCAAGTCGACCGCCATCGGCTACGACAAGGCAACCGGCGAGCTGTATGTCGACCGGAGCAACTCCGGAATCACAGACTTCCATCCGCTCTTCGCCTCGGTTGACTCCGCCCCCGTGGCCGTGGACGCCAGCGGCAACGTGACGCTGCGAATCTATGTCGACCGGTCCTCGGTGGAGGTATTCGCCCAGAACGGCCTGCGGACCATCACGGACCAGGTCTTCCCGGGACAGGTCCCTTCACAGGGGGGCATTTCACAGGAAGGCGCCAACCAGGTGGCCCTCTTCGCCGAAGGGGGAACGGCCCGGCTGAAGTCCCTGACTGTCACGCCGCTGAGCCAGCCCATGTTCCAGGCGGCGCAGGTGCCGGCCAAGACCCGGAAGTAAAGGCAGGCTGCAGCCGGCCTAGTGGACCGGCTGCAGCCGGCCTAGTGGACCGGCTGCAGCCAGGTCAGCACCGAGCCGTCCTCCTCGATGTGGTCGGTTAGCTCCCCGTTGAACCGGGCGCCGTAGTCCGCCGTGATGTGCTCCTGGAAGGCTGCCGCGTCCTGATAGACCTCGAACACGAAGTACTCGCGGGGGTTGCTTTCCCGGGTGTACGGCAGGAACAGCTGGTTGCCGGGCTCGTTGCGCACCAGCTCGGTAAGTTCCCGCATCATTTCGGCAACCCGGGCTTCACTGCCGGGCTTGACGGTGAATTCGGCGTAGAGCGTCTTGGTCATGGTTCTCCTGTCGGGATGGGTTTGCTCGGGTGGGTAGTTAGCTTCGATTCGATGGCCAATTCATTCCGGCGGCCGCAACTCCCCGGACCCGCGGGTAATGAGCTCGGAGGGGACCACGTAGGTCTGCGCCGCGCCGGGGTCGCCGTCGATTCGGGCCAGCAGGCGTTCGGCGGCCAGTTTTCCGATCCGGTCGGGGTGCTGCGCAATCACGGTGACGCCCGGTTCCATCATGTCCGCGAGGGTGAAGTCGTCGAAGCCAACGAGGGCAACGCGCTTGTTCAGGCCCAGCTCCTTCAGGGCCCGCATGACGCCGAACGTCACCAGGTTCTGGCTCGAGAAGATGGCCGTGGGCGGGTCTTCGGCCCTGAGCAGCTCCAGGGTGGCCAGGCGCGCTGACTCCTCGTCGTGGAGCTCTTCGCGGACCGGAACCGCTGACGTGGGTATCCCCGCCCGGCCAAGTTCCTCGACGAACCCGCGGCGCCGTTCGCGGGCCGTCTGGATATCGGCGCGGTCACCCATATATGCGATCCGGGTGTGGCCGTGCGCGATCAGGTGGGCCGCCGCCCTGGCGGCGCCGACGGCGTTGTCCGTCACCACGGCGTCAGCCTCGATGCCCACCGGTTCGCGGTCGATGAACACGATCGGCAGGTCCCTGGAATGTTCCGGAATGACGTACGCCTGGCTCTTGGCGATGGGAGTGAGCACCAGCCCGTCCACGCGCCTGCCCAGGAAGGCAGTCACCAGGGCCTTCTCCCGCTCGGCGTCATCGTCCAGGCTGGCAGCGAAGACCGCGATGCCCCGGGCCGCGAGGGCGTCCTCCATGGCGCGGTGGATCTCGCTGCTGAACGGGTTGGCGACACTCGGCAGCAGGAGCCCGATCGAAAGCGTCTGGCGGCCGGCGCGCCGCAGGCTGCCCGCCGCCATGTCCAGCTGGTAGTTCAGCTGCTGCGAGGCGCCAAGGACACGCTGCCGGGTGGCTTCCGAGACGCCAGGCTCATCGTTCATTACGCGGGACACCGTCTTGATCCCGACGCCTGCCAGCGCCGCGACGTGGCGCATGGTGGGGCGGCTCTTGGCCCCCTCGGCCTGGTAACGATTAGACATCGTTGTCATTAATCCGTCCTTCATCATTGCATTTGCCTTGACTCTATCCTGTGACATTGATTACATGATGCCTGACATCGTTGTCAGGCATGCTCAGATGCCACAACCCGGAGGAGATTCAATGTTGAGTTCCACAGCCCCGCGGACCGTCACTCACCGCCTGCTCGCCATCGGCGCAGTCCTTACCCTCGGCACGCTCAGCCTCACCGCCTGCGGCGGAAGTTCCACCGCCACCACCACCACCGGCGGCTCCTCGTCCGAAAAGGTCGGCGTCTCGCTGATCGTGAAGACCACGTCCAACCCCTTCTTCGTTTCCATGCAGGACGGAGCCAAGAAGGCGGCGGAGGCGGACGGCGTCGACCTCAAGCTCGCGGCCGGAAAGGCCGACGGCGATGAGGACACCCAGATCCAGGCCATCGAAAACGCTATTTCCAAGGGCGACAAAGGCATCCTGATCACGCCCAACGGCCCGTCCGTGGTCGACGCGCTGAAGAAGGCCAAGGACGCAGGCCTGTTCGTCATCGCGCTGGACACCCCGCCGGACCCCGCAGACGCTGCGGACATCACCTTCGCCACAGACAACTTCGCCGCCGGCGAGCTGATCGGCAAGTGGACGGCCGCCCAGCTGGGCGGCAAGAAGGCCACCATCGCCCTCGTGGACCTGTTCGACGACAAAGTGGTCTCGGTGGACTACAACCGCGACCAGGGCTTCCTCGCCGGGCTAGGCATCGACACCGCGGACAAGAAGAAGAACGGCGACGAGGCCAAGACCGGCAAGTACACGGGCGGCAAGGGCGGCGACTACGAGATCGTCGGCAGCCAGGCATCGCAGGGCGCCGAGGACGGCGGACGCACCGCGATGGAGACACTGCTCGCCAAGAACCCCAACATCAACGTCGTCTACACCATCAACGAGCCCGCTGCTGCCGGCGCCTTCGAGGCCCTGAAGTCCGCCGGCAAGGAAAAGGACGTCCTGGTGGTTTCGGTGGACGGCGGCTGCACCGGCGTTAACAACGTCAAGTCCGGCATCATCGGCGCCACCGCCCAGCAGTACCCGGTCAAGATGGCCGAGCTCGGCGTCAAGGCCATCGCCGACCTCGCCAAGACCGGCCAGAAGCCGTCCAACTCCGAGGGCCTGGACTTCTTCAACACCGGCGTGGAGCTCGTGACGGACAAGGCCGCCGACGGCGTCAAGAGCATCACGACGTCGGAAGCTTCCCAGATCTGCTGGGGCAAGTAACCGGACATGACAGGAGCGAACATGACCCAGCAACAGACAGCCGGCCCGCCCGCCACCGGCCATGCCGACCTCGCCGAGGAATTCCTCGACCGCCAGACATCGCTCAGCCGCATCCGCAACGTCCTGCACCGGTACCCTGCACTCAGTCCCGCCATCGTGCTGCTCGTGGCGGTGGTGATCTTCGGGCTACTCAACGACCGGTTCCTGCGGTTCGAAAACCTCTCCCTGATCACCCAGCAGGTCTCGGTGGTGGGAACGCTGGCGATCGCGCAAACCCTCATCATCCTCACCGCGGGAATCGACCTCTCCGTGGGCGCCGTCATGATCCTCTCCTCCATGGTGGTGGCGCAGCTGGCGGTGGGCGGCGGCCTTCCCGGCCCGCTCGCCCTGCTGACCGGCCTGGTGGTGGGCCTGGGGGCGGGCGCCCTCAACGGTTTCCTCGTCACCCGGTTCAAGCTTCCGCCGTTCATCGTCACCCTCGGAACCCTCAACATCTTCATCGCCGCCACCCTGCTGTACTCCGGCGGTTCCACCGTCCGCGGGTCCAACATGCCGGGCCTGCTCACCTGGACCGGAAGCACGTTCCCGCTGGGCCCGGTCCGCATCTCCACCGGCGTGATCATGATGCTCCTGCTCTACGGCGCTGTTGCCTTCATCCTGGGCAAGACAGCGTGGGGCCGGCACGTCTACGCCGTCGGGGATGACAAGGAAGCTGCGCGCCTGGCCGGCATTCCCGTCAACCGCGTCCTCATGAGCGTCTACCTGGCTGCCGGAGCCGTGCTGGCCATGGGTGCCTGGCTCCAGATCGGCCGCACCAACGCCGCCAGCCCCAACGCCGGCGTGGACCTCAACCTCGACTCCATCACCGCCGTCGTGATTGGCGGAACCAGCCTCTTCGGCGGCCGCGGCTCCGTCTGGGGATCCCTCCTCGGCGCGCTGATCGTGGGCGTGTTCCGCAACGGCCTGTCCCTGGCGGGACTCGACGTGCTGTACCAGACACTCGCCGTGGGCGTCCTCATCATCCTCGCTGTGTCCATCGACCAGTGGATCCGAAAGGTGAAATCATGACCGCCACTGAAACCCAGCCGTCCGGCACGGCGGTTCGGCAGCCGATCCTGCAGGCCAGCAACCTCGTCAGAACCTTCGGACGCGTCGTGGGCCTGGACGGCGTCAGCCTGGACCTCTACCCGGGTGAAGTCCTCGCGGTCATCGGCGACAACGGCGCAGGCAAGTCCACCCTCATCAAGTGCCTCACCGGCGCCGAGGTCCCGGACTCCGGCGAGCTGAAGGTGTCCGGGCAGACAGTGCACTTCAAGCGGCCGCAGGACGCCCGTGCCCACGGCATCGAGACCGTCTACCAGAACCTCGCGGTGTCACCCGCGCTGGACGTCGCCTCCAACCTGTTTCTCGGCCGTGAAGAACGGCTGGCCGGCCCGCTGGGCAAGCTCTTCCGCGTCCTGGACACCAAGGGCATGCGCCGCAAGGCCAAGGAGGAACTGACCCGGCTGGGCATTTCCACCCTGCAGGACGTGACGGTCCCGGTGGAAAACCTGTCCGGGGGCCAGCGCCAGGCGGTGGCCGTGGCCCGCGCCGCGGCGTTCGGTTCCAAGGTGGTTGTCCTCGATGAGCCGACGGCGGCCCTCGGCGTCCGGGAATCGAACCAGGTCCTGCAGCTGGTCCGGGACCTCCGGGACAGGGGCCTGCCGGTGATCCTGATCAGCCACAACATGCCCCATGTGTTCGACGTGGCGGACCGCATCCACATCCAGCGGCTCGGAAAGTGCGCCGCCACCATCACGCCGCAGTCGCACAGCATGACCGACGCTGTGGCGATCATGACCGGCGCCGCCACGGCCTGACAAGCCGGCACTGCCCACAGCCCGGCACCTAACCGGGAGCCCAACCCGCCAAAGCAGCACCCGAAAGCCCAGCACCAACCCCCGTCCGCGGGCCGAAGCCGCCCCGCGGACAGCTCCATGAAAGGCCCCACCGTGATCCCCACATCCAACGCCGGAACTGCTTACTCCGGAACCCGCACAGCGACTCCGGAAGTCATCGTCATCGGTGAAGCACTGGTGGACGTCGTTGCGTCCGCGAACGGAACCGTCGAGCACCCCGGCGGATCGCCGTCGAACGTTGCCTACGGGCTGGGCCTGCTCGGCATCCGCACAGCGCTCCTCACCTCGATCGGCGACGACGGCCGCGGCCGGGCCATCGAGGCACACCTGCAGCGCGCCGGAGTCGCGCTCCTGCCCGGCTCCCGGACACAGGCGCGGACGGCCACGGCCACCGCGACGCTGGCTGCCGACGGCTCCGCCAGCTACGACTTCGACATCCGCTGGGAACTGCCGGCGGTGGCCCCGGCGTCCCTGCCCAGGGTGCTCCACACCGGCTCGATCGCGACTTTCCTGGCTCCGGGCGCAGCAGCCGTCAGGACCCTCCTGGAGCAGTCGCACCGTGAATGCCTGGTCACCTACGATCCCAACATCCGCCCGGCACTGCTCGGCAGCCAGGCCGAGGCGCGGACCATCTTCGAGGAGCTGGTTCCGCTCACGGACGTGGTCAAGCTGAGCGACGAGGATGCCCGCTGGCTCTACCCGGACCTGCAGCTGGAGGACACCGCGGCACGGATCCTCCAGCTGGGGGCGGGGCTGGCGGTGGTCACCCGCGGTTCAGAAGGATCGCTGCTTGCCACTCCGGAGCTGCAGCTGGTGGTGCCGGCCATCCGGTCCGCGGTGGCCGACACCATTGGCGCCGGGGATTCGTACATGGCGGCGCTGATCTACGGACTGCTGGCGCGCGGATCGGACGGCCTGGCGCCTGCCGTGCTGGAAACACTGGGGCGCACGGCCTCGAAGGCCGCCGCGATCACAGTGCGCCGCCCAGGAGCCAATCCGCCCACGGAGGCCGAGCTCCTGGCGGACCTGCCCGAGGACAGTATGCCCGGCCAGATGGCGGTGCCCGCCGTACACTGACTCCCATGGCATGCCGTATCAGCGAACTTGTCCTCAACTCCGCCGACCCCGAACTGCTCGCACGGTTCTGGAGCGAGGTGCTCGGCTACGTCGAGCTCGACCGGGAGGGCGGGTCCATCGAGATCGGCCCGCCCGGCGCCGGGTTCGGCGGCCTGCAGCCCACCATCATCCTGAGCCCCAGCAGCAACCCGCGGACCGGCAGGCTCCCCCTGCACATCGACGTCAACCCTGTCGACCGGGACCAGGACGCCGAGCTGGAGCGGTTGCTCGCCCTCGGCGCCCGTCCCGCCGACGTCGGGCAGACCGGCGACGAACAGTGGCACGTCCTGGCCGACCCTGAGGGCAACGAGTTCTGCCTCCTGCGCAGGCGGCTGGAGCCCCTCACCGCCTAACGCAACTGCAGGCCGGTTCTGGCTGCGGAGTGCTGCACCTGCCCGTCCACGAAGGTCGCCAGGACCCGGGCCGCTGCAAGGTCATCAGGCGCAACGGCCAGCGGATCCACGTCGAACACTGTGAAGTCCGCGCGCTTGCCTACAGTGACGGACCCGGAAACGCCCCACTCCCCCGCAGCACGGGCGGCGTGCGACGTGTAGCCTTCGAGCGCCTGCAGGGCCGTGAGGGCCTGGCCGGGAACAACCGGCTGCTCACCCGGGCGGCCCGACCGCCGTCGTAATTGCGCGTCCGCCAGGATGGGCAGCGGTTCGAACGGGGCGATCGGCCAGTCGGAGCCGAGCCCCAGGGTGGTTCCTGCGGCACGGAGGTCCGCGCAGCGCCAGGCGTTGTTGGCCCTTTCCGTGCCGAGCCGGGTGGACCAGTTGTCGGAGTGGTCGGCGCGGGAGTAGTGCGTGCAGTGCGTGGGCTGCATGCTGGCGATGAGGCCGGACCGGGAGAACCTGCTGATCAGGTCGTCCGGAACGGTCTCGAGGTGTTCGATCCGGTGCACTCCCCGCGGCGCCGGAGTGGCCCCTGTGCCCGGAGGCAGGGACTCGAAGGCGTCCAGGACGGCGGCCACCCCGGCGTCGCCGATCGCGTGCGTGGCCGTGGAAATGCCGCGTCCGGCGAAGTACCGCACGGCTTCGGCATACTCCTCGGGCCGGGGCCAGAAGGGTGCCACCGACTCACCGTAGGCATCGGGCTCAAACAGCCAGGCCGTGCCGTTGTCCACGGTGCCGTCGACGAACAGCTTGATGCCGGCCACCTCCCAGCGCCGTCCGCCGGCGCCGACCTGCCCGGCCAGCACGCGCCATTCCGGTTCACCGCTGCCGGGCATGCACCACGGCGAGATCCGCAGCCGGAGCGGGAGGCCGCCGTCGGTCTCTTCCTCGAGCGCCCGGTAAAGCTCCAGCGAATCGTCGTTGCAGTCCATGACGTGTGCCCCGGTCAGCCCGGACCGTGAGAACTGCGTGAGCAGTTCCGCCAGCCGCGCCTTCCGTTCCGCGAAGGACTCGGTGGGCATCACCCGGGCAACGAGGTCGACGGCGGCCGCCTCCAGCAGGAGCCCCGTGGGCCTGCCGCTTCCGTCGCAGACCACCTCGGCGGCCTGGTCGAAGGAGCGTGGACCGGTGACCCCCGCGATTTCGAGGGCTTGGGAACTGGCCAGCGCGGAATGCCCGTCGAACAGCCGGATGAGGCACGGCCGTCCGGAGACGGCGTCGTCAATCAGGTCGCGGTGGGCGGTGGCGGATCCGAACACGTTGGGGTCCAGCCCCCAGCAGCGTACCCACTCGCCTGGCGCTGTTTCAGCTGCCGCGGCACGCAGAAGTGCGCGCACCGCGGGAAGGTCCGCGGCGCCGGACAGGTCGCTGCCGCGGGTCAGTTCCAGCCCGAAAACAGGATGCATGTGGCAGTCCACAAGGCCGGGGGTCAGCACGGCGTCGCCGAAGTCGATGACCTCCGCGGCCGGCCACCCGGCCGCATCCGCGCGGCTTCCGACGGCGGCAAACACGCCGTCCCGGACGGCAACGGCCTGCGGCGCCGGGCTCCCTGAGGGCATGCCGTCCATCGTGTGGACGGTGCCGGCGAGGATGATCACGTCAGGATTCATAGGTTTCGAAGCTTCCAATCTGGGCGTAGGTTTCCGGCCGGTGGCGGCGTACCCAGCGGGCGGTCAGGAGTCCGGCGACAAAGACAAGCGGGGTAACCAATATGAGGACGGTGTTGGTGAGCGCGTCGGCGAAGGTGAGCAGTTCGATGTTGATCCCGATCAGCAGCACCACGCCGAAGAGCAGGATGGCCGACGCCAAACTGAGCGGGACCATCAGCCGGTGCGTCACGGCGTCGGGGTTCCGGCGCAGGTAGAGGAAGGCCGCCACCGACACCAGGCCCTGCAGCCCGACGATGCCGAAGATCCCGGGGGTGTTCACCCAGATCAGCAGCTGCTGGTACGGATCGGCGTTCAGGACGGCGCACACGGTGATGACAACGGCGGCCAGGAGCGTCTGCAGTTGGCCGGCCCGGTGCGGCGACCTGAACTTCGGGTGGGTCTGCCCCAGGAAGGCCGGCAGCACGCCGTCGCGCGCCAGCATGTAGACGTAGCGGTTGATCGCGTTGTGGAATGCCAGCTGCGAGGCGTAGACGCTGGTGACGATCAGCATGTACATCGCCACCTCGGCCCAGGGGCCCACATAGTGGTTGATGGTCTGGAAGAACATCCCGCCGGCCAGCTCCCCGGCGGCTTCCGCGGCGCGGTCTTCGCCGTAGGCCTGAACCACGGCCCAGACGATAAAGGCATAGAACACGGACATGAAGCCGACGGCGATATACGTGGCGCGGGGCACCGACCTGTCCGGGTCGCGGGCCTCCGAGCGGTACAGCACGGTGGACTCGAAGCCCATGAAGGCGGCGAAGCAGATGCCGAGGATGGCCAGGACGCCCGGCCCGAACGCGTTCTCCGGGCTGAAGGAGCCCACGCTGATTCCGTGCGCGCCGCCGCTGCCGAGGATGCCCACCCCCATCACGGCCAGGATGCCGGTCTCGGCCACGAGGAGCACGCCAAGCACTTTGGCGCCGACGTCAATGCCCCGGTAGCCGAGGAACCATACGGCGGCCACCGCGGCGAGTGCAATCGCCGGCCAGGACACGTCCAGCCCGAAGACCACCTTGAGCATGTCGTGGGTCTGGACGGCAAAAAGGCCATAGACGCCGATCTGCAGGCAATTGTAGGAGACGATCGCCAGGATGGCTGAGGCGAGTCCCGCCGTCTTGCCCATGGCCAGTGAAATGTAGGTGTAAAAACCGCCGGCCGCCTTCACATGCCGGGTCATGGCCATGAATCCGACGGCGAAGAGGGTGAGCACGAGGCCTGCCAGGAGATAGCCGGCCGGGGCGCCAATGCCGCCGACGTTGATGGCCACCGGGGCAACGCCCGCCATGACGGTCAGCGGCGCTGCCGCCGAAATGACGAGGAAGGCGATGCCGCCCGTGCCCAGGGCATTGCGCTTGAGGGCGCCGTCCGCAGACGACGCCGGAGGTCTGGTTTGGATATCCGGCACTGGTCCGTCCTTTCTGGAAGCCCGACTAAACGAAAGGCTTTCGTTTTAGTATGCGGGCGTGTGGCGCGGAGCACAATACCTTTCGCAAAAGCGGCTCCGGCAGGAGGCGCAGACTAGGCTGGGTTCCGATGTTCCAGAGCTGCAGACAGGAGATTCCATGGGGCGCCCGCTCCTCCCGCTGATATCCGTGGAGGCCCTGACCACCGCCGCGCTGGAACTGGTCGATGAAAGCGGCGACTTCAGCTTTCCGAAGCTGGCGAAAAAGATCGGCGTCAGCCAGTCCTCCATCTACAACCACGTCAGCGGCCGGGACGAGATCCTGGAACTGCTGCGGCACCGGATCATCACCGAGGAGCCGTACCCGCCGGTGGACCACAGCGAATGGGAAGTCGCGCTGCGGGTCCTGATCCGCGCGTACCGGGACGCCTTTGCCCGCCATCCGCGGCTGGCTCCGCTGCTGGTGCTGCAGTCCATCACGGATCCGGCGGTCATCGGCCTCTACGAGGACCTGGCCCTGGCCCTGGAGAGCGCGGGGTTCCGCGGGCGTGATGTCGTGGCAGCCATCTCCACCATCGACAGCTTTGCCCTCGGCGCGGCCCTGGACCTGGCGGCGCCGGAAGTGGTGTGGGACCCGCCGGCGGAGGGCTACCCCACATTGAAGCGCGCGCTCGGCAATGCGGGGCCATCGGGGGAACGGGGCGGGCACGCCTTCGACTTTGGCCTGGACGTGGTCATTGGCGGCCTGCGCGCGAAGCTCGGCAGCTAGGCAGCTAGGCCTTCTTAGCCCACTTGGCGCTCCGCCGGTATACGGCGCTTGTGCGTATGGCGCCCCGTTGCCCAGGCGTAGACTGGGCCGCATGAGCCACCCGGACGGCCGCCGCGCAGACCACGGCGGCAAACCCGCCCAAGGCTCCCGCCCCCACACCCGCATTCCCCGGGGCGAGCGGCGGGAGGTTGCCCGGCGCCACGTCGACAGAAAGATCCGGACGCGGATGCGGATTTTTGCGGTGATCTTTGTGGTGCTACTCGTGGTGGTCATAGTTGAGCTCTTCCTGGCCACTCCCCAGGCGGTCCCGCCGGCGGTGGCGGCACTGGTGGGAGGAATCGCCGTCGGACTCGTGGCCAGCCGCATGTTCCGGCTGGAATGGGACCGGGCCGCCAGGACTGTGGTGGGCAAACTGGATATCCTCGGCGGAATCATCCTGGTGGCCTACATCCTGTTCAGCATCTTTCGCAGCCGGATTGTGGCGTTGTGGGTCCCCGCGGACATCGTGAAGCTGTGCAGCCTTGCCGTGATGGACGGACTGATGCTGGGCCAGGTCATCGGCACGGTGGGCGGGCTGAAGGAACTCTACAAGCGGATCGTGGCCGACGCGGACTAAGCCGGATTAGGCGGTTTTCCGACGCCCGCGCAGCGTTGCCGCGCCCCACAGCAGCAGGAATGCAGCCACGAGCAGCAGCCCGGCGTCGCCCAGCTCGATGCCGCCCAGCCAGGCGGTGAGCGGATCCTTCAGCCCGAACGCCTCGCTGAAGAAGCCGCCCAGGGTTATCACGGCGACGAAAAGCGCAGACAGTGCCGAGAGCCCGGTGATGACGGCGTTGAACCCGAGTTTGCGCAGGGGATCGTGGATGGCCGACTTATACATCCGCATCATGGCCACGCCGTTGGTCGTGTCGCACAGGGTCATGGCGGCGGTGAATGCGAGCGGCAACGCCAGCAGCGCGGCGGGGGAAACACCCGCCAGGGAAGCCGCCGTCGTCATCACCAGAAGCCCGATGGTGGTGGCGGTATCAAAACCGAGCCCGAACAGGAATCCGATCACGTACACGTTCCTGGGACGCTGCACCCTGGACAGCGGCCGGGCCATGAGTCGGGCCACAAAGCCCTTGGCTTCCAGTTCCCCGGGCAGCACCGTTCCGCCGCCGCGGACCCTGCGGTAGGACCTGGCGGCGCCCAGAAATGCCGACCCGTTGAAGATCCCCATGGCCAGCAGGAACAGCCCGGAGACGCCGCTGCCGATCAGCCCCAGGACCAGGTTCCCGGTGCTGCCCCCGGTCATGAACCTGCCCACCAGCGAAACTCCGGAAACCACCAGTGCCCCGGCCAGGATCACCACCGAACTGTGCCCCAGGCTGAAGGCGAATCCCACGCTCGTGGGATCCTGCCGCTGGGCCACGAACTTCCGCGTGGAGTTGTCGATCGCGGCGATGTGGTCCCAGTCGTAGCTGTGCTTGATGCCGGCCAGGTAGGCCGTGAGCACCAGTCCGAACGCCAGCGGCTGCCCCGATGCAGCGGTGCCGGCAACCAGAAGCACGACGGCGGCAAGATGGAGGAATCCCACCGCACCAAAGGTGGCCAGCAGGCGCGTCCGGAGCGGCAACTGCTCACGCTCGCGGTACATGGTGGCGAACTGGGTTAAGGCAGTCATCAGTACTTCCTCAGGTTCAGGGGCGCCTGGCCGTACCAGCGTTGGCGGAGAAGGCCGCTGCAGCCACCCAATAGCGTATTGAGTTTTTCGGTGCTGTTGGACAGGGAGCGGAGCACCAGCGCCGTGATGCCGTCCATTGTGGCACTGAGCGAGACGCCTGTGTAGACATCGAACTTTTCGGCCAGCCGGTGCAGTTCGTCGGCGAGCGCCTGGTCCACGCGGGCGTCCACCACCACCAGCGAGCCCAGGTGGCTGTGGCCCTCCATGAAGCCCGTGCCGGTGACGTCGTCAAGCGGCGGGCGGATCAGCAGGTTGTCCAGGGCGAGCAGCCGGGTGCCGCCATCCGTCTCCACGTGAATCTCGTTCCGGAGCCGCAGTTCCTCATATCGGAAGGACGCGCCGTCCGGGGACCACCCCGGCGTGACCACCTCGGCCATCACCAGGCTCGACGTCGGCCGGACCGTGATGTGGGTGTTCTGCCGGTAGCTGGCCTCCCGGTAGGCGATGACCTGGTCCGGCGCCAGCTCCAGCCGCGAGCCCTCCCCCAGCCGGACGGTCATCCGCTGCTCGGCAAATGAGTCCGGGGTCCGGTAGATCTTGGTCGCAGACTGCGTGGTGAGCAGCAGGTCCGCCCCGTCTCCCACCTCCACGTCCACAACGTAAAGATCGGCCCCCAAGTAAGCCCCGCCCGGATTCACCACCACATAACAAACCTGCCCGGACTCATCCAGATAGTGCGGCCGGAGTACCCGAAGTGCACCTTCGTGAAACTGCCGGGACGCAATGGAACGCCCACCACGTTCGCTGATGACGAGCTCAAGCACACCGCAAGGCGCCGGTTGCACCGTCGCCGTCGTGCTCATGGTTGGAGGTCGAGCATCAGGACATCGCGCCGGATCCAGTTGATGACGTGCTCCAGGCCTTCGTCCGTTTTGAGGTTGGTGAAGCAGAACGGTTTGGCACCCCTGAATTCGCGCGAGTCCCGTTCCATGATGGCGAGGTCGGCGCCGACGTGCGGGGCCAGGTCTGTCTTGTTGATGATGAAGAGGTCGGACTTGATCATGCCCTGGCCGGCCTTGCGCGGGATCTTCTCGCCCTGCGCGACGTCGATGATGTAGATCGAGAAGTCAACCAGTTCGGGGCTGAAGGTGGCGGAGAGGTTGTCGCCGCCGGACTCCACGAAGATCACCTGCAGGTCCGGGTGCCGCTGTTTCAGCTCCTCGATGGCGGCCGTATTCATGGACGTGTCCTCGCGGATGGCGGTGTGCGGGCAGCCGCCGGTCTCGACGCCGATGATCCGGTCCTCGGGCAGGATGCCGTTGGCGGCCAGGATCTTGGCGTCCTCGATCGTGTAGATGTCGTTGGTGATGGCGGCCATGGAGGTCTCCGCGCTCATGTGCCGCGTGAGCCGCTCCACCAACTGGGTCTTCCCGGCCCCGACGGGTCCGCCGATGCCGATCTTGATGGGTTCACTCATGTTGTCCTCCTCAGTAAAAAAACACAGTTCAGTAAAAAAGCACAGTTAGCTCATGAACATGCGCGCACGTTGCCGTTCGTGCCTCATCTGTGAAATCTCCAGTCCGGGGCTGACCGCCCCGAAGTCGTCCGGCGTCAGGCGGGCGGCCCGCTCGACGGCGGCAGCAACGGCGTCGTGCGCGTTCCGCAACACCCGCTGGCCGGCGTTCTGCCCGAGCGGGATGGCCCGGACGGCGTTCTGCGTCAGGGACGTGACGGCCGCGAAAAGATACGCGGCTGTCGCCTCCGCCGGGGGAACCCCCAGGGAACGGGCGACGACGGCGAACGCCAGCGGCTGATGGCCGGCGGCCCGGCCCCCGCTCACCAGCGACCGGTACTCCGACAATTCCGGTGACGGGAACACCTCCGTGCCGATTTCGAGCAGCCGGTTCCCCATCTTGACGCTGGCCTCCCGCACCTGCCGCGGCAAAAGCTGCGCGGTCAGCAGCTCGTCCAGCTCAGCCACAGGGACGCCCTCATACAAGAATCGCATGGCCAACGCATCCGAATAGGTCAGCTGCTGCGAGAGGAACGCCCCCAGCCACACCCCGAAAGACTCCTCATCGACCACAACTCCACGGTCGATGTACGTCTCAAACCCCAGCGAGTGCGCAAACGCCCCGGTAGGAAGCCCGGAATCAGTCAGCTGCCGCAGTGCGAGCTGGTAGGAGTTAGTGGCTGTGTTCGGCATGGCGGAAAGGCACTGGCATGACGCGTTCCTGGCGGTCGTAGGGCACTCCGACGTGTTTGAGATAGTCCTCGACGGTGTGGTCGTACTGGCACACCATGACCTCGGCGCCGTACTCCGAGGCCGCCTCGAAGAACTGTGCCTGCAGATGCCGGTTGCCGAGGGAATGTGCCACGACACCCATCTCGTGGATGGTCCGGGGTGCGATCACCAGGACGTCGGTGGGCAGCACGGAGACCACGATCATGTTGGTTGCAGCCACGTGGAGCACGTCTCCGTCGCGAAGGTCGGCCGAACCGGCAGGAAGCCTGATGCCGATCTCGTTGCCGTGGTCGGTGGTGACCCGCTGGATCCGTTTGAGCAGTTGTGCGCTGGGCAGCACCACCTTCTCCCGGTGCAGTCCGAAGTAGGACTCCACGGCCTGGTCGTGCACGTTGCCGAGGACTTTCTCGATGATCATCTGTAGCTCCTAGAAGAGGAAGTACCGCTGCGCCATGGGCAGTACGTCCGACGGTTCGCAGGTGACCTCTTCGCCGTCCACGGTCACCGAATACGTTTCAGGGTCCACCTCGATGTTGGGCGTGGCGTCGTTGTACTTGAGGTCCGCCTTGGTCAGGGCCCGGATGCCGGAGACCGGCCGGATGACCTTCTCCAGGCCCAGTTCCGCCGGCACGCCGGCATCGATGGCTGCCTGGGAGAGGAAGGTGATGGACGACTTTTGCAGGGCCTTGCCGTGGGCACCGAACATGGGCCGCATGGTGCGCGGCTGGGGTGTGGGAATCGACGCGTTGGCGTCGCCCATCAGGGCGTAGGCAATCTGGCCGCCCTTGAGGACCAGCTCGGGCTTCACGCCGAAGAACGCCGGGTCCCAGAGCACCAGGTCGGCGAACTTGCCCTCCTCGACGGAGCCGATACAGTCCGCCATGCCCTGGGCGATGGCCGGATTGATGGTGTACTTGGCCACATAGCGCTTCAGCCGGAAGTTGTCGCTGTCCGCGGTTCCGTGGGCAGCACCAGCGGGGTCCTTCAGGACGCCGCGCTGTTTCTTCATCTTGTCCGCCACCTGCCAGGTGCGGGTGATCACCTCGCCCACGCGGCCCATGGCCTGGGAGTCCGACGAGGTGATGGCGAAGATGCCGAGGTCCTGCAGGACGTCCTCTGCCGCGATGGTCTCGGCGCGGATGCGGGAATCCGCGAATGCCACGTCCTCCGGGATGTCCGGGTTGAGGTGGTGGCACACCATGAGCATGTCCAGGTGCTCTTCGATGGTGTTGCGGGTGTAGGGCAGCGTGGGGTTCGTGGAGGCGGGAAGCACGTTCGGCAGGCCGGCGATTTTGATGATGTCCGGCGCGTGCCCGCCACCGGCGCCTTCGGTGTGGAACGTGTGGATGACCCGCCCGCCGATGGCCCGGATGGTGTCCTCCACGAAGCCGCATTCGTTCAGCGTGTCCGTGTGGATGGCCACCTGGACGTCGTATTCGTCTGCCACCTTCAGTGAGGTGTCGATGGAGGATGTGGTGGACCCCCAGTCCTCGTGGACCTTCAGGCCCACCGCGCCGGCGCGGATCTGCTCGGCCAGCGGCTCGACGGCGGAGGCATGCCCCTTCCCCAGCAGGCCGATGTTGACGGGAAGCCCGTCGGCGGCCTGCAGCATGCGCTGGATGTGCCATTTGCCGGGGGTAACTGTGGTGGCCTTGGTGCCTTCGGCAGGTCCCGTACCGCCGCCCACCATGGTGGTCACGCCGCTGCAGAGGGCCGTGGCTACCTGGTCCGCGGAGATGAAGTGAATGTGTGTGTCCACTCCCCCGGCGGTGAGGATCTTGCGTTCCCCCGCGATGATCTCTGTACTGGCCCCGATGACGATGTCCACGCCGTCGGCGATCTGCGGGTTTCCGGCCTTGCCGATCCGAAAGATATGGCCGTCCCTCAGTGCGACATCCGCCTTGTAGATGCCGGTGTAGTCAAGCACCACAACGTTGGTGATGACGGTGTCCGGCACGCCGCCGTCAGGTCCTCCGTCCCGGGTGGCCTGGCCGTCCTGGCCCATGCCGTCCCGGATGACCTTGCCGCCGCCGAACACCATTTCCTCGCCGTAATTCGTGAGGTCTTTCTCGATCTCGAGGAACAGGTCGGTGTCCGCCAAGCGGATGGCATCGCCCGTCGTCGGGCCGTACAGGTCCGCGTACTGCCGGCGGGACAATTCGAAGCTCACTGGGTTCCCCCTGTCTGGTTAGCGCCGTGGTGGTTGGTGCCATCCCGGTCGAGCCGGCCGTTCACAGCGTTGCTGAGGCCGTAGACCTCACGGCTGCCGGCCAGCCGAACCAGCCGGACAGTCTTCCTGTCGCCGGGTTCGAACCGCGCGGCGGTGCCGGCGGGGATGTCCAGGCGCCGCCCGTAGGCGGCGTCGCGGTCCAATTCCAGGGCCGGGTTCACCTCCGCGAAATGGTAGTGCGAGCCCACCTGCACGGGCCGGTCACCGGTGTTAAGGACGACGACGTCGATCGCCTCCCGGCCCGCGTTGATGACCAGCGGCTCAGGACGCAGGACGTACTCTCCAGGAATCATGGCGGTCCCTACCGAATGGGATTGTGGACGGTGACGAGCTTGGTGCCGTCCGGAAAGGTGGCCTCGACCTGGACATCGTGGATCATCTCCGGCACGCCCTCCATGACGTCGCCGCGGCTGAGCAGCGTGGTGCCGGAACTCATGAGTTCGGCAACGGTGCGGCCGTCCCGGGCACCCTCGATCAGCTCGTAGCTGATGATGGCCACAGCTTCCGGGTAGTTGAGTTTGAGTCCACGCGCCTGGCGCCTGCGGGCGAGGTCGGCGGCGACCACGATCATGAGCTTTTCCTGCTCACGAGGCAACAGATGCATGGGGATCCCTTCAACGGCCTACGGGTCGGCGTGGGACCCAGACTAAGCCCCGTTCGTTTCAACCACGTTTCCGGAGTGTCAGGTCAGGCTGGGAATCTATGGGGCTGAGGCACGGACCCTCAGTTCGAATTCTGCTTTCACGTGCACGCCCCCGGCGGCCTTCTCGGCCCCTTCGATCCGGTCGATCAGCAGCTGCACGGACCGCTCGGCGATCTGGTTCATGCCGGGAGCAACAGTGGTCAGCGACGGGGACGAGAACCGCGCCTCATCGATGTCGTCAAACCCGGCCACGGCCGCGTCCCCCGGCACCCTGACCCCGCGGAGCAGCAGCTCGTGCATCGCACCCAGGGCCAGGGCGTCATTCAATCCAAAGACGGCGTCGAAGGGCCGGCCACCGTCCAGGAGCCGTGCGACTGCCGATGAACCTCCGTCACGGCGCCATTCCGCAGGCACAATCAGGGCCGGATCAAACTCCACTCCCGCTTCGGCCAGCGCTTCCCGGTATCCGGCCAGCCGAAGTCCGGGCGAACCGCTCCGGTCCCCGGAGGAGGCCCCGATCACCGCAATACGACGCCGGCCTCCCGCAAGCAGGTGGGCTGTCATGGCCTTGGCCGCGCCGACATTCTTCATGGTGACGAGGTCGAACCGGGGGTCGTCGATGTGTTCGCCGAGCATGACGAGCGGCTTGGTTCCCCGCCGGGCGGCGGCCACGGCGTCCGCGTCCAGCACCAGCGGAGTGAACAGGAGCCCATCCGTCAGCTGGCTCAGGGACCCCTGCAGGGCCGTGAGCTCGTTGGCCCGGGTCGCCGCCGACTGCTCCACCAGGACGCGGTAGTCCCGGGCCGCCGCCACAGTCATGAGCCTGGAAGCGAGCTCCGCGTAATACGGTACGGAAAGGTCGGACACCACCAGGCCCAGCATGCGGGACTTTCCGGAACGCAGGCTCCGGGCCGTCAGGTTGGCCTCGTACCCGAGCTCGGCGATGGCATCTAGCACCTTCTGCCGGGTGGCCGGCCTGATGAACTCATAGTTGTTGAGCACATTCGACACGGTTTTCAGGGAAACTCCGGCCGCGCGGGCAACATCGTTCATTGTCACGGCCATGCAGGGTCCCTTTCGCGGCAGACGATCCTCTCAGGTACATCGTTGCAGAATGCAGACCGCCCCGCCCGCCAAGAATTTCCCAAGGTGGGTCCCCCACCCTTGCTGCAAGGTCTCTTGGTTCTGGGGCCAGGCAACGGCGCCTGGTCCCAGCGACAACCGGCGGTGTCCTCATTAGCGGCGGCCACCGGCGGGACCGGTCCGGAAGCGGTGGCCTCGTAAGCGTTAAGCGGGTGCCACCACCCGGGGCGGCCTCCAAGTGGCGCGGCAGGACAGGATGGGGAACGTTGCGGCTGAAGGGGGCCGAATTGTTGCAGGGTGCAGGGGGATCCATCGAGGGATTAACCCCGTCAGAACGGCAGTTTGCTCTTGTGGTTTCCCATCATGCCCGCACACCGTACCGGGGAACAGCTTCCCGGCGCGGGGACGGGGGTCCCGAACCGGTTGGCGGCGAGGAGGGCCGGGGTTCCGGCCTCGAGTTCCTGGCCACGCTCGGTTCGGGGCCTGTCCGTATCACTTCGGACGTCCTTGCAAACCTGGACGGCGTGGCGGGCGCGGTTGTGCTGTCCACGTGCAACAGGTTCGAGGTCTATTGCGACGTTGCTCCGGGCGCGGACCCGGACACCACCAGGAAGCGCGTCCTGGATGCCATCAGCACATGCTCGGCTGTTTCCCCCGAGGAACTCGGCCGGACGCTTGACTGCCTGACGGGCACCGCCATGACCGAGCATCTCTTCTCGGTGGGTGCCGGGCTCGACTCGGCAGTGGTGGGCGAACGGGAAATCGCCGGGCAGCTGCGACGCTCCCTGGCCTCGGCCCAGGAAAGCGGGTCGGCCAGCGGTCCACTGGTCCGGCTCTTCCAGGCAGCCTCCCGGGCTGCCCGCGACGTTGGCTCCCTGACGGCCCTGGGTGAGGCCGGCCGCTCCATGGTCTCAGTGGCGCTGGACCTCGCCCTGTCCGGGCTGGGACGCCGGGACCTGTCCGGCCTCTCCGTGGTGGTCATCGGCACCGGCGCCTACGCCGGCTCCACCCTTGCGCTTCTGGCGGCAAGGGCGTGCACGGCGGTGTCCGTTTTTTCCTGGTCCGGACGGGCCGGGGCGTTTGCGTCAGCCCGGGGCGCCACCGGCCTGACCTCCGGGGAGTTGCCGGCTGCCGTCCGCGGCGCGGATGTGGTGATCGGCTGCAGCGGCCGCGGCCCCAGGCTCAGCGCCGACGACTTCCTGGCCTTCGGGCAAGGCGCTGCCGGCCCGCCCGTCGTCGTCGACCTCGCCCTCAGCCGGGACTTTGAACCGGAACTGGGCGAACTGCCCGGGCTTGACCTCATCACTCTGGAGCACGTGCGGCTGGCCTCGCCGCGTGAACAAACCGACGTCGTCCGGCAGGCTGGTGACCTGGTCCGGCAGGCCGCCCTGAAGTTTGAGGAGGACCGGCTGGCGCGGCTTCTGGATCCGGCGATCGTTGTGCTGCGCGAGCACATGCAGGCGGTGCTGGCCGGTGAAGTGGCAAAGGTGAAGAGCCAGCACGGCTGCACGGCCACGGCAGAAGCGGTGGAATTCGCGCTGCGGCGGGTGGTGCGGCAACTTCTGCACGTGCCCACGTCGAGGGCGCGCGAGCTGGCGGCAGAGGGCCGGCAGGATGAATACACCGCAGCCCTTGAAACGCTGTTCGGGCTGGACGTGGCTGCAGCCGCGGCAGCTAAGGAGGCCGGTCCCGCCGCAGCGGAAACGGGCCCGCCGGGCTGCCCAGCACGGGCGCGTCAAGGCGAACAGGCCCCGGACGGCTCCCTGCCGGCAGCGAGCTAAGCCGCTGAACCTTGGCCGCAGACATAAAAAGTCCCCGGATTCCTGTTGCCAGGAATCCGGGGACTTTCCACTCTTCGCTAAAAGAGTGGGCCCTGTGGGGATCGAACCCACGACCCACGGATTAAAAGTCCGATGCTCTACCAACTGAGCTAAAGGCCCAAACTGCCTGCGGAATGCGGGCTTCAGAAGCCTGCACACGCGAAACAGTTCCAGTCCATTTCTGAACGTTTAATACTGTACCCCAGACGGTGGCGACTTCAGGACGGCGCCCCGCCGCCGCCGTCGAACGTGTCTTTGCCGGGAGGCGGCACGGCTTTCGGGCTGTGGCTGGAAGCCAACCGGGCACTGCAGAGGACGCTCGATTCCGGTTCCATGCAGGAGTAGCGTGGGACCATGAGCCAGAAAGCAGGAACCAGCGGCCCGGGCGGGGCGGAGCGGCACCACAAACCGAAGCCTTTTGCGCCCATTGATTTCGAGCCTTTCGCAGGCGGCGCCGACCCGGCGCGTGTCTCGGAAGCCGCGCACCTGGCCGCCCAGGCCCTGGTGCGCCACGGGCGGGACAGCGATGATCCCGTCATCACCAAACGGCTGGTCAAGCTGGCCGACGAGCAGGGCCTTGAGGCAATCGCGGAAATGTGGGCTGAAAGCCCGGCCCGCTCGCTGCCCGGCGCGCTGTGGCGGCTGTATGCCCTCCGCGCGGCAACGGTGCAGGATCCCGAGCGCATCTCCGTATATTTCAAGGCGGGCAAGGACACCGCCCAGGTCTCCAACGTGGTGGCCGGTGCGGCAGAGCCGCCTGGCGCCGATGAAATGAAGAACATGGCGGACGCCATCCTGTCCGGAGCCTTCGACGGCGACTTCGACGTTGCGCTGGAGCGGTCCGCCGCGTTCTGCCGCGTGGTGGCGCTCGGCCAGGCCACGCTGGCGGACGGCGCGGAGCACTCGAACGAGAGCCACGCGCGCAAGCTGACGCGCAACTCCCACCTTCTCGTGAAGACCGCAGAGGACCTGGAACACGCTGCCAATGCCTGGCGGCTGGGTGAGCTTGACTGACCCATCAGCCCCGATCTGTCAATGTTGACTTGGCCCAGCCAAAGTAGAACACTGAAATAGGTGCCGAACCGCGAAACCCCCGGGCTTCAACATTTAGCCGCCTAGAGCGGCCTACCGCCGAGAGGCGTATCCGGTTCGGCACCATTTTTATGCCCCAACGCAGGTGCCGGTAAAGTACTGACTAGCTGCGGCTCGGACGTCAAGTCAAAGACTCCCGCGGCGTCCCGCCCTGACGATCCACCGGAGACCGGTACTCATGAAGCTGCGCCTTTTTCCCCAGGAACCCGCAGGCCTGAACCTTCTTTCGCAGCTGGCCCGGCAGATCGTGTTTGCCAGCGCCACCATGGCGGAAATCCTGGGCGCACCGGCCACCGAACACAACCGGCTGGTGGAGGACATGCACAACCACGAGGCAAAGTCGGCCGAGCTGCACTTCGCCCTCCTGACCCACATGCGCACCAGCTTCGTGAATCCCCTCCCCCGCGAGGACATGTACGCCCTGTCGCAGAGCCTGAACGAAGCCATTGAAAAGCTGGACGCCGCGGCCGAGCTGGTGGCGCTCTACAACCTGGACCGGTTGCCGAAGCGCGCCGCCGACCAGTTGGAGATCATCAGCCGCCAGGCCGAGCTCACGGCCGACGCCATGCGCCGGCTGAACAACCTGGACGACCTTGAGGACTACTGGATCGAGGTCCTGCGCCTGGCCAAGCGGGCCGAAAGCACGCACCGCGTATGGGTCGCGGACATGCTCAAGGACATGAAGTCAGCCCAGTATGCCCGCAATCGGGACATCGCCAACCAGCTGGTGGACGTCACCAAGGACATGCGCAGGATCGCAACCCTGGTGGGCAGCATCATCGTCAAGGAATCCTGAGGTGACGCTGTTCATCTTCGCCCTGGTGGTGCTCCTCACCGCGGCATTTTCCTTCATCAACGGTTTCCGCGACGTGTCCACATCGGTGGCCCTGGCCGTGCGCACACGCGCCCTGACCCCCACCGTGGCAGTACTGCTGGCCGCCCTTTTCAACCTCATCGGCGCCCTGTTGAGCGCCGGACTGGCCGTGGCCATCAGCCAGAACTGGGTTGCCCTCCCGCGGGGGGACAGCGGCCTGACCATCATCGCCGCCGGCGTTGCCAGCGCGTGCGCCTGGGGCATTTTCCTGTGGTGGCGGGGCGTCCCGTCCTCCTCCACGCATGCCCTGGTGGGTGGACTGGCGGGGGCCGGAACCGCCAGCGTGGTGGTGGGCGGCAATTCGGTGGGCGGCGTGGACCAGTCGCTCCTGTTCCAGGTGGTTCTCCCCCTGGTCCTCTCGCCTGTTGTTGCCTTCATCGCCGCCTACCTGTTGGTGTTTCCCGTCACCTGGGCTGCGCGCTACACCCAGCCGAGCGTGGTCAACAAACGGTTCCGGTCCGCCCAGGCCATCGCCGCCGGCGCCGTGGCCTTTGGCCACGGCCTCCAGGACGGCCAGCGGGTCAGCGCCGTATTCATCCTGGCCCTGCTGGCGGCCGGCTATTCCGACGGCGGCTCGCTTCCCCTGTGGGTGGCGCTGCTGTCCGCGGCAACGATCACGGCGGGCACGCTGTTTGGCGGCTGGCGCATCTCGCACACCATTGGCTACCGGCTCACCCGGATCGATCCGCTGCGCGGAGTGGTGGCCCAGGGCTTCAGTGCGCTCCTGCTGTTTATTGGCGCCATCGGGCTGCACTGGCCCGTGTCCACCACCCACACGGTCACGTCCTCAGTGCTGGGCGCCGGGGAAAACCAGCAGTTCGCCACCATCCACCGCAAACTGGTAACCCGGATCCTGTCGCTGTGGGTCCTGACGCCGGCAGCCACGGCCGCGGGGGCCTTCGTCCTCGAACTGGCGCTCTCCCCGCTGATCGGCATCTGAAACCCGCGTTAAACATCGATTGCTCCGTAGCTGCCCTTCTGGGCGTTCAAAAGGGCAGTTACGGAGCAATCGATGGCTTGTGTGTTATCCGAAGCGGCCGGAGACGTAGTCCTCGGTGGCCTTCTGGCTCGGGTTGTTGAAGATGGTGCTGGTCTCGGCGAACTCGATCAGCTTGCCCGGCTTGCCGGTGCCGGCGATGTTGAAGAACGCCGTCTTGTCCGAGACGCGGGCGGCCTGCTGCATGTTGTGGGTCACGATCACCACTGTGTACTGGTCCTTGAGCTCGTTGATGAGGTCCTCAACGGCCAGGGTGGAGATCGGGTCCAGCGCGGAACACGGCTCATCCATGAGGATCACCTGCGGCTCCACGGCAATGGCGCGGGCAATGCAGAGACGCTGCTGCTGGCCGCCGGACAGTCCCGAACCGGGCTTCTCCAGGCGGTCCTTGACCTCGTTCCAGAGGTTGGCGCCCTGAAGTGAGCGCTCCACCAGGGCATCTGCCTCGCCCTTGGAGATCTTCTGGTTGTTTAGTTTCACGCCGGCCAGGACGTTGTCCCGGATGGACATGGTGGGGAACGGGTTGGGCCGCTGGAACACCATGCCGATCTGGGAGCGCACCGTCACCGGGTCCACGCCGGGTCCGTACAGGTTGTCGCCGTCGAGCAGCACCTCACCCTCGACGCGGGCACCCGGCAGCACCTCGTGCATGCGGTTCAGCGTGCGCAGGAAGGTCGACTTGCCGCAGCCCGAGGGGCCGATGAACGCGGTAACGGACTTGGCCTCGATGTTGATGCTGACGTCCTCAACGGCCAGGAAATTGCCGTAGTACACGTTCAGGTCTTTGACGTCGATGCGCTTGGACATGATGTTCCTTAACTTGCTGGTATGAAATGAAGTCTAATTCCCGGCTTCCCGAGCCGAAATACGATCCGGTATGGCCGGGGACGCCTAGCGGCCGGTCTTCGGTGCGAAGACCCGGGCGATCAGGCGGGCGCCGAGGTTGAGCAGCATCACCAGGATGATGAGGACAAGGGCGGCACCCCACGCCCGCTGCGAGGACGGGTCGGGGTTGGACGGGGAGGTGGGGTTCAGGATCTGCGTGTAGATGAACGTCGGCAGCGAGGCCATCCACCCACCGAACACGTTGTTGTTGATGCTCGTCGCAAACCCTGCGGTCACCAGGATCGGTGCAGTCTCACCGATCACCCGGGCGATCGCCAGGGTGACGCCGGACGCAATGCCGGAGATCGCCGTCGGGATGACCACCTTGAGGATGGTCCGCCACTTGCGGACGCCCAGCGCGTAGGCGGCCTCGCGGAGCTCGTTGGGGACAATCTTCAGCATTTCCTCGCTGGAGCGGACCACCACCGGGATCATCAGCACGGACAGCGCGACGGCGGCGACGGCGCCGGTCTTGGTGCCGGGCCCCACCACCGCGAAGAAGAACGCGGCGGCAAAGAGTCCTGCGACGATGGACGGGATGCCGGTCATGACGTCCACGAAGAACGTAATGGCGCGGGCCAGCGGGCGGTCGTTGCCGTATTCGACGAGGTAGACCGCCGTTAGCAGGCCCACCGGAACGGAGATGACGGTGGCCAGCAGGGTGATCTGCACGGTGCCGATGAGGGCGTGGTAAATGCCGCCGATGACGGGTCCGGTGCCTTCCGCGGCCCGGTTGTCGAACACCCCGGTGACGCCATTCATCGACGTGCCGAGGAAGCCGGGGTTGAGCAGGCCGGGAACGCCGTTGACCACGACGGTCCAGATGACGGAGATCAGCGGGAGCAGTGCCACGAGGAAGGCGCCCACCACGAGGCAGGTTGCCAGCTTGTCCTTGGCCTTGCGCGCACCCTCAACGGCGGCACTCCATCCGACGAGTCCCGCGGCGAACAGGATGGCGGAGACAACTCCCCAGCCGAAGGCGTTGAATCCGATCAGGGCAAGGATGGCAGCCCCGAGGACCAGCGCGACGCCCAGGACCACGTAGGGGGCGTACTTGGGCAGCTGGCCCTTCGTCAGGGCGGACCGCTTGCGGACCGGGGTCAGGGTGGAGGTCATTTAGTTGGCTCCCGAGAATTCTTTGTGCCGGCTGATGATCCACCGGGCGATCATGTTGACGGCGAGGGTGATCACGAACAGGACCAGGCCCGCGGCGATCAGCATGCTCACCTTGAGGCCGCTGGCCTCCGGGAAGTTCAGGGCGATCTCGGCGGCGATGGTCTGGTTGCCGGACTGGATCAGGCTGGCCGTGAGCGCACCGGAGGACAGCACCAGCGCCACGGCCATGGTTTCACCCAGGGCGCGGCCGAGGCCCAGCATGACGGCGCTGATGATGCCCGGCCGGGCGAAGGGCAGCACCGACATCTTGATCATTTCCCAGCGCGTGGCGCCCAGCGCGAGGGCTGCTTCCTCGTGCAGCTTGGGGGTCTGGAGGAAGATCTCGCGGGACAGCGAGGTGATGATGGGGATCACCATGACGGACAGCACGATGCCGGCGGTCAGGATGGTCTTGCCCGTGGCGGAGGCCGGACCGTGGAAGATGGGCAGCCAGCCCATGTTCGCGGCGAGCCAGCCGTAAGCGGGCGAAATCTGCGGGGCCAGGAAGGCGGCGCCCCAGGCACCGTAGATGACGGAGGGGATCGCGGCGAGCAGGTCGATCACGTAGCCGAGCCCCGAGGCCAGGCCGCGCGGGGCGAAGTGCGAGATGAAGAGCGCGACGCCGATGGACACCGGCGTGGCGATGGCCAGGGCGATGATGGCCGCGATGAGGGTACCGACGACGATCGGCCAGATGTACGCAAAGAAGCCCTCGCCGCCCTGGATGTCCGCGGCCGGCGCGGTGAAGGCGGGAATCGCCTGGATGACGAGGAAGAGCGCCACGCCGAACAGTACGGCAAGGATCAGGCAGCCTGCTGCGAGGGCCGCTCCGGAGAAGACTTTGTCCCCGGCGCGGCCGGCGCCTCGGGAACTGGTCAGGGAGGTGGTGGTCATACCCGGCCCTTCGGTGTTGGTGATGCGTCAGAGGTGGATCGTGCTGAACCGCGGGTTACACGGCTAAGTTCCCCGCCCTGCCTGGCGGCTGGGCGGGGAACTTCGGCGTTCAGGACAAGACGTTACGACTTGACCTTGATGGATTCGATGGACTTGACGGCCTTCGCGGCCAGGGCGGCGGAGATCGGAGCCGACTTGGCGGACTCGGCGGCAGCCTTCTGGCCCTCTTCGGAAACTACGTAGGTCTCGAAAGCCTTGACCAGGTCGACGGTTTCCTGCTTGTCGTAGGTGGAGCAGACGATGTGGTAGGAAACCAGGACCACCGGGTACGCGCCGGCTTCGGTGGTGGTGCGGTCAAGCTTGATGGCACCGTCGGTGTCGGCGCGGCCTTC
The DNA here is from genome assembly GCF_042791415.1 of Arthrobacter sp. NPDC056691. Lineage (NCBI taxonomy): Bacteria > Bacillati > Actinomycetota > Actinomycetes > Micrococcales > Micrococcaceae > Arthrobacter > Arthrobacter sp. NPDC056691. The sequence goes on from NZ_JBHTXX010000001.1 coordinate 207,833, forward strand.
AACTGCCTTGCCGGCGTCGACTGCCTTGGAGGCGGCTTCCGGGGAGATCTTGACGAACTCGGAACCGACCTTGATCTGGGCGATGCCCAGCTTGCCGCCAACGGCGGAGTCGTCGGCGTAGGTCACGGCACCGGGGGTGTCGGTAACGGTCTTGACGACGCCGGACGTGCCCTTGGCGTTCTCGCCCTTGAGGGATGCAGGCCAGATGCCGTCGGCCTTGTCCTTCCAGACATCGGGAGCCGTAGCGGAGAGGTACTCGGTGAAGTTCTTGGTGGTGCCTGAGTCATCAGAGCGGCTCACCGGGGTGACGGCGAGGTCCGGGAGCTTGGCGTCCGGGTTCAGGGCGGCAATGGCGGGGTCGTTCCACTTGGCGATTTCGCCACGGAAGATCTTGGCCGCGGTGGGGGCGTCCAGCTTCAGCTCGGTGATGTCCGGCAGGTTGAACGCAATGGCGATCGGCGAGATGTAGACGGGGATCTCGATGGCACCCTCGGGGCCGCACACCTTCTTGGCGGAAGCCAGTTCCTCATCCTTCAGGTAGGCGTCGGAGCCGGCGAACTGTGCCGAACCGTCGAGGATGGCCTTGCGCCCGGCGCCGGAGCCGTCCGGGGAGTACTGTACGGTGGCGCCCTGGTTGGCGGAGGCGAAGTTGGTCTTCCAGACGTCCATGGCCGCGCCCTGCGCGGAGGAGCCGATGCCGGTCAGGGTGCCGGTGACCTTGGTGCCGGCGGCGGAGGCGCTGCCTGCCGGGGCGGCGTTCGTGGCATTGTCTGAACCACAGGCGGTGAGCGCGAGTGCGCCAGCGGCGATAACAGCGATTGCCGCGTGGCGGCTGAAGCGGAGTGCCTTCACTGGGTGTACCCCTTCCAGGGTTTCTGATGCGGTGCGGACCGGAGACGTCCGAACGTGAGATGCGTACTTTTTGTACCTTCACTGAAGTTAAGGGCCGCAGGTAACAAGTTTTGGGGTGCGAGATGAACGGATGGTTAACGACGGCGGGCCATTGGCTTACAGATGCTGGGTTGCCATTGCGTTAGGTGCGCCACAGCCGTAGTGGTTTCGTCACACTCTTAACAGCGTTAACAACCGCCCCACGTGGCACGATGGGGCTCATGGAAACTTCAGGGCCGCTGGAGGCACACCGGTTGGGTGAGGGTCGGCTGGACGCCGACGTGGACCTCTACCGCAGGCTGAGTTCGGACATCACCGCCGGCGTCGCTGTGGTTTCCACCCGGCTGCGGAACAGGGACTACGCCGCGACGGTCAGCGCATTCCTCTCTGTGTCCTACGACCCGCCCACCATGCTGGTCAGTCTGTACGCGGAGTCCCGTATTGGCGAGGCCGTGGAGGAGGCGGGCACCTGGGCCCTGAGCGTTCTCTCCGGCAAGCACGAGGGCACGGCGACGTGGCTGGCCAGTCCGGGGACACCTCTGCACGGGCTGCTGGCGCAGGTCCCGTTCCGCCGCGGACCGGCCACAGGAGCCGCGGTTATCGACGGCTGCCTCGCCTACTTCGAGCTGCGGACCGTTTCCGTCCATTCTGCCGCGACCCACCTGCTGGTTGTGGGCGAGGTGTTGGCCATGGGCAGCAGCGCGGAACTGTCCGAGGCCCCGGACCCGCTGGTGCACTTCGGTTCGGAGTTCCGCCGGCTGGCACCGTAAATACTCAATGGCACGCGTAGCCACTGGCACGGCAAAAGGGTGCGTTCCACCGGGACTGACCGGCAGAACGCACCCAGCGTCTTTCGTGGGGTGTCGGTTTACTCGAGGTGCAACGGCTGTGCCGGGCGGCTGGCCGTGGCAGGCCGCCTGTCCCGGAGGAACCACGCCAGCAGCACCGTTCCCAGGACGGCGATGGCGGTGGAGACCATGGCCAGTCCCGGAACCGCCGGGAGGACAAGGAAGACGACGGCGGCTGCCACGGCCAGGGCGATGACGGTGGTCCTGGGCTGCTTCATGGAGACAATGGCCTGGACCAGCACGGCGCCGAGGACCGCGGGCAGCACATACAGGCGGGTCACATTCATGACGGCAGGCGGAATAACGCTGATGAGCCAGCTCCCCAGCAGCCCCACGAAGAGGACCAGTGAGGCCAGGTGTACGGCGGCCGCACCGCAGATGGCGACGACGGAGGCCAGCTGGCCGCGGCGGGTTCCGGGCTTGGCGCCGATGTTGGTCTGCGCGATCAGGGCGGCTGGCAGCAGCTTGTTGGAGATGTTGCCGATCATGAAGGCCTGGTACATGGCGGCCGGTCCAAGGATGGGGTAGTACGTCAGCGGCTCGACGATCCAGATGATCCCAAAGGTGGCGGCGACGGCGGCGAAGGCGATCCAGAGCTGCGCCGGCGCAATGTCCAGTCCGCCGGCGAAGACGAGGTACAGGGGGCCGGCGACGGAGACCAGCAGGCCCGCGATCATGGTGGCGCGTCCCCAACGCGAGGTGGTGCGGTCAAACTCGGCCATGGCTTGGTCCGTGGCGGCTGGTGCGGTGCTGGTGGCGGTCATAACTGGATTCCTGTCCGGTATTAAGGGGATCTGGGTTGGTCCGGTCCGGGTTCTGACGGGCCGCGCTGAGGCGGACGCGCGGGTCAGGCGCCGGACGTGACAAGTGCGGCGGCGAGGGCGGCGACGATCGAGATGCCCAGGCCCCACTCCCGCAGCCAGCTCCTGTCGAGTGCCTTGGCCAGCAGCAGGGACAGCGCCATTACGGCGGCGGACACGGCAAAGGTGACCACGTGGGTACCGGACTTTGGCAGCTCCGTGAAGCCCAGGCACGCGAAGGCTCCGATAAGGGCCGCCGCGGGGACAATGGCCATGGCCGCCGGGTTGATCGCGCGGACCTTGGCGTCGCCGCGGCGGAGCAGCGGGGTGAGGATCAGCGTGGCGATCATCCACATGGCTCCGCCGATGCTCATGGCAAAGAACGCCACCGCGAAAACGCTTTGGGTGTAGCTCTCGTCGCCGAGCTTGGCTCCCAGGGTGCCGGCAGCGATGCCGGCCGCCGAGACGTCGTAGGCAGCAGAGCCGATCAGTCCGATCCTGGACAGCACGGCGGGTGCGCCGAAGAGTGCCAGCAGCGCGATGGCCACGAGCGCGACGGCGAGTGAGGGGCCGATCGCCGAGACAGCGCCGGACCGGAATGACGTCCTGATGTCCCGTGGTGTCATCTGCACCGAGGGTGCCGCCCGGCGCACTGCCCTGAGGAAGATCAGCGACTGGATCACGATGACGCCGAAGACGCCTGCCACGCAGAGCCAGAGGACGGGGGCATTGGCGATTGCAAGGATGTCCGTGGAGCCGGTGGGTGCCAGGGATGCGTGCATGGGAGCCTCCTGATTGTGGCCCGCTGTGGGCCGGCGATGCTGATACCGCGGGCAGGACCGCTGCGTTGCGGAATCTGTTCCTCCGACCGGATCGGCCAGCAGGTTAGGAATACTGTCCGGGACACCGGTCCGGGACGGCAAGGGATGGCGGAATCGGCCAAAATTCTGGCCGGATCAGTCATGCTGCGGATTCATTTGCTGATGCCTTCCGCTCCCGCTTCCGGTCCACCACACTTCAGGGAAGAACAACTGTGCAGGGTACAACCGCGCAGTCTTCAACCGCCGCCCGAAGGAGCACCATGTCTGACGCCATCAGCGAACTTTCCGCCGTCGAGCTCACCGCCGCCATCAGGAACAGGGAAATCTCGGCGAGGGAGGCCCTTGACTGCCACCTCGAACGCATTGCCGTTGTGAATCCCCGGCTCAACGCGGTGGTGACCCTCGACGCCGAGGGCGCAGCCAAGCTGGCAGCCCGCGCCGACGAAATCACTGCCTCGGGCGCCGAACTGCCGCCCCTGCATGGCCTGCCCCTGACCCACAAGGACACCAACAACACCGCCGGCATGCGGACCACCCAGGGCTCGGTGGTGTTGAAGGACTTCGTGCCGGCCAGGGACGACCTGATCATCGCCCGGCTCAAGGCGGCCGGCGTGATCAGCACGGGAAAGACGAACGTTCCCGAGTTCGGGGCAGGCTCGCACACGTTCAACGAGCTCTTCGGCACCACTACCAATCCTTATGCGCCCGCGCTTAGCTCAGGCGGAAGCAGCGGCGGGGTGGCCGCCGTCGTCGGAGCCCGCGTGCAGGCAATGGGTGACGGCAGCGATATGGGCGGCTCGCTGCGGATCCCCGCGTCCTTCTGCAACATCGTCGGATTCCGGCCGTCCCAGGCCGTGATTCCGATGCCGTCCGATCTCAACGCCTGGTCCTGGCTGGGGCGGACCGGCCCGATGGCGCGCACTGTGGATGACATCGCACTGTTCATGTCCGTCACCGCTGGACGGGATCCGCGCGTGCCGCACCCACAGGTGATCGATCCGGCCGATTTCCGGGCCGGGCTTGGGACCGACATGCGCGGCATCCGGATCGGCTGGTCCCGGGACTTTGGCATCGGGGTTCCGGTTGAACCGGAAATCGCCGACCACCTGGAACGCCAGCTCGCAGTGTTTGAGGAACTTGGAGCAGTGGTGGAGGAGGCGTGCCCGGATTTCAGCGAGGCGGATCTGGTGTTCGGCAACACCCGCGCAATGGATTTCGCCGCCGGGCTGGGCGGGCTGGTCGCCGAATCAGGCGACCTCATCAAGCCGGAGGTGCGGTGGAACGTCGCCAAGGGTCTGGCCCTCACGGCCGAGGACATCATTGCCACCGACGCTGCCCGCACCCGGCTGGAACACAAAGTGCAGGACTTCTTCACGCGCTACGACATCTTTGCCAGCCCGTGTGCGCAGGTCCTGCCGTTCGATGCGTCGCTGCGCTACCCGCAGGAGGTGGCCGGCGTGGCCTCGGAAACCTACCTGGACTGGATGCGGTCGGCGTGCCTGCTCTCCGCCACCGGCCTGCCGGTGCTGAGCCTGCCTGCCGGGTTCAGCAGCTCGGGCCTGCCCATCGGGCTGCAGCTGGCCTCCAACCACTACACCGACGTGCAGCTGCTGCGCTGGGCAAGGGCGTTCGAGCAGCAGACGCACTACGCCGCCGTCGCTCCCAAACTGGCGGGCCTCAACCAGCCCGCATGATGCGTCCGCCGCGCTTGCGCGCATCCAGCAGCACGGACACGTCCACGCCGGCGGCCTGTGCCGCCCAGTCGGAAGCCGTTATCAGGCGGTACAGGGACGGCAGGTCGGGCACGGTCACGTCCGCCACGATCTGGTAGCCACCGGCGAGCGCTGCCGCATAGCGCACCGCGGGCAGCCCGGCCAGGCTCTTGCCGAGCTGCTCCACCTGGTGCGGCGCAGCCCTGATCCACAGCAGCGCCTCGACGGCGAGCCCCAGGGCAGCAGGTTCCACCACCACGCGGGGCTGGACCTGGTTGTTGGCAAGCAGCCATTCGCAGCGCCGGCGGGCTGTTGCTTCCGAGACCCCGACCCGCCGCGCCAGGGCCTCGAAACTGATGCGTCCATCCGCGCAGAGGGCTTCCACGAGCTCGGTGTCCTGCCGGTTCAGGGCCTGCCTGACTGCGAACACGCCCGCATCTGAAGCAACCGGCGAGCGCAGCGCGTCGGCCTGCTCGGCCGTGAGCATCTCCGGCCGCCAGCCCTGGATGGTCCGGAAATACCGCAGCACCGGATAACTCACGGAGTGCCGCAGGCCGATTGTGGAGGGCAGTTCGTCGGAGAGGATGTCCCCCATCCGGTCAGGATCGGTGAGGATCTCGGCCACGCAGTCCCCATTGCCTGTGACGGTATAGACGAACGTGGTGTCAGAGCGCTGCGCCAGTGATTGGGCAGCGGCGCGGGCCGTGCCCGGGGTGCAGCGCATTTCCACCAGCATCGACGCCGGATGCGGCCGGACGGCGGCGATGGCGACGGCGCCGGATTCCAGGAGCTGCGCCCCGCGCCGGGCGACGGTGCGCTCCGGCTCGCCGAGGACGGCGGCCATCTTCCGCCACGGGCAGCGGGGATCCAGCTGCAGGGCAGCCACAATCTGGCGCTCCAGTGAATCGAGCAGGATCATTCGCACTCCGTCATCCGCAAAACAGGCCCTCCGCCGGGGCTCCATTCCAGCATGGAACAGGCGGGGCCCACCTCCACCCTGTCGGTGTCATCGAACCGGCGCCGCTGTCCGGGGGACGGAGCGAAGGCGGGCGAGCAGCGTCGCGGCGAGGAACGCCGTCGTAATTTCCAGCACGATGATTGCCAGCAGGCCTTCGGCCCCCGACGCCAACAAGCCGGACGAGCCGGCTCCCGGCACTGGCAACGCGGCCGCCCCGGAATGGGCGTGCCCGGACGATCCTCCCCCGGAGAAGCCGGGGCCGCTAAGCAGCAGGACCGCGTGCACGGCTGTCATGGCCAGGGCGCAGCCCATCACCTGACGCAGGGCGCTATCCCGGCCGCCGCGCCACAGGTGCACGGCGCAGGGCAGGCAGACCCCGACCATCCCGAGCATCACGGCGCTCAGCCACGGACTGTGGTGGTTCCCGGCGACCAGCCACAGATGCACCCCGCAGGAAGCGGCGGTCACGGCCGAGACGGCGCGGGAGTGCAGGATATGACGGGACCTGGCGATGGGACCGGTGGACCGGCCCCATCCCGGCAAGGCAGTCACGGCCTGTGCCTAGCCATGGCAGTGGGATCCCGACTGTGCGTTCGGGTTGGCGGGCACATCCAGGACCGGGCTGCGGTCGAAGAAGCCCTCGGGGCGGAGCTTGAAGCCCACCGTGTCCACAGGCATGATGGGCCAGTCCTCGACGCGCGGGAAGTGTGTGAGGCCGAAGGTGTGCCACACAACGATGTCTTGGCCGTCGATGTCGCGGTCCTGGGCGATGTAGGCGGGAAGGCCCGCGCCGCCGGAGTGCTGGTTGACGAAGTCGCCGGTGGGGTAGCGCTCGTCTTCGGCGTACCGGGTGACCCACAGGTCCTTGGTGGCAAACGCCGCCCGGCGGGCAATGGATGACTCTGGGTCTGCCATGAGCGTGGGCTGGTTGTGGGCGTGCAGCTTGTAGCCCACTGGTTCGCCCAGGCGGTTGCGGGATTCGGGGTTGGAGATGATCCAGGTCCGGCCGGTGCGGGCATCGGCCTCGCGGACGGCCTCCGACTCGCGGGCCAGCACGGTGCGCTTCCGGGAGAACGCGTTGCCGCGCTCGTTGCCCGGTCCCATGGCCTGGCGTACCACGTCCTCCTCCTCCACCCTGTTGGTGAACCCGTCGATGGCCATGTCCAGGCGCGCACTGAAGAGGTGCTGGTGGAACGGCGCCCCCAGGCCCGGGGCGAGCTGGGAGATGTTGTCCGAGCCGCCTTCCGGGAAGGCGGAGGTGAAGACGACGCCGGTGGCCTTGGCTTCGAACTCGATGGTGCCGTCGAGGTAGAGGTACCAGTAGAAGCCGTAGTCGTAGTTGCCGATGGTAGTGAAGAAGGAAATCACCATGCGGCGGTTCCGGCGGGTGTAGTTGATCCCGGTCCAGAGGTCGCTGTGCTTGGCCAGGATGCCCCAGTCCTCCTCGTGCATGCAGATGCCGTTGCGGATCTCGCGCGGGTTGCCGAAGCCGTCGCTGATGACGGGGCTGAGGTAGGTGATCTCGCCAAGGCAGTCGCAGCCCAGTTCGAGGGAGTTGGCGTACTGCCCCACGAGGTACTCCCCCGTGTCGAAGTAGTTCTGCCAGGACCGGATCGGGGACGGGTCGCCGTACGGGACCACCATCTCGGCGATCGACGCGCGGTTGATGATGGGCCGGAGCCGGTCCCCGTCCCGGAAGCCGATGTTGTGCAGCACCACGCCCTCCCGGACGTCAAAGCCGACGTCGAGGCTCCACTTCTCCCACTCGATGTGGTTGCCGCCGGTCACGGTGAAGCTGGGGCCTTCGGGCTGGGTGATGCTGATGGGCTTCTGGGTGGTGCGGAGCGGACCCGTGAGCTCGGGATCGGTGTAGTTGCCATGCTCTGCCGGGATTGGCATTGGGCCCAGGTCAATGACCTGGGTGACTTCCTTGCTGACCACGTCGACGTACGCCACGAGCCCGTCCACCGGGTGAGCCCAGGCGCTGTCCTCGGGGAAGTCCTGCACGAACGCGAGGCCGCGGAGGATGCGGCGGCCCTTCTCCTCCGGGTACTCGAACACACCCGCTGACAGCGGGGCAACCCGGACCTTGCTGGCGTCCAGGTTCCGCGCGGCCAGGGCCTCAAGCCACCGCCCGTCCGTGGCCAGCAACTGCTCCACCACCTCGAACTCCTCTTCCAGGACCGGCAGTTCGCCGGTGGCCGCGGTGTCGAGTTCGACGGCGGCGATCACCGTGCCGCTGGTGACCGAGACAGTGACGTCCTGGGGACGGGCGCCGGAGACGTCGTGGATGAAGACCCGGAACCGCCGGTCTTCCGCCTCGCTGGCGGTTTCACGGGCCGGGTCGGATTCACGGGCCGGGTCGGTTCCACGGGCAGGGTCCAGCAGGCCCAGGTAGGCAATGCGCTTCTCCGGGCCAAGGAGGCCCCCGGAACGAAGAATGCCCTGCACCGCGCCGATGTCCGCGGCTGAGGCAAGGCGGAACGGGCTGGCTGTTTCTGTGATGGAGAGCGTCATGGCGGCCTTCGTCCGGGACCCTGGCGGGTCGGATTTTTATTTTCTATAGTTGTAGAGAATAAGCGAACGTAAGATGGCTCACAAGAGGCTGGGCGAAAATATTTACTGGGGAGCGGCCGCGTGCCAAAGATTGTTGACCACGACGAGCGCCGCCTGGAACTCGTCGATGCGACCTGGCGGATCATCGCCCGGATGGGCATTGAAAGCGCCACGATGCGGGAAATTGCCACCGAGGCAGGCTTTGCAAACGGTGCGCTCAAACCATACTTTCCCACCAAGGACACGCTGCTGACGTTCGCGTTCGGGCACGTCTTCAACCGGACCAACGAGCGCATCGCCGAAGTCACCGCCGGACTGTCGGGACTGGCGGCCCTGCGGGCCTTCTGCGTCGAGGTGCTCCCGCTGGACGAGGAAAGGATCAATGAAGCCCGGATCGTCATCCCCTTCTGGCAGAAGGCCATCAACGATCCCGGCAAAGCGCAGATCCACCGGGAATCCATGCAGCAGTGGCTGGATACGATCCGGCGCCACCTTGCGGAGGCCAGGGACAGCGGGGACGTGAGCACCGCCGTCGACGACGCCAGCCTGGCCGGCCAGCTGCTCAACATGCTGCTGGGTGCCCAGATCGCGGCCGCGCTGCTTCCCGAGGGCCAGACGGAACTCGGACTGGACGGGCAGCTCGAGGGCTTCCTTTCCCTGCTGACCCGCTAGCCGGCTCACCCCGCGAGCCTGAAGACCCCCACTCGCTGCGGACCCGCGCGGACCGCAGGAACCGACCCGCAACCAGGAGACCCCGACAGTGACCATCCCGCAGGAAATCGATACACCGGACATCATGATCGACGTCGACATACTCGACCGGAATATCGAGCGGATGGCGTCAGCCGTCCGGGCGCGGGGCCTGAGCCTGCGCCCGCACGCCAAGACCCACAAGGTTCCCGAAATCGCCGCCCGCCAGATCGCAGCCGGAGCCTCCGGACTGACGGTGGCAACCATCGGCGAGGCTGAAGTGTTCGCAGCTGCCGGAGTGGACAACCTGTTCATCGCCTACCCCCTCTGGATTTCGCCGCACAAAGCCAACCGCCTCCGGCGCCTGTCGCAGACTGCGCAGATCGCCGTCGGCGTGGACTCCGTGGAGGGTGCAACGACGCTGGGATCCGGGCTCGGGAAGGCGGCTGGGAACGTCAGCGTTCTGGTGGAAGTCGACAGCGGCCACCACCGCAGCGGCGTCCACCCGGAATCCGTCGTCCCGGTCGCCGAGGCGGCGGCGCGCGCAGGGCTGAAAGTCGAGGGAGTCTTCACCTTCCCGGGACACAGCTATGCGCCGGGCATGCCCATCGAGGCCGCCAGGCAGGAGCAGCAGGCGCTGGACCAGGCGTCCGAGGTTCTTGCCGCGGCAGGATTCGACGTCACCTGCCGCAGCGGCGGCTCCACGCCGACGGCGATGCTGACCGGGAATTCAGCTGCCACCGAGGTGCGTCCAGGGGTGTATGTCTTTGGCGACGCCCAGCAGCTGGAACTGGGGCGGTGCGCCCTCGAGGACATCGCGCTGGCAGTGGCAGCCACCGTGGTCAGCCACCATGCGGCCCCCGCGGACGGACCGGCACGTTTCATCATCGACGCCGGCAGCAAGGTTCTCGGCAGCGACCGGCCCGCGTGGGCAAGCGGCTTCGGGCGGCTGATGGACTATCCCGACGCCCGGATTACCGCACTGTCGGAGCACCACGCAACTGTCGAGTGGCACGGGCCCGATACTGCGCCTGCCATCGGGGACCGGTTGCGCGTCATCCCCAACCACGTGTGCCTTGCGATGAACCTGGTGGACGACGTCGCCGTGGTTCGCGGTGCCGAACTCGTGGACCGCTGGGTGGTGGCAGCCCGGGGCAAGAACAAGTAATCGGCCCGACCGCCTGTGTTCACCAAATCTTTTTTCGCCATGTGTTGAAAAAAGATGACAGGGCCGAATTTGGCCGCTAACCTGAAATGACTGTGTTCCAGGACACAGTGTTGGGGACCCTATTCAGATAGCCGACCGGCGTCAGGAACGTTCATGCCAGCAACCACGCCCCACCCCGCGGACCAGGCCCTCACGTCCAGCGTGGCCACCTCCTTTGACCACTGGAGGCACCTCGTAGCGCAGTCCTTTGTGCCGCTGGCCGCCGAAACGGAGCGGCCCGAGCAATTCCGCGGCCGCATGCGTTCCAGGGTGCTGGACCGCACGTGCATCGTGGAAGTTTCGGCTTCGGGACACAGCGTCCACCGCACACCGGCACTTCTGGCGCAGTCGGACCAGCGCTATTTCAAGCTCAACCTCCAGCTGGAGGGCACCGGGCTCCTCATCCAGGACAACCGCGAGGCCGTGCTCCGTCCCGGCGACCTGGCCATCTACGACACCAACCGCCCGTACACACTGGCGTTCGAAGATGCGGCCCGCATGATGGTGGTCATGTTCCCGCATGACTCCCTGTCGCTGCCGCCGGATTACGTGGGACAGCTGTCGGCCGTCCGCCTGGCCGGCGGGACGGGCCTGGCGGGCATTGTGGGGCCGTTCATCGCGCAGCTCGCCGGCAACCTGGAGGCACTCAGCGGGCCGAGCGGTTCCCGGCTCGCTGCCAACACGCTTGACCTCGTCTCCACAATGCTTCATTCGGAACTGGACCTGGCTGCGGACAGCATGAAGCCCCAAGCGCTGCTGGCTACGTCGGTCCGTGAATACATTGAGGCGAACCTCGCCGACCCGCAGCTGTCGCCGGCCGGCATTGCCGCGGCCCATTTCGTTTCCACCCGCCACCTCCACAACGTCTTCCACGAATCCGGCACCACAGTTGCCAGCTGGATCCGGAGCCGCCGGCTCGAGCGCGTCCGCCGGGACCTCAGGGACCCGCTGCACTCGGGCACCTCCGTGGGAGCCGTGGCGGCCCGGTGGGGATTCCTCGACGCGGCGCACTTCAGCCGCACCTTCCGGGACGCCTTCGGCGAATCACCCACCGACTGGCGGCGCGGCGCCTAAGCAGCCGGCGCCCAGATCAGCCCAGCCCAGCCCCAGATCAAGCCCTAGATCAAACCCTGGGCGAGCATCGCGTCCGCCACTTTGACAAAGCCGCCGATGTTGGCGCCCAGCACGTAGTTGCCGGGTTCGCCGTACTCATCCGCGGTGGAAGCGCAGCGGTGGTGGATTCCCACCATGATGTCCGTGAGGCGCTGTTCCGTGTGCTCGAAGGACCAGGAGTCCCGGCTCGCGTTCTGCTGCATTTCAAGCGCCGAAGTGGCCACGCCGCCCGCGTTGGCGGCCTTGCCCGGCCCGAACAGCACGCCCGCCTCCTGGAACACCGCCACGGCGTCCCGGGTGGAGGGCATGTTGGCGCCTTCACCGAGCGCGAGGAGGCCATTGCGCACCAGGCGGGCGGCAGCATCGCCGTCGAGCTCGTTCTGGGTGGCGCAGGGCAGCGCCACCGTCGCGTCGACGTCCCACACGGATCCGCCGTCCACGTAGGAGACGCCGCCCCTGCGTTCCGCGTAGTCCTTCAGGCGGCCGCGGTCCACTTCCTTCACCTCGCGGAGCAGGTCGACGTCGATCCCGGCCTCATCCACCACGTAACCGGAGGAGTCGGAACACGCCACCACGCTGGCGCCGAGCACCTGGGCCTTCGCGATTGCATTGATGGCCACGTTGCCGGAGCCGGAAACAACCACGCGCTGCCCGTCGAAGGATGAGCCCTGCGTCTTGAGCATCTCCTCTGTGAAGATCACCGTGCCGAACCCTGTGGCCTCCGGCCGGACCAGGGAACCGCCCCAGGAGATGCCCTTGCCGGTCAGGACTCCTGATTCGTAGCGGTTGGTGATGCGTTTGTACTGCCCGAAGAGGTAGCCGATTTCCCGGCCACCCACGCCAATGTCGCCGGCAGGCACGTCCGTGTACTCGCCGATATGCCGGTACAGCTCAGTCATGAACGACTGGCAGAACCGCATCACCTCGGCGTCACTGCGGCCGCGGGGGTCGAAGTCTGAACCGCCCTTGCCCCCGCCGATCGGCATGCCGGTGAGGGCATTCTTGAAGGTCTGCTCGAAGCCGAGGAACTTCACAATTCCGAGGTAGACGGACGGGTGGAACCGGAGGCCGCCCTTGTAGGGGCCCAGCGCCGAGTTGAACTCCACGCGGAAGCCGCGGTTGATCTGGACCCGGCCGGAATCGTCGGTCCACGGCACCCGGAAGATGATCTGCCGTTCGGGCTCGCAGAGCCGTTCCAGGATGGCGGCTTCAAGGAACTCGGGGTGCCGGTCATGAACCGGGCCGAGGCTTTCGAACACCTCGACCACCGCCTGGTGGAACTCCGCCTCGCCGGGATTCCGCGCCAGGACCGTATCCCTGACCGCCTCCAGCCGTGCATCCATGAATCTGTCCCTTACTTCCGCGAGCAACCGTCAAAGTGTATCTTTGCGCCTGCATATTGTTGAGCTTTCAACTTAACCGATTAAGACCGCAGCCGCGTAGCGGGGAGGGCAGCTATCCTCTATTCTCCGTATTGTGACAGTTAATTTCCGTATTATGAGATCCGGGCGTTCAATGTCGTGCGCCAGGAAGGCACACTGATGGCGTACGTGTGCCTCCTCCTTTCCGGTGCAGCGCTGCTTGTCAACGGGCTAGCACCGCTCGGGCACCTTCCGCGCCGCGACGCTGCCGTGTTCAGCCTGGTCATAGGCACCATCCAGCTTGCCCTGGGCGTTGCCTCTTTGAGTTCGGCCTCTTCCGGCCTTAACGACGGCGGCCCGCAGCTGCTGCTTTCGGCGGCCGGCATGTTCCTGTTCGGCCTGACCTACGTTTACGTCGGCCTGGATTTCCTGCTGGCGCTGGGGTCCAATGGCCTCGGCTGGTTCTGCGGCATGGTGGCCGGGTGCGGCCTTCTGCTCGCCGCAGCCTGGTTCCCTGAGGACCCGCTGCTGGCGGTGCTGTGGCTCTGCTGGTCCTACCTGTGGATGCTGTTCTTCTTCTCGCTGGCGCTCGGTCGGAGCCGGCTGTCGCCGCTGATCGGCTGGTCCCTGGTTCTGGCCAGCCAGACCACGGCAACGGTGCCGGCCCTGCTTGGAATGACCGGGCAATGGCCGCGTGACCCCGCGTTGGCCGGCATAGCCGCGGCCTGCATCGCGGCACTGCTGTTGCTCGCCGGCGGCCTCGCCCGGAGGGACGGCCGCCGGGATGCCCGGCGGGACGGCGGGCTGCACGGCCAGCCCGCCGTCGTCGTCGTCCCTAACGAACCGTTAGCCGACGACGGGCCCTTAGTTGCCGCTGACAGCAGCCTCATCGGCGAACTCAAGCCCTGAGGTGCGGCCCCGTTTCTCCACGCCGATTTCCGCCAGCACCCCGGCCAGGAACATCACCGGGACGGCCACCAGCAGTCCGGTGGCCGTTTCGGCGCTCCCGCCGATGAGGGACGTGAAGTTGCTGACCACCAGGTAGAGAACCCAGGCCAGCAGCAGCGAAGCAACGGCCGGCGCGATCACGGTCTGCCAGAGCTGCCCGGACACCCGTTCGCGGCGGAAAAATACGACGACGGCCAGGGAGCAGAGCATGTACAGCACCAGCAGCGCTGCAACAGCCAGCCCGCTGAACCATGAGAAGAGGGTCAGCACGGGGTCCATCCCCAACACTGCGAACGGGCTCACAAGGAGCACCGCGACGGTGGTCTGGACCCAGGCTGCCGACGCGGGTGCGCGGTGCTTGTTGGTCCGGGCCAGGACAGCAGGCAGGGAACCGCGCAGGGCCAGCGAGTGCAGGTAGCGGTTAATGCCGTTGTGGAAGGCGACGATGCCCGCCAGGAGGGACGTCACCAGGAGAATGCCTGCAGTCACGCCGGCCCAGGGGCCGAACAACTCGACCAGGGGCCCGATCACGAATGAGGTCGCGTCTCCTGACTCCAGGGCGGCTCCAGCGGCGTCGATCACGTGTGAGGGTCCGTAGAAGCTCACCAGCATCCACGTAATGAAGGCGAAGAACACCGCGATGATGCCTACGGAGAGATACGTTGCCCGCGCCACCGTCCGGTGGGGATCCTTGGCCTCGGCGGAGTAGATGGCCGTCGACTCGAAGCCGAACATGGAGGCCACTGCGAACATGATGGCAACGCCGGGAGCTCCGCTTGCGATCGCCTCGGGGGAAAACGAGGCTGCCACGTTGAGGCCTTCCGGGCCGCCGCCCTTCAGCAGGACGGTGAATCCGAAGAGCAGCAGAATCGCCACTTCCAGGCCCACAAGGAACGCCAGGACGCGGGCGCCGAGTTCGATGTTCTTCGATCCCAGCACTTGCACGCCTGCCATGGTGGCACCGGCAAGGAGCCACCATGGAACGGTCACGCCGGCCGAGGCCAGTAGGCCGGAGAAGGCCACGCCGTAGAGTCCGTACATGGCGGCCTGCACCGTGCTGTACGCCAGCAGTGCCAGCCAGGCAGCTCCTGTGCCTGTCTTTCTGCCGAAGGCGGCGGTGATGTAGGCGTAAAAGGCGCCGTTGGCCTGCACCTTCCGGCTCATGGCGACGAAGCCGACGGCGAAGATGACAATGACAATGCCCACGATGAGGTAGGCGCCCGGTGCCCCGGCGCCATTGCCGAGTGCAGCCGCCAGGGGCGCTGCGCCGACGATGCCGGTCAGCGGAGCCTGGGCGGAAAGAACGAAAAAGAGAATGCCCAGGACGCCGATGCTGCCCGCGCGGAGGGCGGTGGATTGCTCCTTGCGCGGTTTTGCTTCTGCAGTCCGGGGCTCGGAATTTGAAATACTCATTGGATCCTTCTTAACGGTCATGAGCGTTGGAGAGGGGTGCCGGCAATGGCCTCGCACCGCTGAATCCAGCTTTGCAGTCCCGGTCGGATAGGGCTTGTCTGGCAGCGATCAGTTGTTGTGCCTCAGCGCACTGGTCGTGTCCTTCAGGAGTCTCATCTCAGAGGGTCCCGCGGATGCTCGCCTCCGGTCAAGCAGGTTGCTGCCGCTGGACGCCGCCTCCGTGAGACCATGTGGCAATGAGCAGCGATCCCGCTCTCGAAGTGAGCGCCCTGGCCATCAATGTCACCATTCCGGCGGCACTCCGCTGGACGGACAGCCGAAGGGGCGAAGAGTTCACGCTGACCACGCTGAACGTCCGGCTCCTGCCCGACGGCCACCTTGCCGCCAAGGCCTACGGCCGGCCCCTCGCCGGCGGCCGGGGAGCATACGTTTCGTTCCGCGTGCCTGACCGGCCGGAGCTCACCGCCCTGATCGCGGAAGCTGCCAGCCACGCTGCCGGGATGTGGGCGGCGCACCGGGGGCTTCGCTGAGGCATACGGCCCGAAGTAGCCCGCCGCCTTAAACAGAACTGCCGGCCCGGCAGTCCATTTGTCACGCGTGGTGGCTGAGCAGCCCGCGGCTATCCGTGCGCGCGGGCCGGGAGGAGCGGCGCAAAGAATGCCCCGAGCTCCGCCGTCGCGGTCAGTGGCAGGACGTTCGCCACGTACTGGTCCGGTCGGACCACCACCACGACGCCGCCGCGGTCCAGGCCGCGCAGGTCGAAGATGTCGGCCTTCGGGTCGGTGCCGTACACCTTTTCCAGGTTGGTGAGCTTGAACGGCCCCACCTCCGGCTTGAACACCGCCGAGACGGCATTGATGTCAATGTCCCTGTGGTCCTGCTGGTAGATGACCTTCACGTCGAACCAGGCATCGGCGTCGTTACCCTCAGGCGTGGCCGCAAGCGGCGACTCCGGCGACTTCTCCATCCACTGCGCGAAGTCAGCGGTCGGCGACGCGGCGCCGGCCTCGGCCGGGTCGGCGAACACGTAGATGCGCCAGCGACCATCTGCCTTTGCCTGGTGTCCCAGCTGCAGCGGGTTGGTGTCGCACACCCGCTGTACGGGCGCGGACTTGAAGCGCTTGCCGACAGGGAAGCCAGTGGCCAGGTTCTGGTGCGTTGCCTCGGCTACGATCATCGACGGCGAGTACTCGGTCATGAAGCCGGCCGGGAACTCGGCGGTGCGCACGTAGAAGTCCTCGAGCTCCGAGGGGTCATCGAACTCCTCGGGCTTCTTGGCCATCAGGGTGGACCATTCCTTGTCGAAATCGATGAGGTTCTTCGCGACCACCTGGCGCTCCGCGGAGTAGGTGGCGAGCAACGACTCCGGGCTGCGGCCCTCGAGCACGTGGCCGAGCTTCCAGCCGATGTTGAAGCCGTCCTGCATGGACACATTCATGCCCTGGCCGGCCTTGGCGCTGTGCGTGTGGCAGGCGTCGCCGGTGATGAACACCCGCGGCGTGCGGGTGTCCCGTTCGGCGGGCAGGACGTCGTCGAACCTGTCGGTGAGGCGGTGGCCCACCTCGTACACGCTGTGCCAGGCCACGTTGCGGACGTCGAGGGTGTAGGGCTGCAGGATCTGGTTCGCGTGGGCGATGATCTGGTCGATGGTGGTCTTGCGGATGGCGCCGTTGTCGTTCTCAGGCACGACGCCGAGGTCGACGTACATGCGGAACAGGTGGCCGCCCTCACGCGGAATCAGCAGGATACTGCCGCCGTCGTGGGACTGGATGGCGCACTTGGTGCGGATGTCCGGGAAGTCGGTGGACGCGAGGACATCCATGACGCCCCAGGCGTGGTTGGCCTGGTCGCCGGCGAGCGTGCAGCCAATCGATTCACGGACCCTGCTGCGCGCGCCGTCAGCACCCACCACATATTTGGCACGCACAACGCGCTCCTGCCCTGCGTCCGGGCCGGCGGTGCGGACGAGGGTCACGGTGACGGGGTACTCCCCCGCCTCCGTGACATCGAGACTGCGGAACTCGTAACCGTAGTCGGGGGTCATTCGGGTCGGGGAAAAGGCCATGACCCGGGCGAAGTAGTCCAGCACACGGGCCTGGTTGACAATCAGGTGCGGGAATTCGCTGATGCCCATTTCGTCGTCGACCGCGCGGGCGGCGCGGTAGATGTGCTTCGGGTTCTCCGGGCTTGGCTTCCAGAACGCCATCTCGGTGATCCGGTAGGCCTCGGCGATGATCTCCTCGGCGAAGCCGAAGGCCTGGAAGGTCTCCACGCTGCGTGCCTGGATGCCGTCGGCCTGGCCGATCGCGAGGCGCCCGGGCCGGCGTTCCACAATGCGCGTGGTGATGTCCGGGAACTGGGAGAGCTGGGCGGCCGCGAGCATGCCTGCGGGGCCGGAGCCCACGATGAGCACGTCGACCTCGTCGGGCAGCTCTTCGGGGCGGTTCATGCCGACGCCGGCGGCGGGCTGGATGCGCGGGTCACCGGAAACGTAACCGTGGTGGTGGAACTGCACGGGCTTTCCTCACTTCACTGTGTGGCTGGCTTTCGCCAAATTTGGTGTTCCATATTCGAACAGGTGGTTCGATAATAGAAATCGTGGTTATGCTTCAGTACTGTACGTCACATGAGACCCGGGTTACAAGCAGCTTTTCCTTCCCCGAAAAACGGGGGTTGACGAAGTAGCCGGAAGCGGTCCAGTATGTTTCGTATACGATTTCGTACCTGATGAGGAGAACGCTTTGGAGCAGGTCAACGGCGACACCCTGGCAGCAGCACGCAAGGTGATCGCGGTGCACATCAACTACCCCAGCCGGGCGGCCCAGCGCGGCCGGACCCCGGCGCAGCCCTCCTACTTCCTGAAGCCGTCGTCCTCGCTGTCCCTGACCGGTGGCGCCGTCGAACGCCCGGCCGGCTGCGAACTCCTCGGCTACGAGGGCGAGATCGCCATCATCATCGGCAAGGCGGCCCGCCGGGTCGACGTCGAAGACGCGTGGAGCCACGTCGCCGCGGTCACCGCCAGCAACGACCTCGGCGTGTACGACCTCCGCTACGCGGACAAGGGCTCCAACCTCCGGTCCAAGGGCGGCGACGGCTTCACCCCGGTTGGCCCGGCACTGATCCCGGCAGACGCCGTCGACCCCGCCAAACTGCGGGTCCGCACCTGGCACAACGGCGAACTGGTCCAGGACGACACCACCGCGGACCTTCTCTTCCCGTTCGCCCGGCTCGTGGCGGACCTGTCCCAGCTCCTCACCCTTGAAGAGGGCGACATCATCCTCACCGGCACGCCCGCCGGCGCCTCCGTCGCCGTACCCGGCGATGTGCTGGAAGTCGAGGTGAGTGCCCTTGGTTCTGAAGGCGGGCAGCTGAGTTCCGGCCGGCTGGTGACGCGGGTGGAGGAAGGCACGACGGCGTTCGCCGACTTTGGTGCCGGGCCCAAGGCCGATGACCTGCAGCGGGAGGAAGCGTACGGTTCCCGTGAAGCGGCGGGGCTGCCCGCCGTCGGGCCGGTTCTCTCCCCAGAGCTGAAGGCCAAGCTGGAGAGCGTCTGCACCGCCACGCTGTCTTCGCAGCTGCGAAAGCGCGGCCTTAACAACGTCAGCATTGACGGACTGACCGCCACCCGCCCGGACCGCAAGGTGGTGGGCCTGGCCCGGACCCTGCGCTACGTGCCCAACCGCGAGGACCTCTTCAAGACGCACGGCGGCGGATTCAACGCCCAAAAGCGCGCCATCGACTCCGTGAACGAGGGCGAAATCCTGGTCATGGAGGCCCGCGGAGAGAAAGGCACGGGCACCATCGGTGACATCCTCGCCCTGCGCGCCCAGGTCCGCGGCGCCGCCGCCATCATCACCGACGGCGGGGTCCGTGACTTTTCCGCCGTGGCCGCCATGGAGCTGCCCACCTACTACTCCAACCCGCACCCTGCCGTGCTGGGCCGCCGCCACATCCCGTGGGACACGGACATCACCATCGCCTGCGGCGGCACCACCGTGCAGCCCGGCGACATCATCGTGGCCGACTCGGACGGCATCCTGGTGATCCCGCCGGCCCTGGCCGAGGAAGTCGCCAACGACTCTATCGCCCAGGAACGCGAAGAGGTTTTCATCGCCGAAATGGTGGAACAGGGCCACGGCGTGGACGGGCTCTACCCGCTCAACGCGGCATGGCGCGCCAGGTACGAAGAATGGGAAGCAATGGGAAGCAGGCAAGGCGAATGACTGAAACGGCCACCTTCACGGCTGACACTGTCACTGGCAGCGCTACCGGCAGCAAGTCCGAGCAGGCCTACCAGGCCATCAAGGCACGGATCGTCGAAGGCACCTACACGCCCGGTTACCGGCTGGTCCTGGCCGCCATCGCCAAGGACCTCGGGTTCAGCGTGGTCCCGGTCCGGGAAGCGATCCGCCGGCTCGAGGCCGAGGGCCTGGTGAAATTCGAACGGAACGTCGGGGCCACCGTGGCGGGCATCGACCCCACCGAGTACCTCTACACGATGCAGACGCTGAGCATCGTGGAGGGTGCGGCCACTGCGCTGTCCGCTCCCCTCATCGGGGAGGCGGACGTGGCGAGGGCCCGCGCCGTGAACGCCGAGATGCGCGAGTGCCTGCAGCATTTCGACCCCGTCCGGTTCACCCGGCTCAACCAGGACTTCCACAGCGTGCTCTTCGAGCACTGCCCCAACCCGCACATCCTGGACCTCGTCCACCGCGGCTGGAACCGGCTGGCATCACTGCGGTCCTCAACCTTCCGCTTTGTCCCCGGCCGGGCCCGGGAATCGGTGGAGGAGCACGAGGCGCTCCTGCAGCTCATTGAATCCGGCGCCGGCGCCGACACCATCGAAAAAGCAGCACGGCTCCACCGCTCCGCCACCCTGGACGCGTACCTCGCCCAAACCACTCTCAAAGACCCCAATCCTTAAGACCACAGTTAGGACCTCAACGATGACGACCCCTGTAGAAACAGCAGCCAAGCACTACCTTCCCGAGAATCTGCCCACCCACATCCAGCACTACATCAACGGCGAGTTCGTTGATTCCGTGGGCGGCAAGACCTTCGATGTCCTGGACCCGGTGTCCAACACGAACTACGCCACCGCCGCCGCCGGCCAGAAGGAGGACATCGACCTCGCCGTCGCCGCCGCCCGCGAAGCCTTCAAGAACGGCCCGTGGCCGAGGATGAAGCCGCGCGAACGCGCCCGCATACTGAACCGGATCGCCGACGCCGTCGAAGCCCAGGAAGCGCGCCTCGCCGAACTGGAAACGTTCGACACCGGCCTGCCGATCACCCAGGCCAAGGGCCAGGCGCTGCGGGCGGCGGAGAACTTCCGCTTCTTCGCGGACCTGATCGTGGCCCAGTTCGACGACGCCATGAAGGTCCCCGGTTCGCAGATTAACTACGTGAACCGCAAGCCGATCGGCGTCGCCGGACTCATCACCCCGTGGAACACCCCGTTCATGCTGGAGTCCTGGAAGCTGGCCCCCGCTTTGGCAACCGGTAACACCGTGGTCCTGAAGCCCGCCGAATTCACGCCGCTCTCGGCCTCGCTGTGGGCGCAGATCTTCAAGGACGCGGGACTGCCGGACGGCGTCTTCAACCTGGTCAACGGGCTCGGCGAGGAGGCCGGCGACGCCCTGGTCAAGCACCCGGACGTCCCGCTGATCTCCTTCACCGGCGAGACCACCACCGGCCAGACGATCTTCCGCAACGCCGCCGCCAACCTCAAGGGCCTCTCCATGGAACTCGGCGGCAAGTCCCCGTGCGTGGTGTTCGCCGACGCCGACCTCGACGCCGCGATCGACTCAGCACTGTTCGGCGTCTTCTCCCTCAACGGCGAACGCTGCACCGCCGGCTCCCGCATCCTGGTGGAACGCGCCATCTATGACGAGTTCTGCGAAAAGTACGCTGCCCGGGCCAAGAACATCGTCGTCGGTGATCCGCACGATCCCAAGACCCAGGTGGGCGCCCTGGTCCACCCCGAGCACTACGACAAGGTGGCCTCCTACGTGGAGATCGGCAAGTCCGAGGGCCGGCTGCTGGCCGGCGGCGGACGGCCGGAAGGCCTGCCGGAGGGCAACTACATCGCCCCCACCGTGTTTGCCGATGTCGCACCCGATGCCCGGATCTTCCAGGAGGAGATCTTCGGTCCCGTCGTCGCCATCACCCCGTTTGAGGACGACGACGAGGCGCTGGCTTTGGCGAACAACACCAGGTACGGCCTGGCGGCCTACATCTGGACCCAGAACCTGACCCGCGCCCACAACTTCTCGCAGAACGTGGAGGCCGGCATGGTGTGGCTGAACAGCCACAACGTCCGCGACCTCCGCACCCCGTTCGGCGGCGTCAAGGCCTCCGGCCTGGGCCACGAGGGCGGCTACCGCTCCATCGATTTCTACACCGACCAGCAGGCCGTGCACATCAGCCTCGGCGCCGTCCACACCCCCAAATTCGGCGCCTAGCCCAACTAGCTCGCATTTGTTGTCGTTTTGAGCCTCCAAAACGACATCTACTGCTAGTCAGTTGGGTATAAACCCCCTTTCAAAGAAGAGAGAACATCATGACCAACTTCGTTCCCACCCCCACCGTCCCGGCACCGGATATCGTCCGCTGCGCCTACATGGAAATCGTGGTCACCGACCTCGCCAAGTCGCGCGAGTTCTACGTCGACGTCCTCGGCCTGCACGTCACCGAAGAGGACGAGACCACCATCTACCTCCGCTCCCTGGAGGAGTTCATCCACCACAACCTGGTGCTCCGCCAGGGCCCCATCGCCGCCGTCGCAGCCTTCGCCTACCGGGTCAAGTCCCCCGCCGAGGTGGACGCCGCCGAGGCCTACTACCGCGAACTCGGCTGCCGGGTTGAACGGCGCAAGGAAGGCTTCACCAAGGGCATCGGCGACTCCGTCCGCGTCGAGGACCCGCTGGGCTTCCCCTACGAGTTCTTCTACGAGACCGAGCACGTGGAACGCCTCACCCAGCGCTACGACCTCTACTCCGCCGGCGAACTGGTCCGCCTGGACCACTTCAACCAGGTCACCCCGGACGTCCCCCGCGGCCGCGCCTACCTGGAGGACCTCGGCTTCCGCGTCTCCGAGGACATCAAGGACTCCGACGGCGTCACCTACGCCGCCTGGATGCACCGCAAGCAGACCGTGCACGACACCGCCCTGACCGGCGGCAACGGCCCCCGCATGCACCACGTCGCGTTCGCCACGCACGAAAAGCACAACATCATCCAGATCTGCGACAAAATGGGCGCCCTGCGCATCAGCGACCGGATCGAACGCGGCCCCGGCCGGCACGGCGTCTCCAACGCGTTCTACCTCTACATCCTGGACCCGGACGGCCACCGCATCGAGATCTACACCCAGGACTACTACACCGGCGACCCGGACAACCCGGTGGTGACCTGGGACGTCCACGACAACCAGCGCCGCGACTGGTGGGGCAACCCGGTCGTCCCCTCCTGGTACACCGAGGCCTCCCTGGTCCTGGACTTGGACGGCAACCCCCAGCCGGTCATTGTCCGCGAGGAAAAGAGCGAGATGGCCGTGACCGTGGGCGCTGACGGCTTCTCCTACACCCGCAAAGCCGACGACGGCGGCGCTGCCGCCGGCGAGGGCTTCAAGCTTGGAGCGCAGGTCTAAGCCATGCTGGACGCGAAGACGATTGAGGCCATAGCGGACGAGCTGGTGGAAGCCGGCCGGACCCGCACCCCTGTGTCCCGCCTGACTGCCCGCTACCCGGACATGACGGTAGAGGACTCCTACGCGGTACAGCAGCTCTGGCGGCGCCGCAACGAGGACGCCGGCCGGACCCTGGTGGGGCGCAAAATCGGCCTCACGTCCAAGGCCATGCAGGCCGCCACCGGCATCACCGAACCCGACTACGGCGCCATCTTCGATGACATGGTGCTGGAGACCGGCTGCTCCGTGCAGTGGGACCGCTATACGCATCCGCGGGTGGAGGTGGAACTGGCGTTCGTGCTGAAGGACGGGCTCAAGGGCCCGGGCTGCACCATCTTCGACGTCCTCAACGCCACCGACTACGTGGTTCCGGCCCTCGAAATCCTCGACTCCAGGATCGAGATGGAGGGCCGGACCATCGTGGACACCATTTCCGACAATGCGGCGATGGGCGCGATGGTGGTGGGCGGCCGCCCGGTGCGCCCGGACGCCGTCGACCTCCGCTGGGTCTCCGCCATCCTGTACAAGAACGAGACCGTGGAGGAAACCGGCGTCGCCGCGGGCGTCCTGGACCACCCCGCCAACGGCGTCCACTGGCTGGCCAACAAGATCGCCGCGCACGGGGATTCCATGAAGGCCGGCGACATCATCCTCGCCGGCTCCTTCACCCGCCCGCTGTGGGTCTACAAGGGCGACACCGTCCACGCCGACTACGGACCCCTGGGGACTGTCACATGCCGTTTCGAATAGAAGACACCTTCCGGTCAGTTTTGGATGGCGCCGACCGGCCGCTGGCCGGGATGTGGGTCTGCTCCGGCAGCCCGCTCATCGCCGAACTCTGCGCCGGATCCGGCCTGGACTGGCTCCTGGTCGACGCCGAACACAGCCCCAACGGGCTCGAATCCGTCCTCGCCCAGCTCCAGGCCACCCACGGATACCCGGTCCACACCCTGGTCCGGCCGCCGGTGAACGACACCGTGGTCATCAAGCAGTACCTTGACCTGGGCGTGCAGAACCTGCTCATCCCCATGGTCCACTCCGTGGCCGAGGCCGAAGCCGCGGTGGCCGCCACCCGCTACCCGCCCCACGGGGTGCGCGGCGTCGGCTCCGCGCTGGCCAGGGCCGCCCGGTGGAACCGGGTCCCCGACTACCTCGCCCGGGCATCGGATACCGTCAGCGTCACCGTCCAGATCGAATCCACGGCTGCCGTCGAAGCGGTGGAGGACATCCTGAAGGTCGACGGCGTGGACGCCATCTTCGTCGGGCCCTCCGACCTCGCCGCCTCCATGGGCCTGCTGGGCCAGCAGGAACACCCCGAGGTGCGCGCCGCCGTCGAACACTGCCTCGCCGCCGCCAAAGCGGCCGGCAAACCCGCCGGCGTCAACGCCTTCGCCCCCGCCACCGCCCGCGCCTACCTCGACGCCGGCGCCGCCTTCATCCTGGTGGGCGCCGACGTCGCCCTCCTGGCCCGCGGCTCCGAAGCCCTCGCCGCCGAATACGTCCCCCGCGGGCCTGTGATTGAGCCCGTCGAAACCCCCGCCAGCTACTGACCCACCCAACTGACTCGCAGTTGTTGTCGTTTTGAGGTCCCAAAACGACAACAACTGCGAGTCAGTTGGGCCAGCTCTCACTGAGGAGACTTTCCATGACCACTTCGCCCGTACTCTCCCCTGCCCTCTCGCAGGCCGCCATCTCACCGGAGCGTGAGGCCGCGCTCCTCGCGTCCGTTCCCACCGGCCTGCTCATCAACGGCCAGTGGCGGGACGCGTCCGACGGCGGCACGTTCGACGTGCACGACCCCGCCACCGGGGAGGTACTCGCCACCCTTGCTTCGGCCACCAGCGCGGACGCCGTCGCCGCGCTCGACGCGGCCGACGCCGCCCAGGCTTCCTGGGCCCGCACGGCACCCCGGGTGCGGGCCGAGATCCTGCGCCGCGCCTTCGACCTGGTCACCGAACGCGCCGAAGACTTCGCACTGCTGATGACCCTGGAAATGGGCAAGCCATTGGCCGAAGCCCGCGGCGAAGTCACCTACGGCGCCGAGTTCCTGCGCTGGTTCTCCGAAGAAACCGTCCGCGACTACGGCCGCTACCTCACCACCCCCGAGGGCAAGAACAAGATCCTCGTGCAGCACAAGCCCGTCGGCCCGTGCCTGCTCATCACGCCCTGGAACTTCCCGCTCGCCATGGCCACCCGCAAGGTCGCCCCCGCCATCGGCGCAGGCTGCACCATGGTCCTCAAACCCGCCAAACTCACCCCGCTCACCGCCCAGTACTTCGCGCAGACCATGCTCGACGCCGGCCTGCCCGCCGGGGTCCTCAACGTCGTCCCCTCCGCTTCGGCTTCCGGGGTCTCCGGGCCGCTGCTGGCCGACCCGCGGCTCCGCAAGGTCTCCTTCACCGGCTCCACCCCTGTGGGCAAGCGTCTGATGGCCGACGCCGCGCAAAACGTCCTGCGCACCTCCATGGAACTGGGCGGCAACGCACCGTTCATCGTGTTCGAGGACGCCGACCTGGACAAGGCCGTCGAGGGCGCCATGGCCGCCAAAATGCGGAACATGGGCGAGGCCTGCACCGCAGCCAACCGCTTCCTCGTCCACGAAACCGTAGCCCAGGAGTTCACCCGGAAGTTCGCCGCCGCCATGGGCGCCCTGACCACCGGCCGCGGCACCGAACCGTCCACCCGGGTCGGCCCGCTGATCGACGCCGGCGCCCGCGACGATGTGCACGCCCTGGTCAGTGCCGCCGTCGACGCCGGAGCTACCGCCCTCATCGGCGGGTCCCCCGTGGACGGGCCCGGCTACTTCTACCAGCCCACCGTCCTGGCCGATGTGCCCAACGACGCCGACATCCTCTCCCAGGAAATCTTCGGACCCGTCGCCCCCGTCACCACCTTCACCGATGAGGAAGACGCGATCCGCCTGGCCAACGCCAGCGAATACGGCCTCGCCTCCTACCTCTATAGCCGCGACTTCAACCGCCTCCTGCGCGTGGCCGAACAGATCGAATTCGGCATGGTCGGCTTCAACGCCGGCGTCATCTCCAACGCAGCTGCACCCTTCGGCGGCGTAAAACAGTCCGGACTGGGACGCGAAGGCGGCACCGAAGGCATCGCCGAATACACCACCACGCAGTACATCGGCATCGCAGACCCCTACACCAACTGACACAGCGCCACATCCACACAGCGACGTGTCCCCACAGCAAGGAAAAACATTGAGTACTGTCCAGCAGGGGCAGCGCAGCTCGGCAACGGACCGCCGCGTAGCGTTCGCCACCATCATCGGAACCACCATCGAGTGGTACGACTTCTTCATCTACGCCAACGCCGCGGGCCTGGTCTTCGCGAAACTGTTCTTCGAACCCGCCGGCGCCGATATCGGCATCCTGATTTCCTTCGCCTCGGTGGGACTCAGCTTCCTGTTCCGGCCGCTGGGCGCCTTCCTGGCCGGACACTTCGGGGACCGCCTTGGCCGCCGCGCCATGCTGGTCATCACACTGATCATGATGGGGGCCGCCACCACCCTCATCGGCGTGCTGCCCACCTTCGAGACTGCCGGTGTCGTGGCGCCCATCCTGCTGCTTCTCCTGCGCATCCTGCAGGGCATTTCGGCCGGCGGCGAATGGGGCGGCGCCGTCCTGATGGCTGTCGAACATGCTCCCCGGGGCAAGCGCGGCCTGTTCGGCGCCTTCCCCCAGCTGGGCGTTCCGCTCGGCATGCTGCTGGCGTCCGGCGTGCTGGCCCTGATGTCAGGCGTGGTCTCCCCCGGTGCAGCCTTTGTGCAGTGGGGCTGGCGTATTCCTTTCCTGCTCAGCTTCGTTCTGATCGTGGTGGGCTTCATGGTTCGGCGCAGCGTGGAGGAAAGCCCGGTTTTCGAGGAGATCGCCCAAAAGAAGCAGCAGACCCGCGTCCCGGTTGTCGAACTGTTCAGGAAGCACTGGCTGCTGGTCATCATCGCGGCTCTGGTCTTCGCCGGCAACAACGCCGCGGGCTACATGACAACCGGCGGCTACATCCTCAGCTATGCCGCCAATCCCGCCGGCCTGGCCATGGACCGCACGGAGGTGCTCCTGGCAGTGACCGGCTCGGCCGCCCTGTGGTTCATCTTCACGCTGCTCTCCGGCTACCTGGCAGACGGCATCGGCCGCAAGAAGACATACCTCATCGGCTACGGCTGCCTCATGGTCACGGTGTTCCCGCTGTTCTGGCTGGTGAACACCGGAAACATCTGGGCGCTGTTCCTTGGCCTCGCACTGTTCACGGTCGGGCTCGGCCTGACCTACGGCCCGCAGGCGGCCCTCTACAGCGAGCTGTTCCCCGCCTCCATCAGGTTCTCCGGCGTCGCGATCTCCTACGCTCTCGGCGCCATCATCGGCGGTGCCTTCGCTCCGATGATCGCCACGGCCCTGGTCCAGGCCACCGGGACAACCGCCTCCGTGTCCGTCTACCTGCTCATTGTGGCCCTCGTTTCAACGGCCGCCGTCCTGGTGATCCGGGAACGCAAGGGCATCGACCTGGGCATCAACAACCAGGCCGAGCAGGAGGTGGGCGCCACCGTCTTTGACCGGCGCCGGGCCGCTCCGGCCGCCGGCAAGGCGAACGCCGGCGTCTAGTCTGCGCACGGTCCTGCACCAGTTCGCCCCAAGTCAAGGGTTCTGCACCCAAAGACAAGCCAGCGGCCCGGCGAACGGACAACACTTAGGTATGCCCGCCTCGCCGCCCGGCCGAGCGCACGTTCCTACTCGAAGTGGAGTACCTCTTGGAAACCTACGATGCCCTCCTCGCGTCCATCACCCCCGGCTCCGGCGAGGTTAGCCGGACCATTTTCGACCCCGCCACCGGCGGTGTCGTCGGCGAGGCGCCGGTCCACACCGTCGAAGACCTCGAAACCGCGGTGGCCGCGGCCGTAGCCGCCCAGCCGGCCTGGGCAGCCCTGGGCCACGACGCCCGGTCCGCCGCGCTCCTCAAGGCCGCCGACGCCGTCGAACGCTCCGCCGAGGAACTCGCCCGGCTCCTCTCCCGCGAACAGGGCAAACCCCTCAACGGCGCAGGCGCCCGCTTCGAAGTCGGCGCCTGCGCCGCCTGGCTCCGCGCCACCGCCACCACCGAACTCACCCCCGAAGTCATCGTCGACGACGGCCAAACCTACGCCGAACTCCACTACAAGCCCATCGGCGTCGTCGGCGCCATCGGCCCCTGGAACTGGCCCATGATGATCACCATCTGGCAGATCGCCCCCGCCCTGCGGATGGGCAACGCCGCCGTCGTCAAACCCTCCAAAATGACCCCGCTCTCCGTCCTGGCCCTGATCAAGGTCCTCAACGAAGAACTCCCCGACGGCGTCCTCACCGCCGTCGCCGGCGACCGCGAAGTCGGCGCCCGCCTCGCCGAACACCCCGCCATCGGCAAAATCATGTTCACCGGCTCCACCGCCGCCGGCAAAGCCATCATTCGATCCTCCGCCGATACCGTCAAACGCCTCACCCTCGAACTCGGCGGCAACGACGCCGGCATCGTCCTGCCCGACGCCGACCCCAAAACCATCGCCGCAGACCTCTTCTGGGGCGCCTTCATCAACACCGGCCAAACCTGCGCCGCGCTCAAACGCCTCTACGTCCACGACACCATCTACGACGCCGTCTGCGACGAACTCACCACCGTCGCCAACACCATGCCCATGGGCGTGGGACTGGACGAAAACAACGTCCTCGGCCCGCTCCAAAACAAAGCCCAATACGACATCGTCGCCACCCTCGTCCAAGCCGCGAAGGACTCCGGCGCCCGGATCCTCACCGGCGGCAACCCCGACCCCGACCAGCCCGGCTACTTCTACCCCACCACCCTCGTGGCCGACATCGACAACAACAACCCCCTCGTCACCGAAGAACAATTCGGCCCCGCCCTGCCCATCATCCGCTACACCACCATCGACGAAGCCGTGGAGATGGCGAACGGTCTCGACGTCGGACTCGGCGCCTCCGTCTGGTCCCCCAACCTCCCCGCCGCCCGCGACGTCGCCAACCGCATCCAGGCCGGCACCGTCTGGATCAACAAACACGGCGCCGTCGACCCCCGCATCCCCTTCGGCGGCGCCAAACAATCCGGCTACGGCCTCGAATTCGGCACCGAAGGCCTCAAACACCTCGGCATCCCCCAAATCATCAACGGCTAACCCGACCAACAGAACAGCCCATCCAACAAACCACAAGGGACCGCCGCCGCCAACCGCGACGGCGGCCCTTGTGGTTCCCGGTCCGCGACGGCTCCGGCCATAGACTGAAGCCATGCCCCAGACCGGACTCTCCGCCAGCAGACGCTTCCTTCGCGGCCGGATCAGGACAGGGATGGTCCGGAGCCGGAATTCACTGGTCCCTGCGATCCAGATGACGTTCGGCGCCGTTGGCGCCTATGCCTTCGCCGAGTTCGTCCTCGGCCATACCGGGCCGCTGTTTGCGGCCACGTCCGCCCTGATTGCCCTCGGTTTCTCCCGCGATCTGCGCATGCGCAGGGTGATGGAGGTGGGCCTGGGCTGCACCATCGGCATTGCGGTGGGCGACATGCTGCTCCACTGGCTGGGCGCCGGGATCTGGCAGGCCGCCGTCGTGCTTTTGACCTCCATCCTGCTGGCCCGCTTCCTGGACAGCGGCAACATCTTCACCACGCAACTGGCGCTGCAATCGCTGCTTGTGGTGCTGCTTCCGGCGCCGGCCGGCGGCCCCTTCACCCGCAGCATCGACGCCGTGGTGGGTGGCGTGGTGGCGCTGCTGGTCACCGTCCTGGCGCCCAAGGACCCACGCCGGGAACCGCGCAAGGACGTCCGGAAGCTGCTCCATGAGCTCGCCGAAGTGCTGCGGGAATGCGCCGCAGCACTGGTCGACAGCGACTCCACCCGTGCGTGGCATGCCCTGGTCCGGGGACGGAACAGCCAGCCGCTGGTGGACGCCATGCGGCACTCGCTCCGGGCATCCGGCGAGGTGGCCACGCTGGCGCCCGCCTACCGGCGGCACCGGGACGAGCTGGACCGGCTGGAGCAGTCGCTCGAGTACATCGACCTTGCCCTGCGCAACAGCCGCGTCTTCGCCCGCCGGCTCACCAGTTCCATCAACCACGCCGCCCTGTCGGACGAGGCCACCGAAAACATCGCCGAGGTCCTGCTTGAAACTGCGGCCGCCGTGGACGAACTTTCACTCGGCCTCGCTGAGGTACAGGAGGGTGCCCGGCACGCCCACCTGCGCAGCGCCCGGCAGGACCTCGGCGACATCGCCGGCCGGCTGCATCCCAGGATGCTGAAAGTGCAAAAACTCGAGGGCGAAACCGTCGTGATGCTGTTCCGGCCGCTCATGGTGGACCTGCTCGAAGCCACCGGCATCGATTCCCGCGAGGCGCGCGACCTCCTCCCCCCGCTGTAATGTCACAGCCGCCGGATACTGTGGAGCAATGGCTACAAAGACTTCCCGGGTTTCCAAGGCGCCGGGCTATAAATGCGCGGAATGCGGCTGGACCACGGTCAAATGGGTGGGCCGGTGCGGTGAGTGCCAGGCGTGGGGCACCGTTGAGGAAACCGGCGCCGCGGTAGCGCGTACGACGGCGGCCACCACAGTTCTGGAGCCCGCCCGCCCCATTGCCGAGGTCGACGCCACCGCCGCCGCATACCTGCCCACCGGCGTGGACGAACTGGACCGCGTGCTCGGCGGCGGCGTGGTGCCCGGCGCCGTCATCCTGCTCGCAGGCGAGCCCGGTGTGGGAAAGTCGACGCTGCTGCTGGACGTCGCTGCCAAGTTCGCCCGGACCGGGCAGAGCGTCCTGTACGTAACCGGCGAGGAATCAGCGGCCCAGGTGAAACTGCGGGCGGAGCGGATCAGCGCCATCGCGGACACCCTGTACCTGTCCGCGGAGACCGACCTTGGCCAGGCGCTCGGCCAGGTGGAGAAAGTGGAGCCGAAGCTGCTGGTGGTGGACTCCGTGCAGACGCTCAGCAGCGCGGACGTGGAGGGCAGTTCCGGCGGTGTCTCCCAGGTCCGCGAGGTGGCCGCCTCGATCATTTCCGCGGCGAAGCGCCGGAACATGACCACGCTGCTGGTGGGGCACGTGACCAAGGACGGCTCCATCGCCGGGCCCCGCCTGCTGGAGCACCTGGTGGATGTGGTGTGCCAGTTCGAGGGCGAGCGCCACTCCCGCCTCCGCCTGCTGCGCGCGGTCAAAAACCGTTACGGGCCCACCGACGACGTCGGCTGCTTCGACCTCACCGAGGACGGCATCCTTGGCCTCGCTGATCCCAGCGGGCTGTTCGTCACCCGCACCAAGGAACCCGTATCCGGCACCTGCATCACGGTCACAATGGAGGGCCGCCGGCCGCTCCTGGCCGAGGTGCAGTCCCTGCTTGCCGAGACCCAGAACTCACAGCCGCGACGAGCCACCAGTGGCCTGGACAGTTCGCGGGTGGCCATGCTCATGGCTGTGCTGCAGCAGCGTGCCGGCCGCCAGCTTCAGAAGGACGATTCGTACGTCGCCACGGTGGGCGGCGTAAAGCTCAGTGAGCCAGCCACCGACCTGGCGATCGCGCTGGCGGTGGCATCCGCGAAGGAGAAGAAACCGCTGCCGCAGCGCCTCATCGCCTTCGGTGAAGTGGGCCTGGCCGGCGAAGTGCGTCCCGTGCCGGGAATCAACCAGCGCATCCAGGAGGCCCACCGGCTTGGCTTCACGCACGCCGTCGTTCCCGCCAGCCCCACCGGTCCCGGCCCGGTCCCGGCCGGCTTTTCTGTCAGGGAAGTCGGACACCTGACCGAAGTCCTGGACCTGCTCATCGGCAAACCCTGAGCATCCGTTCACAAGTGGTCCGCACCGTCCCCTGGCGCTTCCAAGGGACGGTGCGGGCTGCTTTTGGGTGGAGTGCCGGGGCTACTTCTTGACTGCCCGGGTGCGGGCCAGGGCCGTGGCGCCCGCGGCGAGGCCAAGCAGACCCGCCACCAGGCCGATCCAGCCGACAGCCTGGCCGCCGTTGGACTCTCCGCCCTCCGTTGCCGAGCCGGCCGGCGCTGCATCCGGCGTCGCCGTTGCGGACCCTGCACCGGACTCGGCCGCGGTGACCACGAACGACGGCGCCGGGTGGTGCTCCTCCGCTTCTGCGGCCGGTGCGGAGGAGGCCGTCGAAGCACCGGAGGAGGAAGTCGCGGACGCGTGGCCGTGTTCAGCCTCGGCAGCGTCGGCCCAGTTCACGGTGGTTCCGTCGGTGTAGCCTTGGGCCGCGGGCAGCATCAGGGTGGTGCCCGCTGCCGGGAGCCGGCCGACGGACAGCGTGAAGGTCTGGAATTCGTTCTGCCCGATCTGGTGGGCGGCATCCGCGGTCCAGATCACGCTGGTCGGCGCCTTGGTGACCGTTGCGCCCGCAACCTCCACGGGCTTGGGCAGGGTGGTGGTGACCACCTGTGCCTTCCAGCCGTCCATCGGCTTCACGGAGACCGAGGTCAGCGGGGTGTCGGTGGGGAGCTTGACCTCCAGCCGGTTGGTCCTGGCCGTCTCGGACTCATTCGGAACGCTGAACGTCAGCTTGGTAAAGCCGCCCTCGGCGGTCGCGGAGGGATCAACCGAGACATGCGCGGAAGCGGCGGAGGCACCGGCGGCAAAGAGACCGGCTGTAAGGCAAGCGGCTGCTGCGGTCTTGAGGGTACGGCGGATGGAGGTGTTCATGGGGGTAGTGCCTTTCAGGAAAATCAGTCAGGGACCCGCGCGCCTTCAAGGCGACACGGGCAGGTAGCTGCACGCCGCCGTCGGACCCTGCCTGGGAAGCGGAACCGTCCTCAAGGGGACGGCCCGCTCTGAAAGGAACCCGTCTAGGCGGCCAAAGGCAGCGGCGGCCCGCGCCGGGCTGGCAGGTGCACGCCGGCGCGCGTCCGCGGGAGGACGGCCGGAGCCGGGAAGGGCGCCAGGACGCGGGCAGGAAGGATAACTGCCGGTTCGTGCCGGCCGAAAAGCGGTTGCAGCCATGAGCCAAGCGTTGCCAGCACCCGTTCCCCGCGGGCCAGCAGGACGGCGGCGCACAGGGTAGCCACGGCGTGCGCAGCGAACATGACGGCGTCCGGTGCCGCAGTGTGGGCACTTCCGGCCGCGGCGGGGCTTAGGAAAGCCGGATCCAACGCTCCCCCCGCGTGGCCCGGGTGGTCGGCATGGCCGGGCATCAGTGCAGCGGACGCCGGCGCGGCGGCACCCGCGCTGCCCAGACCGTCGAAGGCCCAGTGCAGCCAGGATTGGCCGGCACCAAGCAATGCGACCAAGGCAGGGCAGGAGAGCCGGAACCGCGTCAGCGCGGCGACGGGAACCAGTGTCACGGCGAACAGCGCTGCCAGGATGGCCGCTGAGGGAAGCTGGCCGCCGCCCGCAAGGTGCCCGCCGGCGGCAAACCCGATAACGAGGGAACCGATCAGCCCGGTACGGAAAAGCCGGAACGAGGCACGGGGCATCATCAGCGGTCCTTTCCATATGATCGACGGGCTGCGCGGGCGTCACCGCAATTCTACGGGCAGCCCCGGCCGCTGCCCCGGGCCCCATCATTGCGGACCATCATTCCGGACCACCATTCCGGACCACCCTTCCGGGCCGCCCAGAGCACTAACCAACCGGGGCATTACCCAAGGTTTTCCCACGCTGCCGCGCTTACGGTCGGGGTGGCACAGCAGCTCCGGGCCTGATGGAGGGAGGCACCGATGGATCTCCGAGGTCCCCTGCGCCTCTTCCGCGCAGCCCTGGTCACCGCGGTGGCGGTCTCCTTGGCCGTGGCGGGCCACGTGCTGGGTGGCGGGCAGCTTCCGGACACCGGAATACTCGCCGTGGCGGCAGCGTTCCTGCTGGCCCCGGCCGGCTGGCTCGCACGGCGGCAGTTATCGTTCCCCGCCCTGTTCGGTTTGCTCGGCTCCGGCCAGCTCACCCTGCACACGGCCTTCACTGCCTTCTCCCCCGGCGCTTCCTGCCTGCCCCAGCTGCCGCTGCCCCAGTTACAGCTTGCCCAGTTGCCGCTGCCCGGCGGCTTGACGCACGACGGGCACGTGGGCCTGGACTGCACGGCCGCAATGGAATCCATGCCCATGAGTGACGGTGCCAACTCACCCGCCATGCTGGCAGGGCACGTCCTCGCCACGCTGGCTACGGCCTGGCTGATGCGGAGGGGCGAGGCCGCACTGTGGCAGCTCCTGGCGTGGCTCCGCCCGCTGGTCCGGCTCCCCCGGCCCACCGGGTTCATCCCCGCCAGCCACTGCCCTGCGGCCTGGCCAACGGTCTTCGTCGCGGCCCTCCGCCGCAACCTGCGGCACGACACTCTTCGCGGTCCGCCCCGGGCTGCCCTCCCGCGCACCCTTCAGTAAACTCTCCCGCGCATGGCTGGCCAGCCTGCGGAGGGGGTGCCGGGACGCTGCCTGACCATCCATCACCCCCAGCTGCCCCTCGGCACGAGCGCGGCGGCACCCGCGAAAGGCCCTGTCATGACCACCTCAAACACCCGTGCTCTGAAAAGCTCTGCACTGAAAACCCGTGCTCTGAAAACTTCTGCCCTGAAAACCGCCACCGTCGCAGCAGCGGCGGCCGGCCTCATGGCCCTGGGCGTCTGCTCTGCATCCGCCCACGTCCACGTGGACCCGGCCTCAACCTCGGCCGGCGGCTTCTCGCAGCTGACCTTTCGGGTGCCCAACGAGTCCGAAACCGCCAAGACCACCAAGGTCACTGTCACGCTGCCCACGGCAACGCCGTTCACGTCCGTTTCGGTCAAGCCCATGGACGGCTGGACTGCAAAGATCACCGAGGCTGCCCTGCCTGCTCCGGTCACCGTGGAAGGGGCAAAGATCACCAAGGCTGCCGCCACGGTCACCTGGACTGCCGATGCGGCGCATCAGCTTGGGCAGCATGAGTACCAGACGTTCTCCATCTCGGTCGGCCGGCTTCCGGAGGCCGGCACCACCGTGGCCCTGCCGGCTGCACAGACCTACTCCGACGGGACGGTGGTGAACTGGAACCAGCCCGAAACCGCCGGGCAGGCCGAGCCCGAGCACCCGGTTCCGTCGTTCGTCACCACCGCCGGGGCGGATGAGCATGCACATGCGGCGGCTGCCTCGGCGGCTCCCGTTGCAGACACGGCCACTGCGGACACTGCCGCAGACACCGCAGCGGCGTCATCAACCACTCCGGTCACGGCCGCGGACAACACTTTCGGCATTGCCGGTCTCGGCGCAGGCCTGCTGGGCCTGGCCGCAGGGACCGCCGCCCTGCTGCGGACCAGGAAGCGTTAGCGTCAGGCGCGGGTGACCACCAGCGCCGCGCTGTGCCCGCCGAAACCGAAGGCATTGACGAGTCCCGCCGTCGCGGTGCTGCCGCTGACGGTGCCCGTGATGACGTTGAGGTCCACCTCGGGATCAAGGGACGCCACGTTGTAGGTGCCGGGCAGGTCGCCGGTCCGGAGTGCCTGCAGCGTGGCGATCGCGGCCAGCGCGCCTGCTCCGCCGAGCAGGTGACCGGTGAGCGACTTCGTGGAGGTCACCGGCACCTGGTCACCGGCAATGGCCTTGATGGCCTGCGCCTCCAGCCGGTCTCCCACCGGCGTCGAGGTGGCGTGCGCATGCACGAACCCGATGTCCGTTCCGCGGAGGCCGGCGGAGGCGAGGGCCTTCTCCATGACCCGCACCTGCATGTCCGGATCGGCTGCCACGATGTCGTTCGCGTCCGAGGTCACAGCTGCCCCCGCAATGCCGCCCAGCACTTCCGCGCCCCGGGCACGTGCGTAATCCTCGCTTTCCAGGACCACGATCCCCGCACCCTCGGACAGCACGAAGCCGTCGCGGTCCCGGTCGAACGGCCGCGAGGCCCGCTCCGGGTCGTCGTTGCGCGTGGAGAGCGCCCGGATCTGGGAAAAACCGCTGATGATCAGGTCGTTAACGCAGGCATCAACGCCGCCGGCAATCACGACGTCGGCCGCCCCGGACCTGATCATATCGGCACCCTGGGCAATCGCCTCGGCCCCGGACGCACAGGCGCTGACGGGAGTGCGGGCCCCGCCCTTGGCACCGAGGTCGATGGAAACCCACGCGGAGGGCCCGTTCACCATGAGCCGGGTCAGGGTGTGCGGCGAAACCTTGCGCGGGCCGCCTTTGTCCAACTCCCTGACCTGGGCGAGTACGGTGTCCATGCCGCCGTAGGCGGAGCCGATCACGACGGCGAGCCGCTCCGGTTCGACGCCCGGCTTCCCCGCCTGCGCCCAGGCTTCGCGGGAGGCCACGAGCGCCAGCTGCCCGCAGCGGTCCATCCGCTTCAGCTCGCGGGTGCTTAGGAACCCGCCAAGGTCGGCCGTGACCCGCCCGGCGATGCGCACCGGGAGAGCTTCAGCCCAGCCGTCCTCCAGCGCGGCGATGCCCGAGCGCCCGGCCAGCATCGACTCCCAGGTCTCGGCCACAGTCGCCCCGAGCGGGTTCATGGAGCCCATGCCGGTCACGACGACCCTGGCTGCTCCTGGAACACTGGCTGATCCCGGAACAGGTGTTGCTGCAGACGGCTGGTTTGTGGACACGGCGATACCTTGCTTCGTTGGTTGGGAGAGCGTCCGGGAGCTGGCGCCCCGCGGTGGTGCAGCTACTTTGCGGGGTTGTGCGTCCCGATGGGTACCAGCGTGAGGTCGGGGTGGTTCTTCTCGATGCGTCGCAG
Source organism: Arthrobacter sp. NPDC056691 (assembly GCF_042791415.1). Taxonomy (NCBI): domain Bacteria; kingdom Bacillati; phylum Actinomycetota; class Actinomycetes; order Micrococcales; family Micrococcaceae; genus Arthrobacter; species Arthrobacter sp. NPDC056691. The sequence continues at coordinate 244,515 of NZ_JBHTXX010000001.1, forward strand.
TGCCCAGACGTCGTTGAAGAGGGCCAGGTATTCGCCGTCGGACCGCAGCAGCACCTCGGCGCCGGGCACGTTGGCCAGCGCCGGCATGGCGTCCGCCGTCGAGATCCTGGCCATGGAGTACGGGAGGCGTTCCAGGCGCATGGGCGCGCTGAAGTCGTGCGCCATGCGGTCCTCCACCACTTCGAACTGCATGGGTCCGACGGCGGCAAGCACGGGCGCCTGGTCGCCGCGGACATCGGAGCGGAGCACCTGGATGACGCCCTCGTGCTCGAGCTGCTCGATGCCGCGGCGGAACTGCTTGAAGCGGCTGGGGTCCTTGGAACGGGCAACCTGGAAGTGCTCGGGGGCGAACAGCGGGATGGCCGGGAACTCCACGGTTTCCTCGAGGAACAGGCTGTCCCCCACGCGCAGCGAGGACGCGTTGACCAGGCCCACGACGTCGCCCGGGTAGGCCTCGTCGATGACCTCGCGTTCGCGGCCGAAAACCTGCTGCGCGTACTTCGTGGCGAACGATTTTCCGGTCCGGGTCTGGGTGACCACCATGCCGCGCTCGAACACCCCGGAGCAGACGCGGATGAAGGCGACGTGGTCGCGGTGGGCTTTGTTCATGCCTGCCTGGACCTTGAAGACAAAGCCGGAGAACGGGGACTCGACGGCCCGCGGGGTGCCCTCGATGTCCGGCCTGGGTGCGGCCGGCGGGGCGAAGTCCACCAGGGCGTCCAGGAGTTCCTTGACGCCGAAGTTCAGCGCCGCGGAGCTGAACAGGATGGGGGTGGCCTTGCCGGCGTGGAAGCTCTCGACGTCGAAGGCGAGGTTGGACTCGATGACCAGGCCCGCCTCGTCCACGGCGTCCGTCCAGTTTCCGCCCTGGCTTTCAGCGGCCTCGTCGGGCGTGAAGTATTCGGTGAGGGCGATGCTGGCGCCGGCGTTGTTCCGCTGGAAGCGGGCGAACCTGTCGTTGCGCAGGTCCCAGACGCCGCGGAAGTCACCGGAGATGCCCACGGCCCAGGTCAGGGGCATGGGCTGCAGCCCGGTGCGCTCCGTGATCTCGTCCATGAGGGCCAGCGCGTCCAGGCCGGGGCGGTCCCACTTGTTGATGACGGTGATGATGGGGAGGTTCCGCTGCCTGCAGACCTCGAACAGCTTCATGGTCTGCGTCTCAAGGCCCTTGGCCGCGTCCACCAGCATCACGGCGCAGTCGACGGCGGCGAGCACCCGGTAGGTGTCCTCGGAGAAATCGGCGTGGCCGGGGGTGTCCAGCAGGTTGATCACGGTGTCCCGGTAGGAGAACTGCAGGGCGGCCGAGCTGATTGAAATGCCGCGGTCCTTCTCCATCTGCATCCAGTCCGAGACCGTCTCCTTGCGGTTGGCCTTGCCACTGGACGCGCCGGCGGTGCCGATCACCTTGGCGTGCAGCGCCAGGGCCTCGGTGAGCGTGGACTTGCCGGCGTCCGGGTGGGAGATAACTGCGAACGTCCGGCGCCGCGAGGCCTGCTTGTGGATCTCGTGCACTCGGGCGGGGCTCTGCACTTCTTGGGACACGGTGCTACTTTCACTGCGATCCGCGGGGGATCCTGGTTGAGGAATGTGGCGGCGGAACCTGCCAGCCAAGGCTCCAAGTTTATCGCAGGGCCGGAATCCGCACCCAAGGCGGCCCAAAAGTGCCCCTCAGCCAACCGTCGTCGGACGCACTCCGGATGCCCGTTCCGCAGGCCGCTGACGGGGCACTTTAAGGCTTGCCCGTGCGGTTGCTGGGGTAATGTACCCCTAGGATGGTGCATGCGGGAAACCGACTACTTTTGATCCTGCCGGCGGACTAGTGAAAACCGGCAAACCTGCAGGCCCCGCCTGCACCTTTGAAGGGAATATCTATGGCTCGCAGCCCTGAAGAATCGCTCAAGGCGACTTTGGGGAGGGTGGCCCCGGGGACCGCACTGCGGGACGGCCTGGAACGCATTCTCCGCGGACGCACCGGCGCGCTGATCGTGCTGGGCTCTGACCGGACCATCGACTCCATCTGTTCGGGCGGCTTCGACATCGGCATCGACTTCTCACCCACCCGGCTCCGCGAACTGGCCAAGATGGACGGCGCCATCATCTGCGACAGGGACGCCGGAAACATCCTCCGGGCGGCCGTCCAGCTCGTGCCGGACCCCAGCATCGAAACCCAGGAATCCGGCACCCGGCATCGGACCGCCGAACGCGTAGCCATCCAGACCGGCGTGCCCGTGATCTCGGTGAGCCAGTCCATGCAGATCATCGCCCTGTACGTCAACGGGCTGCGGCATGTGCTCGAGGGCTCCGAAAAGGTCCTTGCCCGCGCCAACCAGGCCCTGGCCACGCTGGAACGGTACCGTTCCCGCCTGGACCAGGTGACCAGCTCACTGTCCGCCCTGGAAATCGAGGCTATGGTGACCGTCCGCGATGTGGCGGTGACCCTGCAGCGCCAGGAGATGGTGCGCCGGATCTCCGAGGAGATCTCGCAGTACGTGCTGGAGCTGGGCGAGGACGGCAGGCTCCTGTCCCTCCAGCTGGACGAGCTCACCGTGGGCCGCGGTCCGGGCAGCGACATCATCATCCGTGACTACGCGGGGCCGAACGCTTCCCCGGAGGACATCGACGGCGCGGTCAGCGCGCTCCTCAACCTTGGCCCCACCGAACTGATCGACCTCAGCAAGATCGCCGGAATCATCGGGTTTGCCGGCGGCGTGGACACCCTCGACGCCGTGGTGCAGCCGCGGGGGTACCGGCTCCTTTCAGGGCTCAAGGCAGTTCCCAAGGCCGTCGCGGACAGGCTGGTGGACCACTTCGGCGGACTGCAGCACCTCATGGCCGCGACCATCGACGACCTGATGACGGTGGACGGCATCGGCGACCAGCGCGCCCGCACGGTCCGCGAGGGCCTCAGCCGGATGGCCGAAGCCAGCCTGCTGGACAGGTTCCTGTAAATCCCGTCGATTGCTCCTCCCCAACCGGCACCCTCGCCTCGCAAGCTCGGCCAGGGAACCCTGCCGGCGTGGGCCCAGCCCTTTTGGGCACCCAATAGGGCCGTTACGGAGCAACCGATCGGGCTGGACCGTCAGCTGAGCTGGAAGACCGTCGGCGGGCTGACCTTCGCACCAAGCTTCGCGATGAATACGTAATAGCCGCCGCCGGCAACCGCGCCCTCCGGCACCTTCTCGCAACCCTGCACGGAACGGTTGCGCGGCCACGGGAAGTTCGCGGTTTCACTCTTGCCGGGCGCGACGGTTTTGACCAGATCCGTGCTGGCGGCCTGGCAGTCGGCGGATGAGAAAACCCGGTCCGAGCCGCTGGTGACCAGGAAGTCCATCTGCGACGTGCCGATGTTCACCTTGCACGGCAGCTTTCCGCCGTTGGTGACCGTGAGGCTCAGCACCGGCTTTTCATCCGCGGCGTAGGACGTCTTGTTTGTGGTCGCCTTGACCGTGACCAGCTTCTGGTCGCAGGTGGGCGACGCGGAGGGGGTTGCCGAGGGGCTGGCCGACGGCGTGGCGCCAGTCTGGGCGGCGCCCTCCGCGGAAGCATCCTGGGTGGAGTCCTGGGCCGACGAGGCCTGCTGGGCGCCACCGAGGAGGCTGGTCAGGGTCGCGACACCGCCGGCGATCAGGCACAGGACCAGCAGCAGCGCCACTCCGGCAAAGAGCCGGCGACGGCGGTACACGGCGGGGCTAGGTTTGCGCCCCGCGCGGGGCGCCGTTTTCCCGGTTGCCGATTTCTGTGCCGCCGTTTTTGGTGACCGGTTCCGGCCCGCGCCGGAGTTCGGAGTGTCTTGCCTGCCCATCCTCCTAGGCTAAGGAACGGCCGGGTTTCTGGCGCACCACCACGCCGCCCCAGCCCCACCATGTCCAATTCGTGACGTAAATTCGGGTGACAACTGTCAGCACGCTTACTAAAATTGAATCCCGGTTACCACTTACCGGGCCGAGTTGGAGAGGACCACTGATGGTAGATCACGTGTCTGGCGGTCACCTCGAACGCGTCCTTCTGCCGCTGACGTTTGGCAAACATCAGAGCCAGGGGACTGAGTTCACGGTGCTTGCGGTTGAGATCTGGGACACCGGAATCGTGGTGAACCTGCATCTCGCCTCAGTCAATGACGACGAGCCGCAAACCCCCGAAATCGTTATCCATGACCACTTTGGCACAAAGTACAAGCTGGATGAGGTGGCCACCGTCGGCTCCCGCCAGCTGCAGTTCTTTGCGCCCTCTATACCGGAAGGAACGCGCAGCCTGACCATCCGCGCGGTGGAGGATCCGAACAGTGCCAGCTTCGTGGTTGCCCTTGCTGTTCCGGCGCCCAACGGCCGCGGAGGGGAAACCCTGCACGGCCATGTCAGGCGGCTGCCCGGACGGCGGGAGGGCCTGCCTCCCGTGGAGCAGGAGGCAAGCTGAGGGCGCCCGGCCGGGAACCGCCGTCGGGGTTTTCAACTAGAGTGTTGGCATCAAAACCACAACCGATTACTCCGAGTTAACCGACGTCCACTCCACGCTGGAGGACTGGTTCGAGGCCGAGGCCCGCGACCTGCCGTGGCGCTCGGCCGACTGCCCGCCCTGGGGCGTGCTGGTCAGTGAGATCATGCTGCAGCAGACCCCGGTGGTCCGCGTGCTGCCGGTCTGGGAAGAGTGGCTGCGCCGGTGGCCGGAGCCTGCCTCGCTGGCCCGGGAGGCCGCGGGTGAGGCGGTCCGTGCCTGGGGCCGGCTGGGTTATCCGCGGCGGGCGCTCAGGCTGCATGGCGCGGCCGTCGCGATCGAACGCGACCACGGCGGCGAGGTCCCGTCGGACTACGCCGAGCTGCTCGGCCTGCCGGGCGTGGGCAGCTACACAGCGGCCGCCGTCGCCGCCTTTGCCTATGGGCGCCGCGAGACGGTGGTGGATACCAACATCCGGCGCGTCCACGCCCGCCTCTTTTCCGGCGCCGCCCTGCCCGCGCCCGCGCTGACGGCCGCGGAGATGCGGCTCGCCGCGGAACTGCTGCCGTCCGACGCCGGCGGTTCTGTCCGCTGGAACGCTTCGGTCATGGAGCTGGGGGCGCTGGTGTGCACGGCGCGGGCGCCGAAGTGCGCGGCGTGCCCGGTACGCGACCGGTGCGCCTGGCTCGCCGCCGGCGAGCCGCCGCCGTCGTACACGCCCAAGGGCCAGGCGTGGCACGGCACAGACCGCCAGGTCCGCGGCGGCGTGATGGCCGTACTCCGGCTGGCCGACGCGCCGGTGCCGGCGGAGATGTTCCAGCAGGCCCCGGCCGACCTCGGGTTCGAAGCCGCCGGCATCGGAGTCCCGCTTGCTGCCCTGCACCGGCTGAACTGCGCGCCGGAGCAGCTGGAACGGGCGCTGGCGGGCCTCCTGGCGGACGGTCTGGCCGAACTTCACCAGGGCGGCTACCGGCTGCCCTCCTGACCTTCGGGACACCGCCCGCCCTGCGGTCTTTTGGTCTCAATTCGGCACCCACCGCGGCGACCCGGATAACGATGAGGGCGCCAGTTTGTGCCGGCCGGTTCCGCCGCCGAAGTGCGGATTTACCCTGAAGTATGGGCAAGGCAGGGGTACTTTTGGCCACAATCACGACGACGGCGCTCATCTCGGGCTGCCATGCTTTCGAGACGGCGTGCCCGGCGATCGGGCAGGTGCCCGGAGTCGCCGTCACGGTGGCGGCCGGCTACTCGCCCGACGTGAAAACGCTGCACCTGAGAGCCTGCCAGGACGGCAGATGCCAGGAGGGAACCCTCCACCTCGTGCCGGGTTCCATAGCAGTAGACCAAGGCTGCGCCGATGATTCCAGGCCCGACGGCGCGTGCTCCGCGACGGCCAAGCCGGACGGCACCCTGCGCGGAATGCTGGAGCTGGACGCCCTGGGCGACTCCCCCATCGTCGTCACGGCAAGGGGCTCGAACACCACCGGCAAGCCGATGCCCACGCGCACTCTGCGCTTCGATCCCAAGGCCAGCTACCCGTTCGGCGAGCAGTGCGGACGGTTTGTCTCCGCCTCCGTTGTACTGGACGCTGCGGGCCTCAGGCAGGACAGGTAGCCGGCTTGAGACTGCCTGGCCTGCCCAGCCCGGCCTGCCCCTCAGGGTTCCCCGAAACCGTCCCTGACCAGGCCCGCCACGTACGCCACGGCGCGCTCGGCGTCGGGGCCGTACGCTTCCACGTGCAGGACCGATCCCTTGCCTGCGCCCAGCGTCATCAGCCCCGTCATGGAGGCGCCGTCCACCCCGTTCACGGTCACGTCCGCATCCAGTGCCGAGAGGCCGCCGGCTATCTTGGCTGCCGGCCGGGCATGCATGCCTGCAAGGTTGACGAGCGCGAAATCGCCGCTGGCATCCGGGGCCGCCGGAAAGTCAGACTCTCCCGTCGCCGGACCGGAGGCAGCCCGGCCGGAGGCAGCCGGGCCGCCACCGGCCTGGACGCCTGCCGTTTGGACCCCTGCGGCGAGGTGGTCCTCAGCCTTGGGACGGGACGCGGGATAGCCGTGCGTGGCCTCGGCGGCGCGCCGGACGGCATGAACGCTGGCACCGCCCTGGGCCGCCACCGCGGCCGCCACGAGGCCCTCCACAATCGGGGCGTCGGCGAGAAGCACCGGGGTGCCGCCCTCGGCGAACTCCATGGCTGACTCCGCCGTCATCACGGCCGACCCCAGATCGGTCAGCACCACCACGCCGTCGGCGCCAGCAGCAGTTTCCAGTGCCGCCAGCACCTTTTCCATGCTGGTGCCGATCCGGCCGTCAGAGGTTCCACCGGCGGGAACCATGATCACATCCGGCGCCATCTGGGCCGCGAGTTCCACGGCGCCGTCGGCAATCTTGTCACTGTGCGAAACCACCACGATCCGCACCGTCATGCGGCGGCTCCCGCAGCGGCGCGGAGAATGAGGGCACTCGACGCCGCACCGGGGTCCCGGTGGCCGGCGCTTCGCTCCCCGAGGTAGCTGGCCCTGCCCTTGCGCGCCACCAGCGGATCAGTTGCCACGGCGCCCGCCTCGGCTGCCTCCGCCGCGGCGATGAGCACTGCGAGCGTGTCGCCGTCGGCCGCGGCTGCTGCCGCCGCGTCAGCTGCCGGGGTCCAGGCATCAACCATCGTCTTGTCGCCCGACTCGGCCTTCCCCCGGGCCACGATGCCGTCCCGCGCCGCCGTGAGCGCGGCGGCGAGCGCCGCGGCGTCCACATTCGCGGCATCACCCAGGCTGGTCGCGGCCCGCAGGAACGCCGTGCCGTAGAGCGGCCCGGCGGCCCCGCCAACCTTCGACATCAGTGCCATGGCCGTCAGCTTGAGTGCTGCACCGGGGGTATCGGGAGGGTTTTCGGCCAGCTTGTCGAGGACCGCCTGGAAGCCGCGGTCCATGTTTTCGCCGTGGTCAGAGTCGCCAATGGCCCTGTCCAGCTCGATGAGTTCCACCCTGTGTTCTGCCATCGCCTGGGCGGACAGCGTCAGCCACTTGACGGCCCAGGTCACGTCCAGCCCCACTGCTACACGCCCCATCGCAGGGCGGGCGTGTGCACGGGCGCATCCCAGAGGGCAGTCATCTCGTCGTCAAGCCGCAGCACAGAGATGGAGCAGCCCTGCATCTCGAGGGACGTGATGTAGTTCCCAACAAGGGAACGCTCCACCGTGAGGCCCCGCTCCGAAAGGATCTGGGCGGCACGGCGGTAGACGATGTAAAGCTCGCTCAGCGGAGTGCCGCCCATGCCGTTGACGAACAGAAGCACCTTCTCCCCCGATGCTGTTCCGAGGTCGCTGAGAATCGGTTCCAGCAGGCGGTTGGTGATGCCGTCGGCGTTTTCCATGGCGATCTTGTGCCGGCCCGGCTCCCCGTGGATGCCGATGCCGATTTCGATCTCGTTGTCCTCGAGGTCAAAGCTCGGCGAACCGGCATGGGGCACCGTGCAGGCCGTGAGTGCGACGCCCATGGTCCGCACATTCTGGTTCACCCGGTCGCCGATGGCCGCCACCGCGTCAAGGCCGTCGCCGCGCTCTGCCGCAGCCCCGGCGATCTTCTCCACCAGCACGGTGCCACCCACCCCCCTGCGGCCTGCCGTGTACAGCGAATCCTCCACTGCGACGTCGTCGTTGACGAGCACGGTGCGGACTTCCACACCCTCGGCCTGGGCCATCTCGGCCGCCGTCTCGAAGTTCAGGACGTCGCCGGTGTAGTTCTTGACGATGTGGACAACGCCTGCGCCGGAGTTCACTGCGAGCGTGGCCGGGATGATCTGGTCGGGTGTCGGTGAGGTAAACACGGCGCCGGGCACAGCGGCGTCGAGCATGCCACGTCCCACAAAGCCGGCGTGGAGCGGTTCATGCCCGCTGCCGCCGCCGGACACCAGGCCGACCTTGCCGGCAACGGGGGCATCCTTGCGGGTGACGTACTTCGGGTCGGCGCTGACGGCCACTAGGTCTGCATGGGCAAGACCGAATCCTTCCACGGATTCATCGACAACAGCGCGGGGATCATTAATGAGCTTTTTCACGGCCGGCTCCTGGGCTCTCGGTGCTTCATTGACATCGGTCAGGATGTGCTTTGACCCTACTACCGGCACCGGCTCCGCGGTAGTTCAGAAACGGCGGAAGGGACAGCCCCCAATGCTGTCCCTTCCGGTTCCCCGATAGTTTATCCAACAAATTGATAAAACAGAAGGAAAATTGTGGTGCAACTTTGAGCGGATCTTGATCAGTTCCCGCGGCAAAACCGGGACGGCACTGCAACGATCGCGTAGGTCAGGTCGCCGACCACGTCAATCCGCACCGGATGGAGTGAGCCATCAAACCCCACCGCACGCTGCAGAAAACCGCCGGGGTGCTGATCGCCCTGGCGGCGGCAGGGACAGCCGCGCTGCTGTGGCTGGCCGTCACCGCCACCGTGCCGACGGCGGTAACCGCCCCGAGCCGCGGCATGCTGCTGGGGATCTGGGGCGTACTTTACGTCGCAGAGGCCCCGGCGCCGTGGCTGCTAACGACGGCGATCGCCGTCGCCTTCCTGCTTATTGCCGGAATCGCTCTGGCCGACCGGCACATTTCCCTCAAATCGCGGCGTTCGGCAAACCCGGCGCAGCCGCTGGCGCCCCGCATCGTGATGGCGAAAACCAGGGGCGTCTACGCCGGGCCGGTCACTCTCACGGTCCTCATCCCGGCGCACAACGAAGCCGCATCCCTGCCTTCGACGCTTGCATCGCTTCTCGCCCAGTCGCACCCGCCGCAGCGGGTCATCGTCGTGGCGGACAACTGCGCAGACGCCACTGCAGATGTTGCACGCGCGGCCGGCGTCGAGGTTCTGGAGACGGTGCGCAACAGCCAAAAGAAGGCCGGCGCCCTGAACCAGGCGCTGAACCGGTTGCTCCCCGGCCAGGGCGACAACGATCTGGTCATGGTGATGGACGCTGACACGCTGCTCGACGACGGGTTCCTGGCCTGCGCGATCGGACACTTCACGCGGGACAGGGCCCTCATGGCCGTGGGCGGGCTCTTCTACGGCGAGCAGGGGCACGGGCTGCTCGGACAGTTCCAGCGCAACGAGTACATCAGGTACGCGCGGGACATGCGTCGCCGGCGGGGCCGGGTTTTTGTGCTCACGGGAACGGCATCGGTGTTTCGGCCGGCCGCGCTGCGGGCCGTGGCGGAGAACCGCGGCAAGGTCCTGCCCGGCGTGGCCGGGGATGTCTACGACACCTGGGCGCTCACCGAGGACAACGAGCTGACCATCGCACTGAAGTCGCTCGGCGGGCTCATGGTCTCGCCGTCGGAATGCGCAGTGGTCACCGAGCTCATGCCAACGTGGCGCACCCTCTGGGCCCAGCGGCTGCGGTGGCAGCGCGGCGCCCTGGAAAACCTCGGTGCTTACGGCCTGACACCGCCGGCCGCCCGGTACTGGGCCCAGCAGTTCGGCCTTGGTTACGGCGTCATCGCCCTGAGTTCCTACCTGCTGCTGATTCTCCTGACGGTGCTCGCGCTCGACACCTGGATCTGGTTCCCCTTCTGGCTGGGGCTGGGCGTTCTTTTCTCCTTCGAGCGGATGGTCACCGTCTGGCGCGGAGGCTGGCCGGCGCGCCTCCTCGCCCTGACCGTCATCCCGGAACTGGTGTTCGACATGTTCCTCAATGTGGTCTACGTGAAGGGCATCATCGACATGTCCGCGGGCCGGGAGGCCAGCTGGAAGCACCTGGCAAAGGCAGGCGGAGCATGATCGCAGCAGCCGGGTTGGCAGTACCCGCGGGGGCGATTCTCCCCGAATCCCTGCTATTCACCGGCTGGTTCCGCGTCATGGCGGCCTTCGTGGCGGTGAATACGGTGATCTATGCCGCGCTGGCCGTGGCGAAGGTCCTGCCGAAGCTGCAGCCGCCGGACTGGAGGCGCGGCCACCGGTCCGAACCCCGCGGCATCCACCCGGAAGGGCACACGGAACCGCAGCCCGGCCGCGAGGAGCCCGGCCGCGAGGAGGTCGGGGCGGGCGCTAGAGAGCCTTGATCATCCTCGTGTTGCCGAGCGTGTTGGGCTTCACCCGCGCAAGGTCCAGGAACTCGGCAACGCCTTCATCGTGCGAGCGCAGCAGCTCGGAGTACACCTGCGGGTCCACCGCCGACTGGTCAGCCATCACCTCGAAGCCGTGCCGCTTGAAGAAGTCCACCTCGAAGGTCAGGCAGAACACCCGCGAGACGCCCAGCGCCCCGGCCTGCTTCAGGAGGCTCTCGACCAGGACGTGCCCCACGCCCTTGCCGCGCCACGCATCCGAGGCCGCCAGGGTGCGCACCTCCGCAAGGTCCTCCCACATGACATGCAGGGCGCCGCAGCCGATGACCTCGCCCGCGGCCGACTCGGCAATCAGGAATTCCTGCAGGCTCTCGTAATAGGCCACCGTCTCCTTGGCCATCAGTATTCGCTCTTCCGCCAGCGGCGCCACCAGTCTCTTGATGGCAGCCACATCGCTGGTCCGGGCGGGGCGAACAGTGAAGGAGTCAGTCACAGGCCCCATCTTACGGGGGGCGCCATCACCGCCTCCTATAGACCCAGATCCGCCGGCAGCGCGATGTCCTTGCCGAGGACGTTCCTGGCCAGGAAGTGTTCAACCACGCCGTACCAGACCTTGGCGTGCTGCGGCTGCAGGATCCAGTGGTTTTCGTCCGGGTAGAAGAGGAACCGGTGGCTGGTCTGCCCGTTCCCGTCGGAGGCGAGCTGGGACTTGGACAGCAGCTCATACCAGAGCCGCAGTCCTTCCCCGATGGGCACCCGGTAATCCTTGTCGCCATGGATGACCAGCATGGGCGTCCGGATCTTCTCCACGTGCAGGTGCGGGGAATTCTCCAGCGCCATTTCCGCCGTCATTTCCTTGAGCCAGTACTGCGACGCGTCGGTGGTGGGTCCAAACTGGTCCAGGGCCCACAGGCTGGCGTGGGTCACGATCGCCTTGAAGCGGTCCGTCTGGCCGGCCACCCAGTTGGCCATGTAGCCGCCGAAGGAGCCGCCCATCGCGGCGGTGCGGCTTTCGTCGATGTCCGGCCGCTGCACCACCGAATCAGTGATGGCCATGAGATCCGTGAACGGCGCCTTCCCCCAGCCACCCCAGCCGCGCTGGATGTAATCCTGACCGTAGCCCGTCGACAAAGCAGGATCCGGCAGCAGCACGGCGTAGCCCCGGGCCGTGAGCAGCCACGGGTTCCAGCGCCAGGTCCAGGCATTCCAGGATCCCAGCGGGCCCCCGTGGATCCACAGCAGCAGCGGCGCGGGGTTCTCGGCGGAAGCCCCGGCGGGCAGGGCCAGGTAGGCAGGGACGCGGGTGCCGTCGGCGGCCGTCGTCTCCACCCGCTCCAGTGCCCCTTCCGTCTGCGGCCGCTCCGCCGGGGACGGCAGCCGCGTCACGTCCCCGGTGCCGAGGTCGATCCGGACCGGCTCGGCGGGGAACTCGTACGAGCTCCGCAGCGCGTAAGCGTTGCGCCCGTCGGGTGAAACGACGACGTCGGTGTAGGCCGCCGCGTCCGGCGTCACCCGGGTGACGCTCCCCCGGGCGGCACCTGCCGCCGCGTTGACCCTGAAAACCGGCGACGCGCCGTCGTCGTCCGCCGTAACCAGGAAGGCGGAGCCGTCCGGGAGCCACGCCTCCGGGTGGGGCCAGCGGTCCCACCCGTGAGCCAAGGGCTGCAGGTCCTCCGGCCCGGCTTCCCCGGAAACGTCGAGGAGGTGGAGCCGGACCTGCGGTGCCTGCTGCGGGGTCGTGTCGCTTTCACTGACGACGGCGAGCGAGGCACCGTCGGGGCTGACCGGGCCGGGGAAGAAGTTGATGCCCTCCTCATCGAGGAGCACCCGGAGTGCCCCCGTGGCAACGTCAATGGCGGCGAGGACCGAGCGCAGGTCCGCCTTCGGCAGTGGCTTCACCAGGCTGGTGTAGAGGGTTTTGCCGTCCGGACTGATCACCGTGACGGCTTCCCGGAGGCGGGACCCTGCCTGCGGCGTGAGGTTGCGCAGGGTAAGGGGCGCGGTGCTGTCCACGGTGGCGGGCTTGCCGGGTTCCTGACCCGTCCCCGGCTCCACCGCGAAGAGCCGCGGCTGGGCAGGGCCGAGGTCCGCGTCCCAGTAGCGCACCGGGTATTCGGTGTGCAGGATGGCCGCCACCTTGTTGTCCTTGCGGCTCTTGCGTCGCCCGGCGTCATCCTCCTCGTCGCGGGAGCCGGCAAGAACGGAGGCGGTCACGAAGGCCGCGGTGGCGTCCCTGGCCGCCATGACCTTGTCCACGCCGCCGGCGCGCGACAGCACGACGCGGGCCTCGCCGCCATCAGCCGGGAGCACCCAGAGCGCACTGACGGGATCGCCGTCGGCCTCCTTGTCCGGATCCGGCCGGGCGGACGTGAAGTAGACATCGCCGTTGGCCGCAAACGCGGCGCCGGCTTCGCCCTTGGCACTGCGGGTGATCCTGCGGGCCTGCTTCTGGCCCGCCGGGTCCAGCTCCCACAGCGCCGTTCCGTAATCAGTGCCCTTGCTGTTGAGCGTGGCCACCGTGGTCACCAGCCGCCGGCCGTCGGGGCTGAGGGCCAGGCCACTGACGCGGGGGATCGCGAGGTAGTGGTCGAGGTCGTGGAAAGGGGTCGCCGGTTGCTCAGGCAGGATCGCTGCATCTTCAGTTGACATGTGCTGATTCAACACCCCCTGTGCCCTGGATCACAGGAGGGTTCACTATTAGTGAAACAGTACTTTCAGACCTCGCTGCCCCCATCCCCACACACGGTACAACCGGCCCTCCCCAGCACAACCGGCCGCGCGCGAGGCCGGTTAAGCGGGTCCGGGCCGGTCATGCGATCTGGAGGGCGCAACGCAGAGGCCCCGCCTGCTCCCTTTCGGGGGCTGGCGGGGCCTCTTGGCGCTGGAGTGCGGCTGGCGGCTAAGCGCCCGGGGCTAGGCGCTCGGGGCTAGGCGCTCGGGGCGATTTCCGGGATGCGCGGCTTGGCGTTGCCTGCGAAGGTGAACTTCGCGTCGTCGCCTTCGCCGTCCACATCCACCACCACGATGTCGCCGGGGTGCAGTTCGCCGAAGAGGATCTTCTCGGAGAGCTGGTCCTCGATCTCGCGCTGGATGGTGCGGCGCAGCGGCCGGGCACCCATGGCAGGATCGTAACCGCGGGTGGCCAGGAGGACCTTGGCGGTCTTGGTCAGCTCGATGCCCATGTCCTTGTCCTTGAGGCGCTTCTCCAGGCGCGTCACGAACATGTCCACGATCTCGATGATCTCGTCCTGCGTCAGCTGCGGGAACACCACGACGTCGTCAACACGGTTGAGGAACTCGGGGCGGAAGTGCTGCTTGAGCTCCTCCGTGACCCGGGCGCGCATCCGGTTGTAGCCGGTTTGGGTGTCCGTGCCGGACTGGAAGCCGGTGGCCACGCTCTTGGAGATGTCCCGGGTACCGAGGTTCGTGGTCATGATGATCACGGTGTTCTTGAAGTCCACCACGCGGCCCTGGGAGTCGGTCAGTCGGCCGTCTTCCAGGATCTGCAGCAGCGAGTTGAAGAGGTCCGCGTGGGCCTTTTCCACTTCGTCGAACAGGACCACGGAGAACGGACGGCGGCGGACCTTCTCGGTCAGCTGCCCGCCCTCTTCGTAGCCAACGTAGCCCGGAGGGGCACCGAAGAGGCGCGATACCGTGTGCTTCTCGGAGTACTCGGACATGTCCAGCGTGATGAGGGCGTCCTCTTCTCCGAACAGGAACTCCGCGAGGGCCTTGGCGAGCTCGGTCTTGCCGACGCCGGTGGGGCCGGCGAAGATGAACGAGCCACCCGGACGCTTCGGGTCCTTCAGGCCGGCACGCGTGCGGCGGATGGCCTGGGACAGTGCCTTGATGGCCTCGTCCTGGCCGACGACGCGCTTGTGCAGTTCGTCTTCCATCTTCAGCAGTCGGGAGGATTCTTCCTCGGTCAGCTTGAAGACCGGAATGCCCGTGGAGTTCGCGAGGACTTCGGCGATCAGGTCCTCGTCCACCTCGGAGATGTCGTCCATGCCGCCGGTCTTCCAGTGGCGTTCCTTCTCGGAGCGCTCGGTGATGAGCTTCTGCTCCTTGTCGCGCAGCGCGGCAGCACCTTCGAAGTCCTGCGCGTCAATCGCGGACTCCTTCTCCATTTTCAGCTCGGAGATGCGCTCGTCCATCTCCTTGAGCTCCGGCGGAGCGGTCATGCGGCGGATGCGGAGCCGGGCACCGGCTTCATCGATGAGGTCGATCGCCTTGTCCGGCAGGAACCGGTCCGAAATGTAGCGTTCGGAGAGGTTAGCGGCCGAGGCGAGGGCGCCGTCGGTGATGGTGACGCGGTGGTGCGCCTCGTAGCGGTCCCGCAGGCCCTTGAGGATCTCGATCGCGTGCGCAACCGACGGCTCCTTGACCTGGATGGGCTGGAAGCGGCGCTCGAGGGCGGCGTCCTTCTCGATGTGCTTGCGGTACTCGTCCAGCGTGGTGGCACCGATGGTCTGCAGCTCGCCGCGGGCCAGCATGGGCTTCAGGATCGAGGCCGCGTCGATGGCGCCTTCGGCGGCACCGGCGCCCACGAGGGTGTGGATCTCGTCGATGAAGAGGATGATGTCGCCGCGGGTGCGGATTTCCTTGAGGACCTTCTTCAGGCGCTCTTCGAAGTCACCGCGGTAGCGGGAGCCGGCCACGAGGGAGCCAAGGTCCAGCGTGTACAGCTGCTTGTCCTTGATGGTCTCCGGCACGTCGCCGCGCACGATCGCCTGGGCCAGGCCCTCGACGACGGCGGTCTTGCCGACGCCGGGCTCGCCGATCAGCACGGGGTTGTTCTTGGTGCGGCGGGAAAGGACCTGCATGACGCGTTCCATTTCCTGCTCGCGTCCGATCACAGGATCCAGCTTGTTCTCGCGGGCAGCCTGTGTCAGGTTGCGGCCGAACTGGTCCAGCACAACAGAGCCGGCGGGGGTACCCTCTGCCTGGCTCTGGCCGACGCCGGCGCCGGTGGCTTCCTTGCCCTGGTAGCCGGAGAGCAGCTGGATGACCTGCTGGCGGACCCGGTTGAGGTCGGCGCCGAGCTTCACCAGCACCTGCGCTGCCACACCTTCACCCTCGCGGATGAGTCCCAGCAGGATGTGCTCCGTGCCGATGTAGTTGTGGCCGAGCTGCAGGGCTTCGCGCAGCGAAAGCTCCAGCACCTTCTTTGCACGCGGCGTGAAGGGGATGTGGCCGGAGGGAGCCTGCTGGCCCTGGCCGATGATCTCCTGCACCTGCTCGCGGACGCCGTCGAGCGAAATGCTCAAGGACTCAAGAGCTTTGGCGGCAACGCCCTCACCCTCGTGGATCAGACCCAAGAGGATGTGTTCGGTACCAATGTAATTGTGGTTCAGCATGCGTGCCTCTTCTTGGGCAAGCACAACTACGCGACGGGCACGGTCCGTAAATCGCTCAAACATTTCGCCACACTCCTAGCTACGACGTACTTTGATGCTACGTGGGGGAACCCTGACTTGGGGAGCTTGTTCGCCACAGGGGAAACCGCGGGGCTTGCACAGGTCCGCGCAGCTGCCGTAGCAGCCTTCCCGGCGCAATGCGCGAGAAGGCTCTGAATAGCATCCGGCTGCCAGCCGACGGACAATTCCCGCGTCCCTTGACGGAGTGTCGGAAATCACCGGCGCATAATGCCCTATGGCCGGCGATTAGCTTGCACATCGTTG
Organism: Arthrobacter sp. NPDC056691; assembly: GCF_042791415.1. Classification (NCBI taxonomy): domain Bacteria; kingdom Bacillati; phylum Actinomycetota; class Actinomycetes; order Micrococcales; family Micrococcaceae; genus Arthrobacter; species Arthrobacter sp. NPDC056691. The sequence goes on from NZ_JBHTXX010000001.1 coordinate 260,673, forward strand.
GCGCTAAAGCGGCGGTATTGGCGCGGGGCTCGTTTCCCCGCGGGAGGGCATTCTCCGATTCCGTTGGCCACCGGACCCGATTACTAGCGTGGCCGGCGGTTCCGAATAACGGCTGTTCCGTTTATGCGGACGGCATCGGCCGGTTAAAGCGCAGCGCCCCCGTCAGCCGGGGGCGCCACACATATGCTCAGAAGGTTTTGCGCCCTAACGGATTGTCAGGGCGCCGTCCTAGGAATTGGCCTTTTGGTAGGCTTCCTGGATTTCCGCCTGAATACGGCCGCGCGCGTTTACGGTGTAACCGTGATCCCGCGCCCACTGGCGTATCTGGGCAGAGTCCTGGCTGCGTCCACCCGGTGCCTTGGCACGGGTAGGGCGGCCGCCGGACGTTTTGCGGCCGGCTGAAACAAAGCGTTCCAGAGATGACCGCAGTTCTGAAGCATTGGCTGAGGACAGGTCAATTTCATAACCGACGCCATCCAGGCCGAAGCGAACGGTTTCGTCCGCAGATCCCCCATCCAGATCGTCCACCAGGACGATATTGACTTTCTGTGCCATCAAAAATCTCTCTTTTGGAAAGGACGTGTAATCAGAAAAGCAGGATGTTTCCACCTGAAGTATCTCCCCCAATAAGGCAACGCGTCAAAACGCGCAATGGTTCCTTGGGGATAACCGGGCGATATTAAAAGTCGCCTGCTATTTGTCTGATTTACTCGGCGGTTCGGAGGAATCGTCTCCGGCTGAGGCCTGGGCATCGGCTTCGGCCTGCGCGCGCGCTTCGGCCTGGCGTTCTGCCTTGTCCGCGTTAAAGATCGACTTCATGGCAAACCAAAAGAGCAGGCCAACTACCAGCGAGGGCAGCAGTACGGCGACGTAATCCATGATCAGTGGCCTTCGGGCTTGAGCAGTGGGAAGAGAATGGTTTCGCGGATGCCCGCGCCGGTAAAGAGCATGACCAGGCGGTCGATGCCCAGGCCGATGCCGCCCATGGGAGGTGCGCCGTACTCCAGCGCGCGGAGGAAGTCCTCGTCCAGCTGCATCGCCTCGACGTCGCCGGCTGCCGCGTGCCGGGACTGCTCAGTGAGCCGTTCGCGCTGGATGACCGGGTCAATGAGCTCGGAGAAGGCGGTGCCGCGCTCCATGCCGCCGATGATCAGGTCCCAGGCCTCGATCAGGCGGCCGTCCTCGCGGTGCGGGCGGGCCAGCGGCTGGGCGGACGGCGGGTAGTCATAGACAAACGTGGGGTTCAGCAGTGTGGGTTCCACGATTTCGCCGAAGAGTTCCACGGCCAGCTTCTCGGCGTCCCACTTGGGGTCGACCTTGACGTCGTGCTTCCCGGCCACGGCCCGCAGTTCCTCGAGCGTGGTGTCCGGGGTGATCTCCTGGCCCACTGCCTCGGAAAGTCCCGGGTAGACAGCAACCCAGGCCCAGTCGCCGTCGAGATTGATCTCCCCGGCTTCGGTCTGCAGCGTGCGTCCCGCCCCCACGGCGTCTGCGGCGTCCAGGATGATCTCCTTGATGCGCTCGGCCATGACGAACTGGTCCGCCCAGGCCTCGTAGCATTCAAGCGTGGTGAACTCGGGGCTGTGGGTCGAGTCCACGCCCTCGTTGCGGAACACGCGGCCCATGTCGTAAACGCGGTCGATACCGCCCACCACGGCGCGCTTGAGGTACAGCTCGGTGGCGATGCGCAGGGTCATCTTCTGGTCGAACGCGTTCATGTGCGTTTCGAACGGCCGGGCCAGGGCGCCGCCGTGGACCAGCTGGAGGATGGGCGTTTCCACCTCGACGTAGGTGTGGCGGAACAGTGTCTCCCGGATGGAGCGGGTGATGGCCGCGCGGGTGTAGACCATCTCGCGGGCCTCGTCGCGGACCATCAGGTCCACATAGCGCTGCCGGACGCGGGTTTCCTCGTTGAGTTCGGCGTGCAGCACCGGCAGCGGGCGAAGCGCCTTCGAGGCCATGGACCAGGACTCGGCCATGACGGAGAGTTCACCGCGGCGGGACGAGATGACTTCGCCCCGGATGAAAACGTGGTCGCCCAGGTCAACCAGGGCCTTCCAGTCGGCAAGCGCCTCCTCGCCCACGTTCGCCAGGCTGAGCATGGCCTGCAGCCGGGTGCCCTTGCCGTCGGCGCCGCCTTCCTGCAGCGTGGCGAAGCACAGCTTGCCGGTGTTCCGCACAAACACCACGCGGCCGGTGATGCCCACGACGTCCCCGGTGGTCTCGTCGGCCTGCAGGTGGGCGTACTTTTCGCGGATCTCGCCGAGCGAGTGCGTGCGCTCAACACCCACCGGGTACGCCTCCTGCCCGCGTTCGATCAGCTTGGCGCGCTTCTCCATGCGGATGCGCATCTGTTCGCTGGCGTCGAGCGGTTCTGGGGCATTCTTGGGGGCGGTGGTGTTTTGGGAAGTCACAGTCATCAAGTTTACCGGGACTTCACGCCTCGGAGTTCGGAACCCCCCACCTTGGAGTTTTTGTCCATATATTCGGACTTCCGGGGCCATTTGGCGCCATTATCTGGACAAAAACTCCGGAGGAGGTGGGGCATAGACTCGGGCTGTGGAGACCTGGACAGTGGAGACGGACGACGGCGGCGGCCGCCTTGAGGTGCACTCCTTCAGGCCCGCCGGACTCACCACCGCCAACCGTGGCCCGTCGGCCGCCGGCAACCCCGCCCACAACCCCGGCGGCAACTCCACCCACAGCACCTCCGCAAAAGGTGACCCGGCTCCGGTCACGGCGCCCGGCGTCGTCTTTATCCACGGAACGCTGGTGACCGACGCGCTGTACCGGCCGTTCGCCCGCAACCTGAGCCTCCTGCTGAGCCGGCCGGTGCACTGCTACAACCGCCGCGGCCGAGCCGGGTCCGCGCCGCAGCCGGACGACTATTCCGTCGCGACCGAGATCCGGGACCTGGCGGCCGTGATGAAGGCGACGGGGTCGGAGGACGTGGTGGCGCACAGCTTCGGCGGATTCGTGGCGCTCCAGGCGGCGCGCGAGATGCCGCTGCGCAGGCTCGTCACGTACGACGCCGCGGTGTCCCTTTCCGGCAACCTGAACCACCGCTGGCGGCCGGAACTGGAGCAGGCCGTAACCGAAGGGCAGCTCAACCACGCCTGGGCGCACCTGGTGCAGGGGCTGGCCACGGCCGGGCCGTTGTCCTATCTGCCTCTCGGTGCGCTGCGGATGCTGAGCATCATGTCGGCGCGGACCAACGTCGGTGCGGAAATGCGGGAACTGCTGCCGACGGCTGTGCAGGAGATGCGGGCGGTGCTCGACGCCGACGCGGAACTCGCGGATTTCACGGAACTGACCACCCCCACACTGATGCTCAGCGGAGGCTGGAGTCCGGGATACTTTGCCGACACCGGACGGCAACTGGCGTCGGCCGTGCCGGCGATCGATTTCGCGGTGGTTCCGGGCCAGCTTCACGAGGGGCCGATCCGGCCGGGCAAGCGCCTGGCCATCCGGATGGCGCGCTTCCTCAACGGCACCGACGGAACCGTCCGGCCACTGAGCACGAAGCGCCGGCGCCGGTAGCTGCCGGCTGTCAGCACGGGCCGGCCTCGGATAGGCTCGGAGCATGACTCGCGAGATCATCAGCACACCCGACGGCGGCAAGCTCGAGCTGTTCAGCACGGGCGAGGAACTGGCCTCGGCCGGCTCCGGCGTGGTTGTGGTCACGGCCTCCATGGTGACGGCGGCGGACTACACCCGCTTCGCGCAGAAGCTCAGCGCCTCCCTCGGCCGGCCGGTGCACACGTTCAACCGCCGTGGCCGCGGCGCGTCCTCCGAGCAGGCCGGGGACTACACCCTGGACGTCGACATCCGCGACCTCGATGCCGTCATGAAGCACACCGACAGCACCGACGTCTTCGGCCACAGCTTCGGCGGTGCCGTGGCCATCCACGCGGCGCGGACCCTCCCGGTGGAGCGGCTCGCCGTGTACGACCCCGCGGTCTCCGTCAACCACAGCGTCACGGCGGACTGGACCACTGAATACGAACGTGCGACGGCGGCCGGGGACGACGACCGCGCCCTCGCCGTCCTGCTCCGCGGGCTTGAGGCCCAGAGCGCCTTCTCCTCCCGCATGCCCCTGTCCATGATGACCCTCGCCAACAAGCTCACGGCGGGAACGTCGGTGGGCAAGCAGATGCGCGAGATGATGCGCACCGGCGTCCGGGAAATCAAGGCGATCATCGCCGCGGACATGCCGGCCGAACCGTTCCTGGCGCTGCCGCTTGAAACGCTCATCATCGTGGGCGAGAAGAGCCCGGCCTACTTCGGAGTGGCCTGCGGCCAGATCCACGACGTCCTCTCCGGCTCCAGCTACACCATCCTGCCGGGCTTCGGGCACGACGGCGCCAACCGCGCACCGGACAGGCTCATCACCGAGCTCAGCGACTTCTTCGCCGGCTAGCCCCGCCGTAACCACAGCGCGAACGAACGCTTGAGCCCCACTTTCCGGGGCTTAAGTGTTCGTTCGCGCTTGGTGGGCGGGGCTTAAGTGTTCGCTCGCGCTCAGTGGGCGGCGGGGGCGCCTTCGGCTCCTGCCGTCTTCCGCATCATGGTGGAGAGTACGACGGCGGCAACGGCAATGACGGTTGCCGTCAGGAATGCGGCGTTCATGCCCGCAACGAGGCCGGAGCCCGCGGAAACGAACGCGAAGATGGACACGAGCAGCGCCGTTCCCGCCGCGCCCGCCACCTGCTGCAGGGTGCTCATGATGGCCGACCCGTGCGAGTACAGGTGCGGCGGGAGCGGGTTGAGGCCGGTGGTGAACGCGGGCGTGAAGAGCAGCGCCAGCCCAAAGCTGAGTCCGACGTGCAGGGTGACGATCCACCAGACCGGAGTGCCGGCGTCGAGCATTGAAAACTGCCAGAGCGTCAGGACCATGAGCGACGAACCGGTGACCGTGAGCGGCAACGGCCCGATCTTGTCGAACAGCCGGCCGATCACCGGGCCGAGCAGGCCCATGGCGAGGCCGCCGGGCAGCAGGGCCAGGCCGGTCTCGAGGGACTGCAGGCCGCGGATTTCCTGCAGGTAGAGCGGAAGCAGGATCACGGCGCCGAACAGGGCCACCATGGACACCACCATCAGCGCCACCGAGACCGTGAACATCCGGAAGTTGAAGGCCCGCAGGTCAAGCAGCGGGGCCTCGGACTTCTGCAGCCGGAGCTGCCGGAACGTGAACGCGGCAAGGCCGGCGACGCCAAGAACCAGCGCCACCAAGGCCAGCGTGCCGGGGCCGCCGCTGGTGCCGGAACCGCCGCCGATCTGGCTGAGGCCGTAGACCAGGCCGCCGAAGGCGGGGACGGTCAGCACCACGGAGAGGAAGTCGAGCCTGGACTTCCCGGTCTCGCCGACGTTCGTCAGGAACCTGGCACCGATGGCCAGCGCCGCCAGCGCGATGGGCAGGACGAAGATGAACATGAAGCGCCAGGAGAAGTGCTGCAGGATGAACCCGGAGACGGTGGGCCCCATGGCCGGCGCAACGGAGATGGCGATGCTGACGTTGCCCATCACGGCGCCGCGGCGGGCCAGCGGCACGAGCGTGAGGATAGTGGTCATCAGCAGCGGAAGCATGATGGCGGTGCCGCCGGCCTGGATGATCCGTGCTAGCAGGAGGACTTCAAAGCCGGGCGACGCGGCGGCAAGCGCCGTACCGGCGGCGAACAGGCCCATGGCCAGGAGGAAGACGGACCGCGTCGACAGCCGCTGGAGGATGAACCCGGTGGTCGGAATCACCACGGCCATGGTCAGCATGAACCCGGTGGAGAGCCACTGGACGGTGGGGGCATCCACGCGCAGGTCCACCATGAGCCGCTGCAGGGCGACGTTCATGATGGTTTCATTCAGGATCACCACGAACGTGGCCACCAGCAGCGTGACAATGACCGTCACGGACTCGCGGGACATCCTGTCCGACGCCGGTGCTGCGGCCGGGGAGGTCGGCGCACCGGCCGTTGTTACAACCGGAGCGGCAGGCTCCTGGGCAGGTTCGCCAGACGAATCGGACGTGACTTTGGTAGACATGGCGGGGCCCCCGGGGAGTTGGACGTGGTGGCTGGCGGTCAGCGCCGCTGCAGACTCCAACAGTGTAGTGGCCCTGCCCATTCCCAGCACACTGCCCAGTCCCCGCACAGGGGGTTACTTAGGAACTGAGCGGCACGTTGTCGATCAGCCGCACGGCGCCCACCTTCGCGGCAACCAGTGCCAACCCTTCACCGCGGAAGGGAGTCTCTTGGCAGTTCTCGGCGAGTGGCTCCAGCGTTACGGGATCCACGACGTCGAGATAATCGAGCTGGACCAGGGGCTGGGACTCGATCAGGGCCCTGGCCGAGCCGACATCAAGGGGCTCGTTGGCGTTCGCCCGCTCCTCGATGAGGTGCAGCGCGCGGGACAGGACCAGCGCGGCCTCCCGCTCCTCGTCGGAGAGGAAGCGGTTCCGGCTGGACAGCGCCAGCCCGTCGGTGGCGCGGGCGGTTGGCACGGCAACGATCTCCACGGGGAAGTTCAGGTCTGCCACCATCTGGCGGACCAGGGCCAGCTGCTGGGCGTCCTTCTGCCCGAAGTAGGCCCGGTATGCCGGCAGCCCGCCGCCGGATCCGGCAACGAAGGCGCTGCCGCCGGGAAGGCCGGTGCCGGGGATGCCCAGGTGCAGCAGCTTGGCCACCACGGTAAGCGCGCCGTCGAAGTGCCCGGGCCGGGACGCGCCCTCCCATTTCTCCCCCAGCGGACCGGACGTGACCCTGACCAGCGGCTGCCCGCCCGGGTACATCTCCTCGACCGAGGGTGCGAAGACCAGGTCCACGCCCTGTTCCTCGAGCAGCGCCATGTCCGCCTCGAGGGTCCGCGGGTAGCGGTCCAGGTCCTGCGCCTCGCCGAACTGCAGCGGGTTCACGAAGATGGAGGCCACCACGACGTCGTTCTGTTCGACGGCGGCCCGCGCCAGCCGCCCGTGGCCCGCATGCAGGGCGCCCATGGTGGGCACGAGGCCCAGGGACGAACCGTTCTTCTGTGTCAGCAGCAGCCGGCTTTGTGCACGAAGGGAGTCCGCCGTCGTTACGAGTCGGATTGCCATGTCAGTGTCCTCCCTTGGCCCTGCGGCCGGTTTTCTCAGCGGCCGTCATCGGTGCCATCCTCGTCCGGGCCGTCGTCGTCGGTGACCCCGTCACCCGTGCCCGCAAGCGCGATACGAATAGTGTCCGCCTGATCCGGCTTCAGCAGGCCGCGCCCTTCAGCGCGCCTCGCCGTGGCCCGTGCCATGGCGAGGTACGCCTCGAGGATGTCGCCGCCGGTTCCGGCGTCGTGCTCCCGCAGCGCCCGGGCGTGCGCCTCCACGGTTCCGGCGTCCCCGCGCGCCACCGGGCCTGTCAGGGCCGACTCACCGGAGGCCAGTGCGTTCTCCAGGGTGGCCCGCAGCAGCGGCCCGAGCATGCGGTCCGGCGCCTCAACGCCCACCTCGGCCAGCAGCTGCGAAGCCTGCGCCACAAGCGTGACCAGGTGGTTCGAACCGTGCGCAAGGGCCGCGTGGTAGATGATGCGGTCGCCCTCGGCGATCACCACCGGTTCAGCCCCCATTTCGACGACGAGCGCCTGCGCGATGGGAAGCATGGCAGCGTCCGCAGTAACCCCGAACGTGCAGTCCAGCAGGCGGGTCAGGTCCAGGCTCATCCCGGTGAAGGTCATGGCCGGGTGCAGCGCGAGCGGGACAGCACCGGCCGCCCGGACCGGATGCAGCACACCGACGCCGAATCGGCCCGACGTGTGCGCCACGAGCTGGCCGGGCTGCCACGCGCCGAGCTTGGCGAGCCCCTCCACGAGCCCGCCGAGGGCATCGTCCGGGACGGCCAGGAGCACCAGTTCCGAGCGCTCCACGATGTCCTGGATCTCCAGGACGGGAACGCCGGGCAGCAGGGTCTCGGCCCGTTCCCGGCTCGCGTCGGAGACGGCGGAAACCCCGACGACGGCGTGCTCGGCCGCGCGGAGCGCCGCACCGAGGACAGCGCCCACTTTGCCGGCTCCGATGATTCCGACGCCGAGGCGTCCTGGCTTAGCCACGTTGCTGGCCTTCCTGTTGGGGTGCTGGGGCAGTCGCGCGGGGCAGGGTTTCGACGGGCTCAGCCGGTTTGGCCAGCGCAGCCGGCGGGGCCTGCTCGGCGAGCCCGGCCCGGGCCACCTGGGCCAGCCACTGTTCGCTCGTCTGCCGCCGGCGGGCGGCGCGGGCGCGGGCTCCCTGGGCGTCGAAGAGCGCCTGCGCCTCCCGGATGTCCGCCTGGATCACCCGCGGCGCCACCGGTCCCGCGGTGGTGTGCAGCACGAGGTCCGCCAGCCCGAACCGGCGCGCGAGGGGCCCCTGCTGCAGCGCAATCGACTGCGTCCGCTGGTGCGGCACCACCACGAGCTGCCGCCACCAGCGGCCCGAGCGCATGAGCAAAGCCGTGTCCGTGGACGCGAAAGCGTTGCGCCGCCAGCCCAGCGGAGCCAGGAGCCGTGCGCGGCGCGGCGTGGTGACGAATCCGGCGTCGGAATCCAGCCCGTTCACACCGTGGTAGAAAACGCGCAGCGGATCGGCAGTCCCCGGGTCCGGCAGCACGAGGGCCAGCATGTTCAGGACGTCGTCCCACTTCCCCACCGGCAGCAGCGTGGTGCGCGAACCGGCCTCGCCGTTGTTGGCCCCGGCGGCCCCGTAGCCGGCGGCGTTGACCTGCATCCGGTACCAGCCGAAGAGGCGCCACAGCGGCGGCTGCGCCACCTTCAGCGCCTGGATCCGGCCCGGCGGAAGTGTCTGCGCCTGCGTGTCGAGCAGCCCGTAGCGGAGCCGGATGCCGTCCGGGGAGATGGCCGCGGTGAAGTTGTAGCCTTTGGTGAACGAGTTCCAGTACGCGGCGATGAGGCCAAGCGCCGCGGGAATCAGGTACAGGAAAAAGGCCCTATTCTCGGTGAGCGCTGACAGCATCACCGATGCCGCTGCACCCAGGACCACAAAAACGCTCTGCTCGCTGAGCAGGAGCGAACCGACCAGGCGCGACGGCGGGACCTGCAGCACCTGCTGCTCGGGCGCCTCGGGGGCGGCTGCGTCGGGGTGTTCGGGATCCAGCCGGACGCCCGATGCGCGGGCGAGGATGGTGGCGCGAAGCTGGCGCGCGTCGCCGATGCGCAGGTAGGCCAGCCGGACGGCGGACTCGCCGGCGTCGGCGACCTCGAACTTGAGCTCCGCGAGGCCGAAGATCCTGGCGAGCAGCGGCTGGACGATGTCGATGGCCTGGACGCGGTCCAGCCGCGCCTGCCGCTGCTGCTTGAACAGGAAGCCTGTGTTGACCCGGACGTAGCCCTCCGCCACCTGGTAGCGGGTGAAGTACCAGGACAGGATGAAGCCGAGCACCGACAACACCAGCATCAATGCCCCGGCGCCCAGGAGCCACGGGGCGCGGCCGGCGATGCGGTCATCTATCAGCGGCTGGCCCTGCAGCATCCGTTCAAAGCTGTCACGCCCGAAGAAGTAGCCGATGGCGGCAAGCGCTACCCAGCCCCGCACGAAAGGTGTTGCCGGATGCACGCGCAGCCACTCGCCGTCGGGCTTTCCGGAAGCGAGGCCGCCGGCGCTCACAGTCCGGCCAGCCTGGCTTCGCCGCGCGCCGAAAGCTGTTCCCTGAGCCGGGCGCCTTCCTCGGCGGGAAGGCCGGGAATGCCTGCGTTGGTTCCGGCGGAGGCCGTGTGCAGCTTCAGGGTGCACAACCCGAGCCCGCGTTCCACCGGTCCGGCGCTGATGTCCACGTACTGCATGCGGCCGTACGGCACCACCATGACACGCTGGAAGAAGATGCCGCCGCGGATGAGGAGGTCGTCGTCGCGCTCGGCGTAGCCGATGGCACGCACCTGCCGCGGGATCAGGACCAGGCGCCACAGCGCCAGCAGCAGCATGAAGGCCGGAACCCCGATGGCCAGCCACAGCGGCGGCCACCGCCACCAGCCGAGCCGGACGAACACCAGCGGCAGGCTCAGCACGGCCACCATGACCAGGTTGCCGAGGGCCCACTCGACGAGCCGGACCGTGACGTACTTAGGGGACACGCGCAGCCAGGTGATCCCGGGGGGATCAATCGCCGCGGTAGGCATACTCGCCTTCCCCCTTGGCCTTGCCCCTGCCGTGGCCCGGAAGGCCTTCGCCGGCATCCGTCTCGCCGTCCTCCGGCGGGATCTTGCAGAAGCGTTCGACGACGAGCCCCACCACGATCATGACCAGCCCGCCGCCGGCCATGCCGAGGGCGAGCCAGGTGACGTCCAGCCCGCTGCGGATGCTCCAGAACCGCAACTGGTCCAGGAAGATCCCGGCGTGCCAGCCCAGCAGCATCGCGCCGGTGTAGGCACAGGCCTGGGCAAGGACCAGCGTCCACGCCGCCAGGATGGGGTTCAGCATTTTCTTCTTCTTGCCGTTCCGCCAGCGGAGCACGCGGATGCCCAGCACCAGGGTCAGTGCAACAATCACGCCCATGGTGACCAGTGCCGTGGCCGGCAGCACCGGCGTGGCCATGCCGTAGCGGACGGTCAGGACGGCAGCGGACCAGCCGGCGATGGCCAGGGCAATGCCCACGACTGCGAGCAGCAGCGGGCTCATGGGCTTCACGGCTGTTCCACCGCCCCGCCGTCGGGCACGCCGTCGAAGTCCCCGAAACCGTCGAACGGCTGCAGGTCCGGGAAGTCAGCGGCCCTGGCTGCCAGCTCCCCCACCGGCTGCCCGTTCAGGGTGGCCGAGGGGTCCATCTGGGCCCAGGGGAAGAGCACGAACGCCCGCACTGCGGCGAACGGGTGGGGCAGGGTTAGCACCGGATCGTCGCTCTTGAGGTCGCCGTAGATGACGACGTCGACGTCGAGCGTGCGCGGCCCCCAGTGGACCTCACGCACACGGTGGTGTTTGTTTTCCACCGACTGGCAGTGCCTGAGAAGGTCAAGCGGCCCCAGCGAGGTTTCGACCGAAATCACCATGTTGAGGAAGTCCGGCTGCCCGGCGGGGCCGCCGACGGCCTTGGTCTGCACTATCGGTGAGACGGCCAGGAGCCGTACCTCGGGGCGGTCCACAAGGTCCGCCACGGCCTCGGACAGTGTCTCGTTCCGCGCCCCGAGGTTGCTGCCCAGCGCCAGCACAGCGCGCGTGTAGCCGGTCTTGGCGGGTGCCGGATTCTCATGCACCGGCTTTTCATGCAGTGCAGGTGCCGGATTCATGTCCGCTCCCGGTAGACGCTGACGGCGACGTCGCCGAAGGGAACCTCGATGGGCGCCTTCGGCTTGTGCACCGTGATTTCCACGGCCTGGACCTTGAATTCCCTGAGCAGGCCCTCGGCCATCCGCACCGCCAGAGCCTCGATCAGGTTCAGCGGCTCGCCGGTGATCCATTCGGTAATCCGGCCGGCAACCTCACCGTAGTGGGCGGTGTCGCGGACGTCGTCCGACTCCGCCGCCTGGCTGAAATCCAGGTGCAGGACGGCGTCCACCACAAACGGCTGGCCTTCACGGCGCTCAAAATCGAACACCCCGTGGTAGCCGGTGGCGGTGACACCGGTCAGCGAGATCCTGTCCATGGCTGTTCTGCTAGGCCTTCCTGGTCAGCGGCCGTGGTCCGGGGCCGCCATGCGGGCGGCCACCTTGACGGCGTCAAGGCTGGGTCCGACGTCGTGCACGCGCACGGCCCAGGCGCCGCGGGCGGCGCTGATGGCGGTGATGGCGGCCGTGGCGGCGTCGCGCTCCTCCGGGAGCGCCGCCTTGCCGGCGACCGTCAGGAGCGTGCCGAGGAAGCGCTTGCGGGACGCGCCCACCAGCACCTTGTGGCCCATCGCGTCGAGCCGGTCGAGGTTCCGCAGCAGTTCCCAGTTCTGCACGTCCGTCTTCGAGAACCCGATGCCCGGATCCACGATGATCTGCTCCGGCAGGACGCCGGCCGCATACAGTTTGTCGCGGACGCCGTTCAGTTCGGAGACGACGTCGTCCGCGACGTCGTCGTACTCCGTCAGGGCGGTCATGGTCTTGGCGTCGCCGCGGCGGTGGGTCAGGACGTAGGGCACCTTGGTCTTCGCCACGAGCTCGGCCATGCCGGGTTCGATGCTGAGGCCGGAAATGTCGTTGATGATCGCCGCGCCTGCATTCAGTGCGGCCTCGGCGGTGGAGACGTGGGTGGTGTCGATGCTGACCAGGGCGCCCGCCTTCACGAGGGCTTCGATGACCGGCACCACCCGGCGCTGCTCCTCCTCGGGGCTGACTTCCTCGGCGCCGGGGCGGGTGGATTCACCGCCGACGTCGATGATGTCGGCTCCCGCGTAGAACATCCGGAGGCCGGCGGCGATGGCGGTGTCCGCCGTCGCGTGCTTGCCGCCGTCGCTGAATGAATCGGGGGTGACGTTGAGGATGCCCATGACGAGCGTGCGGTCTGTGGGCAGGGCTTCGAACTTGGCTGCCGGCCGCGGTTTGCGCAGGATGGGCAGGGGTGATGTTGCGGGGCCGGTTCCAGGTGCTGCAGCTAGGGAATCCATAGTCTGTTTTTTACCTTCCGAGTATGAGGCTCATGGCTTCGGCACGGGTGGCCGGGTCATGAAGTTGCCCGCGAACCGCGCTTGTGACGGTTTTGGCTCCGGGCTTGCGGATGCCGCGCATGGACATGCACATGTGTTCGCATTCCACCACCACGATGGCTCCGCGCGGCTTGAGGAATGTGACCAGCGCTTCAACGATCTGGGTGGTGAGGCGCTCCTGCACCTGCGGGCGGCGGGCGTAAATGTCCACCAGGCGTGCCAGTTTGCTCAGGCCCGTCACCCTGCCGTCGTGGGAGGGGATGTACCCCACATGCGCGACGCCGTGGAACGGCACCAGGTGATGCTCGCAGGTGGAGTAGAACGGGATGTCCTTCACCAGCACCAGTTCCTCGTGGTCGAGGTCGAAAGTGGTGCCGAGCACGCTGCCCGGATCCTGGTGCAGGCCGGCGAACACCTCGGCATAAGCCTTGGCCACGCGCTTGGGCGTGTCCTGCAGCCCGCCGCGTTCCGGGTCCTCGCCTATCGCCAGCAGGATTTCCCGCACGGCCGCTTCAATCCGGGGCCTATCCACCTTGTGGTGGTGGCCTGATCCGTCCACCGCCGAAGGGTCGGCGGTGGCGGTGAGGTCGTCGTCGTCGAAGTGAGTCACACCAAAGAGCTTAGCCGTGGTGGCCGTCTGGTCCCGCTTCCGTTACTCCGCCCTGAAAGGAGGCGTCCTCCGGAACACCCTGGGGGTGCGGCGGAATCGCGTCCAGCGGTTCCTCGAGGCGGGCCTCCTTGGCTTCTTCCTGGGCTTCACGTTCGGCACGCTCCTGCCGCGACTCCACCGGGCCGGCCATCTGGACGGGCCGGGTCTCCTTGGACAGCCAGATCTCGCGGAAATCCCGCTTGCGGATGTCGCTGAAGATGTCGGCGATTTCGGCCTGGTTCAGCGTTTCCCGTTCCAGGAGTTCGAGGGCAAGCCGGTCCAGGACGTCCCGGTTTTCGGTGAGGATGGCGTAGGCCTCGTCGTGGGCCTGGTCGATCAGGCGGCGGACCTCCTCATCCACGATGTAGGCGATCTGGTCGGAGTAGTTCCGCTCGTGGCTGGCGTCGCGGCCGAGGAACGGCTCGCCGCCGCCCTGGCCCAGGCGGACAGCACCAACACGTTCGCTCATGCCGTACTGGGTGACCATCTGGCGGGCGGTGGAGGTGGCCTTTTCGATGTCGTTCGAGGCGCCGGTGGACGGATCGTGGAAGACGATCTCCTCGGCCACGCGGCCGCCCATGGCGTAGGCCATCTGGTCCAGCAGTTCGTTGCGGGTGACGGAGTACTTGTCGTTTTCCGGGACCACCATGGTGTAGCCGAGGGCGCGGCCGCGGGGCAGGATGGTGATCTTGGTGACCGGTGCGGAGTTCCGCAGCGCCGCGGCGACGAGGGCGTGTCCGCCTTCGTGGTACGCGGTGATCTTGCGCTCGTGCTCCTTCATGACGCGGCTGCGCTTCTGCGGGCCGGCCATGACGCGGTCGATCGCTTCGTCCAGTGCGCGGTCGTCGATCAGGTTGGCGTTGGACCGTGCGGTCAGCAGCGCAGCCTCGTTGAGCACGTTGGCCAGGTCTGCACCCGTGTAGCCGGGGGTCTTCTTGGCCACGGCCTTGAGGTCAACGCCCTGAGCGATCGGCTTGCCCTTGGCGTGGACCTGGAGGATCTGGTCGCGCCCGACGAGGTCCGGCGCTTCCACGGAGACCTGCCGGTCGAAGCGGCCGGGGCGGAGCAGCGCCGGGTCCAGGACGTCGGGCCGGTTGGTGGCGGCGATCAGGATGACGTTGGTCTTGACGTCGAAGCCGTCCATTTCGACGAGCAGCTGGTTGAGGGTCTGCTCGCGTTCGTCGTTCCCGCCGCCGATGCCGGCACCGCGGTGACGGCCGACGGCGTCGATTTCATCCACGAAAATGATGGCCGGCGCGTTGGACTTGGCCTGCTCGAACAGGTCGCGGACGCGGGAGGCACCAACACCGACGAACATTTCAACGAAGTCCGAGCCCGAGATGGAGAAGAAGGGGACGCCTGCCTCGCCCGCGACAGCGCGGGCCAACAGGGTCTTGCCGGTGCCCGGAGGGCCGTACAGCAGCACGCCCTTGGGGATCTTGGCGCCCACGGCCTGGAACTTGGCAGGCTCCGCAAGGAATTCCTTGATTTCCTGAAGCTCCTCGACGGCCTCGTCAGCACCGGCGACGTCCGCGAAGGTCACCTGGGGCATGTCCTTGCTGACCATCTTGGCCTTGGACTTGCCGAACTGCATCACCTTGGAGCCGCCGCCCTGCATGCGGGACAGCAGGAACCAGAACAGGACACCCAGCAGCAGCACCGGCACGAGCAGCGAGAAGAGTCCCGAGAGCCAGTTGCTCTCCACCGGCTGGTCCGTGTACCCCTTGGAGGGGTTGGCAGCAGTCACGGCCTTGACGACGTCCGGGCCGCGGTCATTGACGAAGAAGAACTGGACGTTCTTGCCCTTGTCCTGGCCGTCGATGACGAGGTTGTCTTTCAGCACCAGGTCGACGCGGTTTTCGCCGTCGAAGATCTTGGCCTGTTCCACCTTGCCGCTCTGGGCAAGGAGCTCGAGGCCCGGCTGCGTGTCGATGCGCGTCGAGCCGCCCGGAGCCAACGTTGCAAAGGCCAGCAGGAGCATGCCGACCACAACAATGATCCAAATGCCCGGGCCCTTGAAGAAACTCTTAGCTTTCATCTGTTCGGGGGCTGGCCCCGTCCCTCCTGGTAGTGCTGCACGGCGCGAGGACTGCGCGCGTGTGGTGCTGCGTCGCTTCTAGCTATACACCGTCAGGAGTAATTCACGCACGGTGTAATACAAAAGTTCCCTCAGGGCGTAGTGGCTGGTCGGGCGGCTTTCGGCACTGTCCCGCGCCCCCCTTAGGCTGGCGCCGGCGTTTCTGCACCTCTTTGCGGGCTGCCCGGAAACAGCACCCGCGGGATTGCCGGGCAGCGCCGCGCGCCGCGCCGCGAAAGTGGTGCAGAAACGCCCGGGCTGCGTTGTCCGCACAGGCCTTTATCCACATACGACGGGGTCCCTCTGCCGGGATGCATTACCGCGGGGCCACGCTGGACGGCATGCAGCCCCCGGAATTTCTCGCCAGGCACGGTGGCGTGGCCAGGCTGGCCCACCTCCGCCGGGCAGGCTTCAGCCGAAGCGAGGTTGGCCGCGCGGTGGACTCAGGGCTGATACTGAATGGCCGGCATGGGGTCTACCGTCTGCCGCAGGCGAACGATGACTTCGTCCGGGCCTACGAAGCCAACGCCGCCGTCACCTGCGTCTCGGCTGCGGGCCACTATGCGCTCTGGACCCTGCAGGCTCCCAGCCAGCCGCACCTTGCCGCCTGCCACCGCCGGCTGCCCCGCAGCATCCGGTCCCACAGGTTCAGCGGAAACATCTCGACCCTGCAGCCGCCCGTGCTCCCCCTGAAGGATGTCCTGCTCCATGCACTTCAGTGCCTGCCCGAACTTGAGGCCCTGGTGATGGTGGAATGCGCCTACAGCCGCGGTGAGATTGACCTCGATTTCCTTCGCAGGCTTCTTCCCGGGGCGCGGAACGGGCGAGCGCGTGCAGTGCTCCACCTCGTGGAATGCGGATCTGATTCCCTGCTGGAAACGGTGGCCCGGGTCCTGTTCCGGCGGCACGGCTTCGATGTGCGCACCCAGGTCTATCTGAAGGGAATCGGCTACGTGGATTTCCTGCTCAACGGATGCCTGATTGTGGAAATCGATGGCGTGGGCTTCCACCTGAACAAGCCCCAGTTCAAGAAGGACATTCGCCGGAACAACGTTGGGGCGGCCAGCGGCTACAGAGTGCTGCGCTACCTGTATGAGGATGTGGTGCACAGGCCGGAAGAGATGCTGGCGCAGATCCAGCAGGCCCTGGCCACGCCCCCGCGGCAGCCCTGCTAGTCGGCATTTCTGCACCACTTCAGCTCGGGTTAAGCAGCACGCGCCGCCGTCCAGCCCGTGTTGTCAGGGTTCGACGGCGGCGCGGCCACCGAAAGCGGTGCAAAAATGCGGCGGCCGCCGGCGGAGGCGGGAGGCGTCTACTCGTAGACGTGCGGTGCCAGGGTGCCGACGAAGTCCAGGTTGCGGTACTTCTCGGCGTAGTCCAGGCCGTAGCCCACCACGAACTCGTTGGGGATGTCGTAGCCCACGTACTTGACGTCGATCTCCACCTTGGCGGCCGTCGGCTTGCGGAAGGCGGTGCAGATTTCCACCGATGCGGTGCCGCGGGATTCGAGGTTGGTCTTCAGCCAGGACAGCGTGAGACCGGAGTCGATGATGTCCTCGACAATGAGCACGTCCTTGCCCATCAGGTCGGTGTCGAGGTCCTTGAGGATGCGCACCACGCCGGAGGACTGCGTGCCGGAGCCGTAGGAGGAGACAGCCATCCAGTCCATGGAGATGTGGCTGTGCAGTGCACGGGCCAGGTCTGCCATGACCATGACTGCGCCCTTGAGCACGCCCACAATAAGGATTTCGCGCCCTTCGTAGTCCTTGTCGATCTGGGCCGCGAGCTCGGTGATGCGCTGCTGGATCTGTTCCTTGGTGTAGAGAACGTGTTTGAGGTCTGCCTGGACGTCGGATGAATCCACCAATTGCTCCTGTGTAGATGCGGGTGCGACTATTTGCGGGACGGTTTATGAAGCCGGAATACAAGCTTCCCACAGCGGGCGGCCTCGCGGGGAACGCCTTCCGTCCCGCCCTGCCCCTGGGCACGCTCCCGGTCCTGCAGCTCGGCAAGCGAAAGACGGTACACGCTGACCCCGCCGGGCAGTTCCACCGGACCGGCCGAGCCCTTCCGCCGCAGCAGTGCTTCCGCCGCCAAAAGGCGCTGGTAGCTGGGCTGTTGACCGCCGACGCCGGCAGCCGCCTTGGCGATCACGCGGAACCTGATGGCCGGGGCCAGGTCGGTCAGGGCAGCCTCCGGGAGGCTGGTGTCGGGGCCGTCGTACTCAGCGAGCGACTCGTACGTGCTGTTGGCCACGTCCTCCAGGTAGTCGGCATCCAGCTGCAGGATGGCGGCCGTGCGTGCCAGCGATTCGGCCACCCCGGGACCGAGTTTTTCCTCCAGCACCGGCATGACCTCCACCCTGGTCCTTGAACGGGCGAAGGCAGGATCGGCGTTGCTGGGGTCGTGCCAGGGCTCGAGCTCCTCCGCGCTGCAGATCTCCAGGGTGTCCTCCCGGCGCAGGCCAAGGAACGGCCGGAGCAGCTTCCCCCTGGCGGGCCGCATCCCGGCCAGGGACCGCGTGCCTGAGCCGCGGGCCAGGCCCAGCAGCACCTGCTCCGCCTGGTCATCGAGGGTGTGCCCCAGCAGGATGGCGCCGGCTTTCCACTCCCCTGCCGCCGCGTCGAGTGCGGCATGGCGGGCATCGCGGGCCGCGGCTTCCGGCCCGAAACCCGTGGCCGCGACATCGACCGTGCGGATCTGCACCGGGTCCAGGCCCAGGTCCCGCAGGGTCTGCGCGGTTCCCGCCGCAACATCAGCGGAACCGGGCTGCAACTGGTGGTCCACCACCACCGCGCCGATGACAACCTGCCGGCCGTCCACGTGGCCGCGCCGGGCGAAATAGGCGGCCACAGCGGCCAGGGCCAGGGAGTCGGGGCCGCCGCTGCAGGCCACCAGGACGCGGGCGGGATAGCCGGCTTCGGCCAGCGCATCCTGCAGCATTTTTCGGGCCGTGCCGAGTACCGGCGCCAACCGGCCCGGCCGCCGCCTTCCGCTGGGAACGGGGCCGCCGGGAACGGGGCCGCTGGGAACGGGGCCGCCGGGGACGGGTACCGGGCCGCCCGAAAGGGAACCGCCGGCAGTGTTGGGGAGGTGCTGCACGGAAACCTAGAAACCCATCCTGTCGAGCCAGATCCTGGCGTTGTGGATTTCCTCTTCGGTGGGCAGGTTCGCCGGAGCTTCCCAGACCCGGTTGAAGCCCTCCATGCCGGCCACGTCCACCACCGCACGGACAAACTTGGCGCCGTCGCTGTACTGCTTCATCTTGGCGTCGAGCCCCAGCAGGCTGCGGATGAACTTCTCGATGACGCCCCTGTCCTTGCCGCGGGCGTTGAACCGCTGCCGGATGGTCTTCACGGACGGGACGATGCTGGCGTCCACCGCGTCCATCACCACGTTGGCGTGGCCTTCGAGCAGGCTCATGACCGCCGTGAGGTGTGACAGCGAGGCCTTTTCCTCAGGGTCCTGCAGGAGGTCGAGGATGGCGCCGCGGCCCGGAGTGGAACCGGAGGCGGCCCGGTCCTTGAGCGAGCGGGCCGCCGCCGAGGCGCGTTCCATCAGGGAGTCCACGTTGCCCAGCAGGTGCCCGCTGAGGTTGTCGATCTCGTTCAGCATGTGGTGCCGGAGCCAGGGTGCCGCGGCGAACTGCACCCGGTGCGTCTGTTCGTGCAGGCATACCCAGAGCCGGAAATCCTGGGGGTTCACATTGAGCTCGCGCTCGACGGCGATGATGTTGGGCGCAACCAGCAGCAGGCGGCCGCCGGACGGCGCCTGCGATCCTTCGGCGAGGGCGGCAAAAGGATCGTACTGGCCCAGGACCTTGCTGGAGAGGAACGCGAGCACGGCGCCAAGCTGGCTGCCGGTGATGGCGCCGCTGACGGTGGCGGCTCCGGGGCTGATGGTGCCGCGGCGGTTTTCCAGCATTTTTTCGATGGCAGGCTTCAGCATCACGGCGAAGCTCTGCGTGTTGGCCTTCGCCCAGGAGGCCCGGTCCACAACGAGGACGGATGAGTCCCGGAGGTCGCGGGCAGCCTCCAGCCCGGTGATCTGGTGGACGTGCGGAACGGAGGCGTCTGCCAGTTCCCTCAACTGGGAGACGGCGTCGCCGATCTCGGCGGCGGTCAGGGACGGGCCGGGCGGAGCCAGCCGTGCTGCTGCGGACGCGGCGAGGTCCCAGTTGATGAGGGCCTGGGCAGGGGCGGATGACTGGCTTGCAGTGGACTCCATACGCTCCATCAGAACATACGTGCCTTGCAGCGCGCCTTAAGTTCGCTGACCGGCGAACTAACTGCAGCCGCAGCCGGCCAGCGCCGTGGCCGCCGTGTCCAGGGCCGGCTTGTTGCCCTCGGCCCCCGGCGTCAGGCCGTTGCCGATGAAGGAGAACACCAGGAGCCGGCCGTCGGCGTCCACCACGTACCCGCTCAGCGCAATGACCGTGTTCAGGGTTCCCGTTTTGGCCCGCACCAGGCCGGCGCCCTCGGCCGTGGACTCGTCGATGTATCTGTCACCGAGCGTGCCGGTCAGCCCCGCCACCGGGAATCCGGCCAGAGCGGCCCTGAGCCGGGCGTCCTTGCCGTTGGTGATGGCCCGAACCACCTCCGAGAACTGGCGGGCGGACACCTGGTTGGCCAGGGCCAGGCCGGACACATCCGCGGCGAGCATTCCGTCCGTTGGGATTCCCAGCCCGGCGATCTGCCCAAGAACGGCGGCTTTTGCCGACTCGTTCGTCGCCGGCTGGCCGGCGGCGACCGCGGTCATGCGGCCCAGGGTTTCGGCGAGATAGTTGTCCGAGGTCTGCAGCATGAGGTCCACCTGCTGGCTGACCGTCGCGGACTGCACTTGGGCGAGGACTTTGGCGTCCGTCGTCGTCTTTCCGTCAAAACGCACGACGGCGGGTGCGACGGTGAGGCCGGCGGCGGCACCGGCCGCTTTGAGGCCGGCAGCGAACGCCTCCCCCGCGGCGATCGCTGGGTCCTGGGGCCGGGGCGCTGTGGTGTCTGCCGGGTCAAACCGCGCCGAATTGAGGGCCAGCGGGAAAATCGGTGCAGTCTCACCGGCGGCAACGTCATCCGGGCTCCAGGCCGGGTTCAGCGCCGGACCGGTGAAAAGGGAATCATCCACCAGCACCTGGACCTGCCCCTTGAAGCCGCTCTTGCGCAGTGAGTCAACGGTCTGTTTTGCCAGCGTGGCGAGCCCAGCGTGGCCCAGGACCTTGGACTCCGCGGAGTCGCCGGCACCGAGCAGGACGTCCCCGCCGCCTACCAGCACGACTGACCCCATTGCGGCCCCCGGAGATCCCGCGGCAGCCGGCCCGGCGACCACCCTGGTGCTGAACCGTTCCTCGGGGCCGATCCCCCGCAGCGCGGCCACGGCGGTGAGGAGCTTCATGTTGGAGGCCGGAATCCTCCTGGCGGCACCTTCCCTGTCGTAAAGGACTTTGCCGGTGGCGGCGTCCTGGACCACGGCCGTGAACGTTCCGCCGCCGTCGGTCTTGAGGAGGGGGTCCAGCCGTGCCGCCACATTGGCGGGTACCGGCACCGGCGCCGTGGTGCTGAGCGGATCGATGCCCTGCGGGACGGACAGTTGTTCCGGGACCAGCTGCCAGGCGGGGGTCTCTGCCGGCTGGGCCGTGGACTGGGCCGGCCCCGTCAGCGCGGGGGCAATGAGCATCCCGGCGGGAAGGGCCAGTGCCAGGAGGAGCACCGTGAGGACGAGGGTAGGCCAGCTCCGGACCAGTTTGTGAAATTTGCCTGTGGAAAGCCTGCCGCGGCTATTGGCCGTGCCCCTGGTGCCGCTCATACTGCTGGTCCTCAAAGTCCTGAAATTACCCCATTAGTTCCTGAAACCTGGGCCTCTCGCTATATCCTCAATAGTAGTCGGCGGCACCGACAGTCCATTTTTGGTTGATCATCGCGTGTGCCGCGAACACCAAGCAATCGTCGAGGAGCATTCCATGAAGCATGACGTGACCATCGAGATCCCCAAGGGATCGCGCGTTAAGTACGAAGTCGACCATGAGACCGGCCGGGTCCGCCTGGACCGTGTCCTCTTCACTTCCATGCAGTACCCCACCCACTACGGCTTCTTCGAGAACACCCTCGGCGAAGACGGCGACCCGCTGGACGCACTGGTGCTCCTGCAGGACTTCGATCTGCACCCGGGCGTCATCGTTGAGGCCCGTCCGATCGGCGTCTTCAACATGACCGACGACGGCGGCGGAGACGCCAAGGTCCTCTGCGTTCCGGCCGACCCGCGGTTCGACCACATCCAGGAAGTCAGCGACGTCAACGAATTCCTGATCAAGGAAATCGAGCACTTCTTCACCCGCTACAAGGACCTGGAGCCCGGCAAGTGGGTCAAGGCCGAGGGCTGGGCCGACCGCGCAGCTGCCGAAGCCGAACTCGAGGCTTCCATCAAGCGTTACGTGCCCGCAGCACACTAGCAAGCACGACTGGGCCCACGCCGCCAGGGTTCCCTTGCCGAGCGAAGCGAGGTTAGGGAGGCGGTGGGGAGGTAGGTGGGGTTCGCCAAGAACCCCACCTACCGCCGTCGTTCTTTAATGCGCGAACTGGCAGCTGATGCCCTCAAATCCGGGTTTTGAGGGCATCAGCTGCCAGTTCGGGCCAGGAGTGAGATCCGTAACGTGCCGTAGGCTCCCAGCTTGCCTCGACGTGGGCACCGGGTAGTCTGATGTCCACCATGTTCACGCTGACTATCAATCAAACAGACAGCCGGCGCGACGGCGACCGGGTCCCGCATCTCCTCAAGGACCTACGACATATCCCGGCGCGACTGGACTTTGACCGCTCCGTCGAGGACGAGGTGCAGGGCATCGTGGATTGCCCGCACCAGGCGGTGGATGCGGCCCTGATCGCGCTCCGCTGCGGAAGCTGGTACGTGGGGATCGGCGTAGGCCCGGTGAACGAGCCGCTGCCCAACCAGATCAAGGACGCCAGCGGGCACGGCCTCATCTACGCCCGCCGTGCCGTGGACCGCCTCCGCAACAGCAAAGAGCGCATCCCCGTGGCCGTGGAGGGTCCCCTGGCGGACGTGGCAGCCGAGTCCGAGTCGGTGCTCCGCCTGCTGGGCTACATCGTCAGGGACAGGAGCGAGGCCGAGTGGCGCGTGCTTGACCTGATGACCCCCGGGGTGCGAGGCCAGCAGAAAACCGTTGCCGCCGAGCTCGGCATCACCTCGCAGGCCGTCAGCAAGGCTGTGGCGAGGTCGCAGTGGAACGAGGAGCACGCAGCCCGGCCGGCGGCGGCCAGGCTGCTCGCGCTGATTCTCGACGTGCGTTAGGGCGCCTCTTAAACTGGGGCGCCCGCTACAGGAGGCCGCGGAGCACGTGGGCGGCGCCGTCGTCGTATACCGACTTGGTGACCTCGTCCGCGGCGGCCACCACTTCCTCCGGAGCCTGTCCCATGGCCACGCCGCGGCCCGCCCAGCCGAGCATCTCGATGTCGTTGCGGCCGTCGCCGATGGCAACCGTGGCGGCGGGATCAACACCGAGGAGGCCGCGGAGGTTCTCCAGGGCGCTGGCCTTGGTGACGCCGGCCGCGGCGATGTCCAGCCATGCGGTCCAGCCGACCGAATAGGTCACCCCGGCAAGGCCGATGTGCCCGATGGCTTCGTTGAACTCCTCGGGCGTGTTCTCCGCGCTGAAGACGACGACACGGACGGCCGTGGCCTCGAGCATGGTCTGGAAATCCACACCGATGGCCTCGACGCCGAAGCTCGCGTCCTGGAAGCGCTCGGTGGAGAGGAAGTTGCCGTCCTCGTCCTCCAGCGCGTATTTGGCTGCTGGCAGGCGCTTACGGAGGGCGCGGAGCGCGGGACCGGGATCGAAGGTGGCCTTGTGGATGATGTCGTAGCCGTTGGGCAGGCCCGGGTCGAGGCGAAGTGTCACGCCGCCGTTGCAGCAGACCGCGTAGCCGCGGTCCAGGCCGATCTGTTCGATGATGGGGAGCGTGGCGTTGAGCGAACGTCCGGTGGCGATCAGGACCTCGTGCCCGGCTGCCACCACGGCCTGTGCGGCGTCGCGGACCGGAGCGGACATGTGGCCGTCGTGGTCCACGAGGGTGCCGTCCACGTCCAGGGCGATCATGAGCTTCTGTTGTGCGTCTCGCCGGTCTTCGATGCCGGCGGCTGAGGATTCAGTCAGTGTAGTCATGCTTCCTAGTAGAGCAGACGCCCCTGACACCCACTAGGACGCAGAGCACAGCAGGGCGTGAACAGCGGGTAAATACTCACAGGTTGTCCCCGGTGTGAGTATTTACCCGCTGTGCAGAATCCGCTTAGAGAACGGGAAGAACCTGGAGCCCGCCGAGGTACTTCTGCAGGGCCGCGGGCACGTTGACCGAGCCGTCAGCGTTCTGGTGGTGCTCCAGCAGGGCCACGATCCAGCGCGTGGTTGCCAGCGTGCCGTTGAGCGTGGCCACAGCACGGGTGCCCTTGGGGCTGCCGTCCTCGGTGAACACACGCTCACGGATGTTCAGGCGGCGGGCCTGGAAGGTGGTGCAGTTGGACGTCGAGGTCAGCTCGCGGTAAGCACCCTGCGTGGGGACCCAGGCTTCGCAGTCGAACTTGCGGGCCGCGGACATGCCGAGGTCGCCCGCGGCGGTGTCGATCACGCGGTACGGAAGCTCGCACTTGGCCAGCATCTGCTCTTCCCAGGCCAGCAGGCGCTCATGTTCGGCCGCGGCCTCTTCCACCGTGGTGTAGATGAACATTTCCACCTTGTTGAACTGGTGGACCCGGATAATCCCGCGGGTGTCCTTGCCGTGCGAGCCGGCCTCGCGGCGGTAGCAGGAGCTCTGGCCGGCAAAACGGATGGGGCCGGCGGAGAGGTCCAGGATCTCGTCCGCGTGGTACCCGGCAAGCGGCACCTCCGAGGTGCCCACAAGGTAAAGGTCGTCCTCGGCGAGTCGGTAGATTTCGGCGTCGTGCTTTACATCAAACCCGGTGCCCTGCATGGTCTCCGGACGGACCAGCGTGGGGGTGATCATGGGGATGAAGCCGGCCTCGATGGCTTGCTCCATGGCCATCTGCAGCAGGGCCATTTCCAGCCGGGCACCCACGCCGCGGAGGAAATAGAAACGCGCACCGGAGACCTTGGCCCCACGCTCCATGTCGATCGCGCCGATCAGCTCGCCGATTTCGAGGTGGTCCCGCGGTTCGAAGTCGGGGAATTCACGCGGCGCGCCCACGGTCTTGACCACGACATAGTCGTCCTCGCCGCCTGCCGGCACGCCGTCTTCAATGAGGTTGGGGATGGTGCGCAGCAGTTCTTCCTGCTTTGCCTGGGCGGCGTCGGCCTCCGCCGAGGCGGCCTTCACCGCACCCGCCAGTTCGCGGACCTCGGCGAGCAGCGCCTGCTTTTCCTCGCCCTTGGCCTGGGCCACCTTCTTGCCGAACACGTTCTGTTCGGCGCGGAGGTTTTCAAAGCCGATCAGCGCCGCACGGCGGGCAGCGTCGGCGTCGATGATCGCGTCCACCAGGGTTTCGTCCGCACCGCGGGCGCGCTGGCTGGCGCGGAACTTGTCCGGATTTTCGCTGAGGTCTTTTACGTCGATCACCAGACAAGGGTATCGAATCTGCGGGACACTCCGGGCGGGATAGTGTTGGAGCACCATGAGCGACCTGCTTCTTTACGTCCTGATCGCTGCAGCCCTGGCTTTCGCCGTCTCCAGCTGGTGGGGCGTGCGCAGGCTGAAGGCCCTGCACATCCGCAGCGCCGTGCGCGAAGAGGCCCACGAACACGGCCTGGAACGCCAGCGCGTCGCCGTCATCCTCAACCCCGTCAAGGCCAAGGCCGATGAAGCCCGTGCCACCATCCAGCGTGCCTGCTTGGCCGCCGGCTGGGAGGAGCCGCGGTTCTTTGAAACGACGCCGGAGGACCCGGGACATTCCCAGGTCCGGGCGGCGCTGGAGTACGGAGCCGACGTCGTCCTGGTGGGCGGCGGCGACGGTACGGTGCGCGTGGCGGCCGAGGCCCTGGCGCACACCGGGGTGGCGATGGGCCTGGTCCCGCTGGGCACCGGCAATCTGCTGGCCCGCAACGTGGACCTGGACGTCTACGACCTGTACGGCAACATCCAGACCGCGCTCTTCGGCCACCAGCGGTTCATCGACACAGCCCGAATGAAGATCGAGAACTCGCTCACCGGGCACTCCTCAAGCCACTCGTTCCTCGTTATCGCCGGCATCGGCATGGACGCCGAGGTGGTGGGTGACACGAACGCTGACCTCAAGCGCGCCGTCGGATGGCTGGCCTACACGGAGGCCGGCGTCCGTCACCTTCCCGGGCGCCGGAAGAAGGTGGCCATCTCACTGGATGACCAGCCTGACCAGTCGCGGAAGATCCGCAGCATCCTCTTTGCCAACTGCGGGCTGGTTCCGGGCGGCATCGACTTTATCCCGCAGGCCATGATCGACGACGGGATGCTGGACGTGGTGGTCATGAGCCCCCGCAGCGCCGTGGGCTGGCTGGCGATGTATGCCAAGATCCTGTTCAAGCACAAGCGGCACCTGCCCGTCATGAGCGTGTACCGCTCCGGCAAGGTGGTGATCAAGTGCCCCGAACCGATGCCCACCCAGCTCGACGGCGACACGTCCGGCGACGCCACGAAGGTGACAGTTCAGGTGGAGCCGAGGTCGCTGCTGGTGCGCGTCAGGGAAGAAACCGCGCGCGTCCCGTAGAACGTCAGGGCAGTTTGGCTAGGCTGACTGGGCGTGCTTGGCGGACTCGGCAGCGGCCTTGGCGGCTGCCCTGGCTTCGGACTGTTCGCGGATCATGGCCTGCTCCTCTTCGAAACGCAGGCGGTCCGCACGGTCGGCCTCGTCCCCGTCCCAGTCCTGGTTCTCGGCTGTGGGCTTGGGATTGACGATCATTCCCTGGCCGTCATTGTCATTCTTGTCCGACATGACCCACTCCTTTCGTTGGGGCCATCCCTTTGTTGATCATGCAAGCATACGCACAGCAACAGGGGCAGGGAAGTGCCCCGCAGGGCATTTATCTACGCTGACGGCGAAGCTTCCACCGGCGTCTCCGAGCCCAGGGAGTCGCTGGCGAGTATCCCTTTGACCCATGCATGCGCCGCCTGGAATGCCTCGTCAGTCGTGTGCTCCCGTACCACGGGGGCCTGCGCATCGGCACGGCCGTAGGAGCCAAGGAACCGCGTGGCAGGACTGATGCGGTGCAGGCCGGCGAGTGCGTCGGCCACCCGCGCGTCGCCAACGTGGCCGTCGGCGTCGATGCTGAAGAAGTAGTGGCCCAGGTACTGCCCGGTGGGCCGGGATTCGATGCGGCTCAGGTTCACGCCGCGGGTGGCGAACTGGTCCAGGATTTCCATCAGGGCGCCCGGCCGGTCCTCAGGAAGGGGCACCACCACCGTCGTCTTGTCCGCACCGGTCCGGGCCGGCAGGACACCCGGACGGCTGACGAGAATGAATCGCGTCACGGCGCCGGGATTGTCACCGATGTTCTCGGCCAGCACGTTCAGCCCGGGTTGCTCCGCGGCGACTATCGGCGCGCAGATGGCGGCGTCGTAGTGCGCGTCGTCCTCCAGCAGGCCCATTGCAGCAGCGGCTGTGGACGAACCGGGAATGTATTCTGCACCGGGAATATGTTGGTCCACCCACAGCCGGCACTGCGCCCAGGCGTGCCCGTGCGTAGAGATCCGCCGGATCTGGGAAAGCCCGACGCCGGGCCGCGCCACCAGCACGAAGCTGATGGGCACCAGGGCTTCGCGGATGATCCGCAGCTCCTGTCCCGTGGCAATCGCGTCCAGGGTGGCCGTGACGCCGCCCTCCACCGAGTTCTCGATAGGCACCATGGCGGCGTCCACCGACCCGTCCCGCACCCTGTCCAGCGCCGCGTTGACGTTGGAGGACGGGATGCGCACGGCTTCGGCAGCATCAGGAACCTGCAGAAGCGCCGCCTCCGTAAACGTGCCCTCGGGGCCGAGGAAGGTGTAAGTGCGGCGGGCGGCGGGCATGGATATTCCTTTGCGGGGATAGGACGGGAAGGACGACGGCGGGCCGGGCCGAGCGAATGCGGCCGGGCTAATGCGGCCTACAGAACCACGGGCTTGAGGCCGTTGTCGGACACCAGCGGCTTGCCCGATTCCAGCCACTGGTCCATGCCGCCGGCCACGTTCACGGCCGAGTAGCCCTGGCCCACCAGCCAGTGCGCTGCGCGGAAGGAGCGCCCGCCGGTCCGGCAGATCACATACAGGTCCTCGTCCGGGTCGAGGTCGTCCAGGCGTCCGGGCAGCTGGTCCATCGGGATGTGCAGGGCGCCTTCAGCGTGCCCGGCTACCCATTCGTAGTCCTCCCGCACGTCCAGAATGGTGGCGTCCGCGGGGACGTCCTTCACAGTGACGGTATCGAAGTCGCTCATGGGAGTCCTCTCCTTGGCCTCAAGCTCTCAGCTCCAGCGTATCGCCAGCACTGCCCCCGCACCCGCCGGCCGGCACAGGTTACGCTGGTCCGAAGCCCGCGAGCCGCTCAAAAGGGAGCACAGCAAAGGAGCACAGTGTCCGCCCCATCCCGCCTGGCAGACATCCACCGCATGCCGGCCGTCCAGCTCAGGGCAGCGCTTCATTCCGGAGAACTCTCCGCGCGCGAGGTCACGGAGCATTACCTGGCGCGGATCGAGGAATCGAACCCGAGGCTCGGCGCCTTGATCACCGTCACCGGACCACGGGCGATGGCCGAGGCCGCCGCAGCAGACGCCCTGTTCGCCCGGCGCCGCCCGGACCAGCCGCTCCCGCCGTTGCACGGGATGCCGGTGGCGTTCAAGGACCTCACCGATGTTGCCGGCGTAATCACCACCCACGGCAGCGCAGCGCTGGACCGGCGTCCGGCACCGGCCGACGGCGCCCTCGCGGCGGCGCTCAGGGGTGCAGGCGCCATTTCGCTCGGTAAGACCCAGGTACCCGAATTCGGGCTCACGGCCTACAGCGAAAACCGCATCGCACCGCCGTCGCGCAATCCCTACGCCCTGAGCCGGAGCTCGGGCGGTTCCTCCGGCGGCAGTGCCGCTGCCGTGGCGGCTGGGCTGGTGCCGTTTGCGCCCGGAACCGACGGCGGCGGGTCGATCCGGATTCCGGCGGCGGCATGCGGGCTGCTGGGCCTGAAACCCGGCCGGGGCGTGGTCCCGGCGGGTGAAAGCAGCGGGGATCCCGCCGGCCTGGTGGTGGCCGGGCCGCTGGCGCGTTCCGCGGCCGACGCCGCGCTGCTGCTGGATGTCATGGCCCCCGCCGACGCGGCCACGGACAGCGCGGGAAGCGCAGACGGAGTGGGCTACCTGAATGCCGTAAGCCGGGCTCCTGCTCCGCTGCGGATCGGCGTCAGCCTGGACAGCCCGTGGGGCGGGATCTTCCCGTTCACCCCCGATCCGGAGGCACTGGATGCGCTGAACGCCGGCATCCGGCTGCTGACAGGTGCCGGGCACGACGTCGTCGAGGCTGAGATCCGGTACGACAACCGTTACCCCGACGCGTTCACCACTGCCTGGACGGCCGGGGTGGGTGCGGCCCGGATCGCACCGCACCGCGAGGCGCTGCTGACGCCGCTGACGCGGACCTTCCGGCGGCGGGCGCAGCAGCGGAGCGCCGCCAAACTCAACGAATGCCTGGCGTTCCTGCGGCAATTCGAGCGCGACACGCTGGCGCAGTACTCAGCCTGGGACTTGATCCTGACGCCGGCGCTGGCCCAGACACCGCGTCCGGTGGGCTGGTTCTCCGGGTCGGGCCACGGTGACGGCCGGTGGCCGTCACCGGAATGGGCGGGCGACGCCGACGGCGACTACCGCAGGCAGTGCGAATTCGCACCGTGGTCGTCCATGGTCAACGTGTGCGGCCTGCCGGCCGTCAGCATCCCCGTGCACTGGACCGGGGGCCGCCCGGGAGCTGGGCTTCCGATGGGCATCCAGCTGATTGGCCGGCCCGGCTCGGAGGCGCTGCTCCTGCAGGTGGCAGCCCAGCTGGGGTTCTGAGTTGGGGGTACCAGCCGGTCAGATGGTGCTGGACGTGCTGGCGACGCTGGCCAGGATGGTGAGCCCCACGATCGCGAGGACGGTCAGGACCAGGCCGAGATACCCCATCACCAGGCCGGCAATGGCGAAGCCGCGGCCTGACGGTTCACGGCGCAGCGCCAGATGGCCCAGGATCACGGCGGCCAGCTGCGGCAGGATGAAGACCCCGAAGCCCAGGTAGACGGCGATGCCGCAGCACATGCTGGCGATGCTCAGGCCCTTGGGCTGGGGTGCCGCGCCGTAATACGACGGCTGGCCGTACGGGCTGGAGTATTGCTGGCCGTACTGGTAGCCGTACTGCTGGCCATAGGGGCTGGCCGGCTGGCTGTGCTGCTGGCCGGCGTCGCCATACTGGCCGCCGCCATACTGCTGGCCGCCGTACTGCTGGCCGGGCGGGGCATACAGCGGCGGATCGTACAGTGGCGGGGCCGGGATGTCCGGGCCCTGGGTGCTATACGGCGATTGCTGGTGGGTGTCCGGTGCCTGCTCGTCGCCGGACCCGGGACGCTGCTCTGTCATGGAATTCCCCTCATTTGGTCCTCAACAGAACATTACCGCCGGCGCCACCGCAATGGCTCGGGAGGCCTGAGGACTTGGGAAGCCTGATCGTTTGAGAAAGCCCGGTCACTTGGGGAGCAGCTCCCACAAAAGCCACAGGGGCGGCGCCAGCAGTGCCGCGGAAACGAGGCCCGCGACGAGCGACCTTCCCACCACCCGCAGCACGGTCCCCGGCCGCCGCTCCCCGCCGGACAGGTAGTGCGGTGGAACAGGACGCCCGCGGCCCGGGCGGGGTGTGGCCGGGCGGGGTGTGGCCGAGCGGCCCCCGGCCGGGCGGTACGCGGGGTTCCGGACAGTGCCGGCCTCCGGCGCCTGCGGACGGGTAAGGAGCTGCCCCAGCTGCGCGTAGAGCCTGAGGACCGAAGGTGCATCCAGCACGTCCGGCAGGTCGGTCACGGCGGAAGCAACGCAGTCGATCCCCCGCACCTCGATGCCCGAACCGGTGGTGCCCTGCATGTCCGGCTGTGCCGTCAGGCAGATCAGGGACCGGACCAGCCTCCGCCACGGCGCCGGCAGGACCGCGGCCACGGCGGCGGCCTGCGCCAGCGCCGTCTCCACCGCCGGGAACCGGTCATGGCCGTTCTGCCGGAGCGCGCCATCCACGACGTCGACATCCCCGGACCAGTTCTTGGCACTGACCACCACCACACCACCGGGTCCCACCAGGACATGCTCCAGCCGGGCCAGCGGGCGGCCGGGCCAATGGACGTCGTGCAGGAGGAACCAGCCGTACGGCCCCAGCTGGGCAAGCCTTTCGGCCACGAGATGGCTTTGCTCCGCACCTACAAGGCCGGCACCGGCAGGACCCGTACCAACGGGGCCGGTGGGGGCGAGGTCACGCTTCAGCCGCGCGATCCGTTCGGAGGCGAGCCTCGTCCGTTCGAATGCTGCATCTCCAGCCCCCATTGTTCACCTCTGCATTGCTCGCTCGTCTTCCAAATGACCGGCCCGATTCAACGAACCAAATCCCGGCTGTAAATGTCCCGGCCCGAAAGGCCGGACAAATTGCCGGCCCAAACGGGCCGAATTACCTGCCAGCGGATGGCACGGCTGAAATTCAGCCACAGGCTTCCGGGACGTTTCCGCTGGTCCGGACACCCGGCGTCGTACATGGCACCAGCCGTTCCTGCCGTTTGAACGTAACAGCCCCTTCAGGGGCGGGTATATAAGTACTTTTCAGCACTACTCAGTTTTTTATCGCGGATAAATGCAAGTAGTCCGGAAGAATTGGTGACATTCCGCGTCACAGGGGCCGGATTCCGGACACTTCGTGTTGCCGTTCGCCGTCGTCTGGCATGCTGGTGCCATGGCTAGCCGAGCGGGCACAGTTGCCCAACCCCAAGACCTTGTTGACCTGACCGCACTGCTCGACGCGTACTACGACGTCAAGCCTGACCTGGGGGACCCCGGCCAGCGCGTGGCCTTCGGAACCTCCGGGCACCGCGGATCAAGCCTGAAAGCGTCCTTCAATGAAGGGCATATCGTGGCGATCACGCAGGCGATCGTGGAGTACCGCGCCGGACAGGGCATCACCGGCCCGCTGTTCCTGGCCAAGGACACCCACGGACTGAGCGAACCGGCGCAGAACTCCGCCCTCGAGGTGCTGGCCGCAAATGGCGTAAACGTCCTCATCGACGCGCGGCACGGCTACACGCCCACCCCGGCACTGAGCCACGCCATCCTCACCTACAACCGCAACGCCCCTGCCGGGGCCCCGCAGGCCGACGGCATTGTTGTCACCCCCAGCCACAACCCGCCGGCCGACGGCGGCTTCAAGTACAACCCCCCGCACGGCGGCCCGGCCGACACCGATGCGACGGGCTGGATCGCCAACCGGGCCAACGAACTGCTGGAGAACGGGCTCCGCGGCGTGAAGCGGATTCCGCTGGCCCAGGCCCTCGAGGCCGAAACCACCGGAAAGTTCGACTTCCTCAGCAGCTATGTGGACGACCTGCCCTCCGTCCTGGACCTGGACGCCATCCGCAACGCCGGTGTGCGGATCGGGGCCGACCCCATGGGCGGCGCGTCCGTGGACTACTGGGGTGAAATCGGGGAACGCCACCAGCTGAACCTCACGGTAGTCAACCCCACGGTGGACCCGCAGTGGGCCTTCATGACCCTGGACTGGGACGAGAAGATCCGAATGGACTGCTCCTCCCCGTCGGCCATGGCCTCGCTCATCAACCGGATGTCTGTTGGTGCGGACGGGTCCGCCGCCTACGACGTCGCCACCGGAAATGACGCCGACGCCGACAGGCACGGCATCGTTACTCCTGACGGCGGCCTGATGAACCCCAACCACTACCTCGCGGTTGCCATCGACTACCTGTACCGCAACCGCAGCGGCTGGAACCCGAACTCCGTGGTGGGCAAGACCCTCGTGTCCTCCTCGATCATCGACCGCGTGGCGGGCGGGCTGGGCCGCAAGCTGGTGGAGGTGCCCGTGGGCTTCAAGTGGTTCGTCCCCGGCCTGCTCTCCGGCGAAGGCGCGTTCGGCGGCGAGGAATCGGCCGGCGCCTCGTTCAACAAGCGCGACGGCAGCGTCTGGACCACGGACAAGGACGGCATCCTGCTGGCCCTTCTGGCCTCGGAGATCACCGCTGTGACCGGCAAGTCGCCGTCCCAGCTCTACAAGGGCCTCACGGACCAGTTCGGCGCCCCGGTCTACGCACGGATCGACGCCGCCGCAACCCGGGACCAGAAGGCGGCACTCGGCAAACTGTCACCGGAGGATGTCACTGCCACCGAACTGGCCGGCGAGACGATCACGGCAAAGCTGACCAAGGCGCCGGGCAACGGCGCCTCCATCGGCGGCCTGAAGGTGGTCACCGAGAACGCATGGTTCGCGGCCCGCCCCTCCGGCACCGAGGACGTCTACAAGATCTATGCCGAGTCCTTCAAGGGCGCCGACCACCTCAAGCAGGTCCAGGCCGAAGCCAAGGCGCTGGTGGACGGGGTCATTTCCTAGGACTCAGCTGGGTTGAACCCGGAACCGGAAAGCGCCGGATGGCATCAGTTATCCGGCGCTTTCTTGCTGCTGTGCAGGCGCATCTGCGGCCGGACGGACCGGCTCAACAGGTCCAAACAGGACTACTATTGGAATTGGCCCGGATGCATGCCTTGCAGTTCTGAACTGCAAAAATACTGTCCCGAATGCCTCCGGAATGTCCCCCATATTGCCGGAGGCATTCCGCGTCCGGAGCCCAATAAGCCCCGGGCTTTTGCGCGGCGATCAGACCGTGCGGACCACGTCGTCGTAAGCGAACTTGGGCTTCGCTGCACCCCAGGCCTCGGGGCCGGGCTGGCCGATGTTGACCACCAGGAAGCTCTTCTGGTCGCCTGCCGGGAAGAACTCGGCGTCGATGGCGGCGAAATCCGCGCCGGTCATCGGACCGGCGGCGAAGCCGAGCGAGCGGACGGCCAGGATGAAGTAGCCGGCCTGCAGGTGGGCGTTGTTGTTGCCCGTGGAGGTGGCCAGGTCCGGGGAAGCGTCGTACATGGCCTTGGGGGCGTTGTAGCCGGGGAGGAAGCTGTCCCACTGTTCCTGCCAGGCGGTGTCGTAGCTGAGGATCGCCACGAGGGGTGCGGAGGCCGTCTTGGCCCGGTTGCCCGAGGACAGCGTGGGCACCAGCTTGGCGCGGGCCTCCTCCGAGCGTACGTAGGTGACGCGCAGCGGCTGGGAGTTGAAGGCCGTGGGGCCGAACTTGGTCAGCTCGTAGATGGCGCGGGCCTGCTGCTCGCTGACCTCGCCGGTGAACGCGTTGGCGGTGCGGGCTTCGGCGAAGATGGCATCCACTGCGGCGGAATCGATCACTGCTTCTTCATGGGCGATTGTCATTCGCGCCCCTTTCACTAGGCCGACGTCCCTGCGGGCGGCGTCGGGCAGTTCTGATTGCTTTCGTTGGGTCCAACCGGATTTAGCGGCACGCTCTTCCCCGTACAGCCAAATAGGCAGCGTGACGTTTGACACACCGGCGTCCTTTCCTTGCTGAACGGTGCTGCACACGCCCCAGGCCGGAAGCCCTCTCGCGCCCGCGTCCGGCGGGGTATCCTTGCTCCTGAAGATCCAGCCCGGCGAGCGGGCAAACTCCCCTCCGAAAGGCCCCGCCAATGAGCATGCTCGGATTCAAATGGAAGCTGCACGGCAACGGCAAGGCAGTCCGTCCGGGCGAGGTGGTGGCTCCCGGCGAACGGCTCGCGTGGCCGCTGACCATCGGCGTGGGGATGCAGCACGTTGTGGCCATGTTCGGAGCCACCTTCCTGGTGCCGATCATCACCGGCATGCCGCCGGCCACCACCCTCTTCTTCTCCGGCATCGGCACGCTTTTGTTCCTCGTGATCACCCAGGGCCGCGTTCCCAGCTACCTTGGCTCGAGCTTTGCGTTCATAGCACCCATCACGGCGTCCCAGCAGCAGTTTGGGATCCCCGGGGCGCTCGGCGGCGTGGTGCTGGCCGGCGCTGCCCTGGCCATCGTCGGTGCAATCGTGCAGAAGTTCGGCGCCGGCTGGATCAACCGGCTGATGCCTCCGATTGTCACCGGCGCCATCGTGGCCTTGATCGGGCTCAACCTGGCGCCCGCAGCCAAGAACAACTTTGACGCCGCCCCCGTGACCGCATTGGCGACGCTGGTGACCATCATCGCGGTGAGTGTGCTGTTCCGCGGGATTTTTGGCCGCCTCAGCATCCTGGTGGGCGTGGTGGTGGGCTATCTCGTGGCCATGCTCCGGGGCGAGGTGGACTACTCCAAGATGGATGCCGCCGCCTGGGTGGGCCTCCCCCAGTTCCAGACCCCTGAGTTCCACCTCGGCGTGGTGGGCCTGTTCGTTCCCGTGGTCCTGGTCCTCGTGGCTGAGAACATCGGCCACGTGAAATCCGTGTCCGCCATGACCGGCCAGAACCTCGACGGCGTCTCCGGTCGCGCCCTGATGGCCGACGGCGCCGCCACGGTGCTCGCCGGCTTTGGCGGCGGCTCCGGCACCACCACCTATGCGGAAAACATCGGCGTCATGGCCGCCACCAAGGTCTATTCCACGGCCGCCTACTGGGTGGCCGGCATCTTCGCCATCCTGCTGAGCTTCTCCCCGAAGTTCGGCGAACTGGTGGCCACCGTCCCGCCCGGCGTGCTGGGCGGCGCCGCCACCATGCTGTACGGCATGATCGGCGTCCTCGGCGTGAAGATCTGGGTCCAGAACAAGGTCAACTTTTCGAACCCGGTCAATCTGACCACGGCCGCCGTCTCCCTTATCATCGGCATCGCGGACTACACGTGGACCGTCGGGGACCTGAAGTTCACGGGCATCGCGCTCGGGTCCGCCGCAGCCTTGGTGATTTACCACGGCATGCGGGCCATCGCGAAGGCACGGGGCACTGCTGCCGAGCCGGAGACGGAGCAGCAGGGCCTGCCGCCCGCCGCCAAGGCCGCCATCAACGCCGCAGCAAAGAGGCAACCCAAGAAGCGCTAGCAATTCTGCTCCACTTTCGCGGCTTGGGCCCGAACAGCAAGGCCGCGGCGCCCTGTTTCGAGGTAGGGTGCCGCGGCCTCGCCGGTTTCAAAGTGGTGCAAAAATGCAGCAGACGGGGCGGGTTTATCCGGCGTCGAACGTTTCGTCGTCGTCGTTGGGTGACTTTTCCTTCGGCAGGTCGTTTCCGCTGCCGTCCGGAATGCCCGCAGCCTCCTGGTCCGGCTCCGAGGAAAACTGCCCGGCGCCCGATTCGTCAGCGTTGCCCTCGTCGATTTCGGCATCCGCCGAGGGCACGGCAGTGTCCCCGTCCTCGGCGCCCGCGCCCGGTGAGGCGTCCGGATCACGCGGCACCGGCGACTCACCGGGGACCGGATCAAAGCCCGCCACCGTGCTCTCACTCTCGGCGTGCAGCTGCTCGTCCGTTCCGCCGAAGCGTCCTGCCCCGGGCTCGCCCGAGCTGTCCTGGTCCTCCTCGGCGAAGTGGCTGAGGTTCGGCGTGCCGGTCTGGAAGGTCTCTCCCTCCGGGCTGTTCTGGTTCAGGCCCGCCGCGTCGAAGTCTTCCTCTTCCCGCGGCTGGGCGAACTGCTGGCCGCCGGCTTCCTGTTCTACGGTGGGGGTGCCGTAGCCTCCCACTTCCTCTTCAGGGGCTGCGTGCTGGTTGTCCTGGCTCATCTGTTCCTCCTGCTTGGTGGGGAATTCGGGCTGCCGGTTGTTCGAACCTAACGCAGGTTTGAGGAGCAAGTCCACCACCTGAGGCAAAGCTAGTCAGTAAACTTAGCATTTGTTGAATTAGGGCAGACTTGAGCCTAGGTTTGAGGCAAGTGCGCACGCTGCAGGCCAGACAGAGGAGGCTTCATGACCGATCCGGACGCCCCGGCCGGCAGCGGCCGGAACGAGACCCGCGAAGAGCAACTGGACCGGAACTGGATGGAACTGATCCAGGAGCTGCGGGTCCTGCAGACGGGCGTCCAGATCCTTGCCGGCTTCCTGCTGACACTGCCGTTCCAGCAGCGCTTTGAGACCCTCGATGACTTCCAAATCACGCTCTACCTCGTGAATGTGGCCCTTGCCGCGCTGACCACTGCGTTCATCCTCCTGCCGGTGAGCGTCCACCGCCGCCTGTTCCGGAAGCGGCTCAAGGCAACCCTCGTGGCCAGCGCCGACAACATCACCAAGATCGCCCTCGGCGGGGTGGCCGCCCTCAGCGTGGGAACAGCCGCGCTGGTGTTCGACGTAACGGCCGGGCGCAGGGTGGGCTTGATCGCCGGTGGCATTCTGTTCGCGGTACTGGCCATCCTCCTGGTGTACATTCCCATGCACCTGCACCGGCAGGCCAAGAAGGAAGGAGTCTGAGCGGGCGCTCAGGCCCCTTCCAGCACCTGGCGCGTGGCCCACGCGAGGTATTTGCCGGCGTCGGAGATTGCCTCCTGCGGGCTGGGTGCGACGTCCAGCAGCTGCGCCGCAGCCACCACGCCGTGTTCGGCCAGCTCCTCCGGTGTGACCAGGATCCGCCCGGCCACCGCGACCACGGGGATGCCGCGCTCCCATGCGGCCTCGGCGAGCGCGATCGGCGCCTTGCCGGTGAGCGACTGCGAGTCCATGGAGCCCTCGCCGGTGATCACCAGGTCGGCGTCGGCAAGCTTCTCGGCCAGCCCCGTCAGTCCGGCGACCAGCGCGAAGCCGCCTTCCAGCGTGGCCTGGGTGAAGGCGAGGAACGACGCCGGGAAGCCGCCGGCGGCGCCGGCGCCCTGGACGTTGACGTCCCGGCCCGTCGCCTCCCGGAGGAGGGATGCCCAGTTGCGCAGGCCGGCGTCGAGCTTCTCCATCGCATCGTCGTCGGCGCCCTTCTGGCGGCCGAAGACGTGCGCGGCGCCAGCGGGTCCGTACAGCGGGCTTTGGACGTCGACGGCGATCCGGAACTGAACGGCGGAGAGCCGCGGATCCAGCCCAGTGACGTCCAGGGAAACCGCGTCGGCCAGTGAGCCGCCGCCCAGCGGCACCACGTTCCCGGCGGCGTCGAGCGGCTTGAGGCCCAGCGCGCGCAGGGCGCCGCTGCCGCCATCGGTCATGGCAGAGCCGCCGACGCCCAGCACGATTTCGGTGGCGCCGGCGTCGAGGGCAGCGGCGATGAGTTGCCCGCAGCCGTAGCTGTGCGCCCGCAGGGAATTCTCCGGCGTCGGCTCCATGTGGGCCAGGCCGGAAGCCTGTGCCGTCTCGATGACTGCGGTGGTGGCGCCGGACCCGTCCTTCCGAAGCGCCCAGGCGGCACCGATCGGGGCCAGGATGGGACCAACGACGGCGTTGATCCGCTCCTCGTAGCCGGCGGCGACGGCGGCTTCCAGGGTCCCTTCGCCGCCGTCGGCCACCGGGAACTGGGTGGTCACGGCGTCCGGGTAGACGCGGAGCGCGCCCTCGGCGATGGCGGCGGCGGCTTCGACGGCGGTGAGGGATCCCTTGAACTTGTCAGGGGCGATGAGGATACGCATGCCCCTATCCTGCCATTCCCACACGGGAATGCGCTTGCCCGTTCCGTCATGCGGTCAGCTGCGGGACTCCTCCTGACCTGCATAGGCGTCCAGCAATGCCGCCGCGCCCTCCCCGGATCCGCCTTCTTCGGCGAGGGCTGACCGCATGTCGTCCAGCTTTTCCGCCCCGGCCGGAAACGGCGGCAGAAGGGGCACATCCGGGTCGGTCAGGACCTCGATTACCACCGGGCGCTCCGCCGCGAGCGCCCGGTCCCACGCTCCGGCAAGCCGCTCCGGTGATTCAACGCGGATGCCCGTCAGCCCCAGCAGCTCCGCGTATCCGGCGTAGGGGAAGTCCGGGATTTCCTGGCTGTCCGGGAACCTCGGCTCGGACTCGGTTTCCCGCTGCTCCCACGTGACCTCGGCCAGCTCACGGTTGTTGAAGACGCACACCACGAAGCGCGGGTCGGACCACTGCCGCCAGCGGTGTGCCACGGTGACCAGCTCGGCGATGCCGGCCATCTGCATGGCACCGTCGCCGGCCAGGGCGACCACCGGCCTGTCCGGCCGGGCCAGCTTGGCCGCGATCCCGTAAGGAACCGAGCAGCCCATGCTGGCGAGTGTCCCGGAAAGGTGCGCCGGCACTCCCGCCGGAAGGGTCAGCTGGCGGGCGTACCAGTAAACGCAGCTCCCGACGTCGACACTAACCTGGGCGTTGCTCGGCAGCCGGCCGCTGAGCTCGCGGACCACGAGCTCGGGGTTGACGGGCTTGGCCGGAACGCGGGAGCGCTCCTCGGCGAGGGCACGCCAGCTGCGGACCTGCTCCTCCACGTTCGCGCGCCACTGCTTGCGGGCCTCCGCGTTTGCCTGCCCGCCCGGCTGGCCGCCTGCGCCGTTCAGCAGCCCGGCGAGCCTCGCAAGGGTTTCGGCGGCATCGCCCACGAGGCCCACCTCGACTGGGTAGCGGTTGCCAACCTTCCGGCCGTCGATATCCACCTGGACTGCCCGGGCAGCACCCGGTTTCGGATAGAACTCGGTCCAGGGGTCGTTGGAGCCGATGATCAGGAGGGTGTCGCAGTTCCCCATCAGATGGGCGCTGGCCGTGGAACCGAGGTGCCCCATGGTGCCGGCCGCGAACGGCAGCGTTTCATCCATGTACGGCTTTCCCAGGAGGCTGGTGGTGATGCCGGCGTCCAGCTGTTCCGCCAGGGCGATCACCTCAGCCTGGGCATTCTTGGCACCCTGGCCCAACAGGAAGGCCACCTTGCTGCCGGCTGCCAGCACCTCGGCGGCCCGGGCCAGGTCGTCATCGCGGGGCAGCACCCTGGCGGGCTGCCATTCGGGCGCGGTGACGATGATGCCGTGTTCCTGGCCGAGCTCGGGCGCCGGGGCCTTCTGGATATCGTGCGGCACAATCACAACGCACGGGGTGCGGGTTTCGAGGGCCGTGCGGAAGGCGCGGTCCAGCACCATGGGAAGCTGCTCCGGGGTGCTGACCATCTGCGCAAACTGCGCCGCCACATCCTTGAAGAGGGTGAGCAGGTCGATTTCCTGCATGTAGGCCGACCCGAGCACGCTGCGGCTCTGCTGGCCGATGATGGCCACCACCGGCACGCCGTCCAGCTTGGCGTCGTAGAGCCCGTTGAGGAGGTGCACCGCGCCCGGCCCCTGGGTGGATGTCACCACGCCCACCTGGCCGGTGTACTTGGCATGCCCGACGGCCATGAACGCTGCCGTTTCCTCATGCCGGGCCTGGACGAATTCGACGCCGGAACCATCGACCTCCCCAGTGCTGCGACGCAGGGCGCCCATGAAGCCGTTGATGCCGTCCCCGCTGTAGCCGAAGACCCTGTTGACGCCCCAGGCTTTGAGGCGCTCCACCATTACGTCGGCAACCAGCCGGTCAGCCATCGCACGCTCCTTCTGATAGTCGCTTATTCGTCGTGCCCCTGGTCGCCGCTCATCTGGTCTTCTGCGGGCGGCGTCTCCCCGGGCGGCACGCCTCCGCCGGGTTCGAGCCCCGTGACGTTGCCGTTCAAGGGGTCGGGGTTGGGCGTGGCGGCCGAGTCCCCGCCGTCGTCATTACTGTCCGCGGCGTCCCGGTTGTTGTCGGC
The DNA here is from genome assembly GCF_042791415.1 of Arthrobacter sp. NPDC056691. Lineage (NCBI taxonomy): Bacteria > Bacillati > Actinomycetota > Actinomycetes > Micrococcales > Micrococcaceae > Arthrobacter > Arthrobacter sp. NPDC056691. The sequence goes on from NZ_JBHTXX010000001.1 coordinate 300,603, forward strand.
GTCCCGGTCCGGATTGGCCGGGTCATACTCGGGGTGGTAGCTGCTCATGTTCCTGCGGTCCTCCTTGATTCAGGCCGCCGGTGTGGCGACGGACTTCTGTAACGGACTCATGCTGCCGGGGTCCGGCAACACTGGACTAATTGTAAGCATGCTGATAATTCCGGAACAGTCAGATGCCACACAGTCCGGCCACGCCGGAACGTATCGAAGGAGCAAACTGATGGGAATCGGCGACAGCATTGGCAAGGCAGCGGAAAACGCGATGGAGGACCTGGCGCAGACGTCCGATCCTACTGATGACGCCCATGTTCCTGAGCCCGGAGCTGAGGACGACGGCATCCAGGTCCACTCCTCCATCAGCGAAGGCTCCAACGCCGCCGACGAGTCAGCCGGGGCGCCCACGTCCGGCGGCATCGGCGCGGCAGGACTCCCCGACCCGGATCCGGAGGAACTGCGGGCCGATCCTTCCGAAGGGGACCAGGACCCGGGCACCGGCCTGGGACGCGGTTAGTTCACTTAGCTAACCCCACTGTCCGCGCGACTGTAGGACATCCTTCAGGAGGTCGGCACGGTCGGAGACGAGCCCGTCCACGCCGAGATCGAGCAGCCGGTGCATCTCGGCGGGGTTGTTGATGGTCCAGACGTGCACATACAGCCCGAGCTGATGCGCCCGGCGCACAAATCCCGGCGTGACGACGGGAATGGCCCGGTACCGGACCGGCACCTGCAGGGCATCGACGCCGTGCAGGGCCCGGCGCAGGACGGCCCTCACCGGAGACCCCAGCGCGGGAACGGACAGCAGCGGTCCCAGCACCAGGAAGAGGGCGTTCGCCAAGGTGCCCGCAGAGGCTGCGGTCCTGCGGCTGAGCTGCTTCACAACCGCGCGGCGCCGGCGGTCGGAGAAACTGGCGATCAGCACACGGTCGTGGACCTGATGGCGCTCGATCGCGGCCACGACGCTGGGGACGGAGTGCCAGTCCTTGACGTCAAGATTGAACCGCGCATCCGGAAACGCGGCCACAAGTTCGTCGAACGTGGGCACGGGCTCCGTCCCGCCGATCCGCACCCGCCGCACCTCGTCCGCGGTGAGGTCATGGATCCTGCCATGGCCGTCGGTGACCCGGCCCAGGGTGCGGTCGTGGAAAAGGAGCAGTTCGCCGTCGGACGTGGTGTGGACGTCCGTCTCCAGGTGGGAAAAACCAAGCTCGACGGCGGCGCGGAACGCCGCCAGGGTGTTCTCCAGGCCCGCCAGCGAAAATCCGCGGTGTGCCATGGCCACGGGGTTTCCGGATCCGGGAACAGGTCCGGAGAAGTAGGGCAGCGTTCCCGTCATCCCCGAAGCTTAACGGAGCACCCTCAGGCCGGCAGGATCTCCACGCCGTCGCTGCAGTGCAGCAGCGTGCGGCCGCGGCCGCCGTCGAGATCCACCCACACCACGGTACGGTCCGGCGTGACGGCCGATACGCGGCCGCCGGTTTCAAATCCCGGCGCCAGCCGGACGCTGACCCGGTCACCCTCGCGCAGCGCCGACCAGTGCGCGGACGGCTCCACGGGACGCAGCGGAGCCTCGGCGGCATTTTTGGTCTTTTTCCTGGCCACGATGTCCCCTATCGGTCACTCACCCAACAGGCCACACCCTATGGGGCGCACATGAACGCAAGTTGACTGCCAGCCGGGAGTTCGGTGGCAGGCAGACGACGGCCGGCTTACGGCAGCTGGAGGCCCAGAGCGGCGAGCTTTTCCTCGAGAATCTGGGCCACGCCGTCGTCGTCAAAGTGCGGCGCCTGCTGGCCGGCGGCCCGGATCGCCTCCGGATGCCCGCTGGCCATGGCGTAGCCGTGGCCAGCCCAGCGGAGCATCTCGATGTCGTTCGGCATATCGCCGAACGCCACGACGTCCGCGGCATCGATCCCCAGCGAGGCAGCGTAGTCAGCCAGAGTGACGGCCTTGTTGATCCCCGGCACAGCGAGCTCCAGCATGGCGACGGTGGGCGCCGAGTGCGTCACCGATGCGAGGTTCCCGACGGCGGGGCCCACCTCCGCGAGGAACTCGTCGGCCGTGCCTTCGCGGACAATCGCCAGGAACTTGACGACGGCGTCTTCCGCGGTGAGCGTCGAGGCCAGCGGAGCAGGGGTGAATTCGGAAAGCAGCTCGCTCGAGCCGTTTTCGATGAAGCCGGGCTCGAGGTGGAAGCCGGTGAGCGTTTCGGCGGCGAAGAGGGCGGTGGGGCGCACGTTCTTGATGATCCGCCGGATTTCGAAAATGTCGTTGATGGCCATGGTCTGCGCCGAGACAACCTTGTCCGCCTCCAGGTCCCACACCACGGCGCCGTTCGAACAGATCACCGTACCCGTGTGGCCCAGTTGTTCCTCGAGCGGGTGCAGCCAGCGCGGCGGGCGGCCGGTGACAAAGACGAGTTCGACGCCGGCACTCCGGCAGGCGTGGAAGGCACGGACGGTGCGGTCACTGATTCTTCCGTCGTGCCCAAGGATCGTTCCGTCTATGTCACTCGCTACCAACCGCATGCTGCCAGTTTACGTGGGCCGGGCCGGATGCTCTCCGCGGCAGGAGACACCGCCTCAGGAGACGGGGAGGCTCACCGTCACCGTGGTCCCCTTGCCCGGCGCACTCCGCAGGCTGATGGAACCGCCATGGCCCTCCACGATGGTCTTGCTGATTGGCAGCCCCAAGCCGGCGCCGGGGATGGCAGTGTCGCGGGAGCGGGCGGACCGGAAGAACTTGGTGAACGCCTGCTCCTGTTCCTGCCCGTCCATGCCCATGCCGGTGTCAGCAATGGAGCAGACAACGTTGCTGTTCGCCCGGTGGGCACGGGCAATGACCCTTCCCCCGTCCGGCGAAAACTTGATTGCGTTGGACACCAGGTTGCCGAACACCTGTCGGATCCGCACGGGATCGACGCGGGCCGTCAGGGGCTCCTCCACGTCGAGGACGAGTTCCACACCATTGACGGCGGCCTTGGCGTGAGACGAGGCCACGACGCCGGCCAGCAGGGTGGCCACGTCAGCGTCCTGCAGGGTCAGTTCGATCCGCTCCGAGGCAACGGCGATCAGATCGTTCACGAGGCCCAGCAGGTGGTGGGCGTTGCGCTGCACGATCCTCAGTTCCTCCCCGATGTCCTCGTGGCCGGGCTCGTCGAGGACGAGCTCGAGGTAGCCGAGGATGGACGTCAGCGGGGTCCGGAGCTCGTGGGAGACTGTGGCCACGAAGTTGTCCTTGGCCGACAGTGCACGGATCAGTGCTGTGACTTCAGCGAAGGTGATCACGGCACCTGCATGGTTTCCATTGGTGGAAACCATGCTGCGGGCCGTGACGGAGTACGCGCGCATCTCCTCACCCTCGCCCGCCCAGTACAGCTCGTCGGTGAACGTCTCGCCGCCGGCGGCACGCGCCGTCGGGAAGCGTTCCGGCGGCACCGGGGTAGTGCGGTCGGCGTGGAACAGCCGCGGCTGGTTGGCTGAAAGACGGGACAGTGCCGCGTCCGTCTCCAGCGCCTTGTTGGTCAGCACGTCCTTTCCGTCCTGGTCCACGACCCACACAGCCACATTGACTGTGGAGAGCACAGCATCCAGCAGCCGCTGCCGGCGGATGCTCTCGGCAGCCGTCTCGGCCAGGGCTTCGTCCTTTCTGACCAGGATCTGGCGCTGGCGGTAGAGCGTGCCCGCCACCACGTGGGCCGTGACCGCAATCGCGGCCATGACGAGGGGCAGGAAAATCGTTCGGATCATCGACCCCTGCGTGGGCGGGGTGCCGAGGGCCGCTGCCGGCACCAGAGTGCTGAGGACGGTGGCGGCCACGGCGAGGACGACGCCGGCCCGGTTGCGGTCCACGGACAGCCAGATGACGGGAAAAACCAGCAGGAGACTCAAAACGTTGAAGTTGGGGCCGCCGGCCTCCCGCGTGAAGCCGATGGCCACGCAGTCCAGCGCCGGAATCACGGCGTAGGCGCCCCTCGGCAGCCTGCCCCAGGGCACGGCCACGCTCAGCACGAAAAGGGAGGTATGGGCCAGCAAGGCGAGCTGGAAGCGCGGATCTGCCAGCGTTTCGGGGTGAAAGACCCTGGCGGCGGCAATTACCAGCACAACGGTCACCGAAAGGGGCAGCTGCCGGACAACGACGCGGCCGCGCTCTCCAAGGCGGCCAAAGAATGCATCCACCCTGTCGGCCAGATCAGCCTTGCCGGCCGAATCAGCCTTACCGGCCGGTTCAGTGCCAGCGTCGCCGCCAGGCTGAAGCTCCGGCTGGACGTCCCGTTCCGCTACACGACTCATCAGTCTCTTCCCCCCGGAGCAGCATGAAGTAAAGCCTCCGGCTGCTTGAAGGGCACTGGTCACAGAATAACCTGCAAGAGGCAGCCGGGCGGAAGCTGGCGCGAGACAATCCCGGCTTTACCGGGCTGTTCTTACGAGGCCAATCCCTTCCGGGCGCTGTGCTGCATGACGCTGTGCTCCCGGTCGCTGTCCTGCCGGGGCGGCGCGGTGGACTCCCTGACCACCAGCTGGGTGGCAAGCTCCACCCTTCGCGAGTCCAGCAGCTCCCCGCGCATCTGGCGCAGGACGAACCGCAGTGCGGTGGCACCCATCTCCTGCAGCGGCTGGGAAACCGACGTCAGCGGCGGCACCGACTCCTCGGCCTGGTACGTGCCGTCGAAGCCCACCAGGCTCATGTCCTCAGGCACCCGGATTCCCTGCCGGCGCGCTTCGGCGAGCACACCCAGGGCAATGCTGTCGCTGCCGGCAAAGATGGCCGTTGGGGGCTGGTCGAGTCCAAGCAGGTGCTTCATGCCTTTCGCGCCGTGTTCCGACCGGAACTGGCCCGACAGGACATAGTCGTCTTCGACACCCACCCCCGCCGACCTCATGGCCGCCATAAAGCCGTGCAGCCTCGCCTGGTTGCATTCGGCCGCATCGGGCCCGCCGAGAAAAGCGATCCGGCGATGCCCCAGCTCCAGCAGGTGTGAGGTGGCCGCCTTGCCGCCTGCCCAGTTGCTCGCACCGACACTGACCACGTCCCCGGGCGGCGGATTCAGGGGATCGATGACCACCACGGGGATTTTCCGCCGGTGAAAGGCATCCAGCTGGGCGTCCCCGAAGGCTGAAGTCACGACGATCATGCCGCACCGGCCCTCGTCGACGATCCGCTGGGCACGCTGCTCCGGGGTCAGGGTCGAGGCGCCCTGCTTGCCTGTGACATTCAGCAGCACCTCAATGTCCGAGGCGGCTGCGGACTCCACCACGCCGTTGAGCACTTCTACGGCATAGCCGGATTCCAGGTTATCGATGACCACCTCGACCATTTGCCGGCCCGAGACGTTCCGGCGGTTCTGCAGCGGCGACTTGTACCCGGTCCGCGCGAGCGCGGTCAGCACTTTCGCACGAGTGTCCGCAGAGACGTCGTCCCTGCCATTGATCACCTTGGAGACGGTCGGCGTGGAAACGCCCGCCTCCCGCGCAACGGCCGCCAACGTCAGCTTGCCTTGAGATTCGGTCCTGGACATCAATTTCCCTTTTCGAAAGATTTCGAGACCTCAGTCTGCAGGCTTCTTACTGGTTCGTCAACGGCCCGTCGCCATTCGGATGCGCTGTTTGACCCTTGACGCATCGACGACTCCTCGTTATGTTTTATCTCACACCGCAAGTTTTATCGAAATATTTCGAAACTACGGTGGACCTCTCAACTAACAGTTCATGGGCAGTGCCGCCTGACTCCAGGCGGGCTCCTGTAAGGCAGAGCCGGGCTATCAGCGTCGAGCCCGATGGATGAATGGAAATGTTTAGATGACAACTCGAAAGTTGCGCTCAGTCGCGATGGCAATCTCCGCAGCCGCCCTCTCCGTGAGCCTGGCCGCCTGTGGCTCCAGCGGCCCTGCAGGATCCACCGCCGGCGGTGACGGTACAGCCTCCATGTGGGGCCTGACGGGCGGAAACCAGCCAGTGCTGCAGAAATCCGTCGAGGCCTGGAACAGCGCGCACTCCGACCAGTCCATCAAACTGGACTTCTTCGCCAACGATGCCTACAAGACCAAGGTCCGCACCGCCGTCGGTGCCGGCGAAGGCCCCACCTTTATCTACGGCTGGGGCGGGGGTGTCCTGAAGTCGTACGTCGATGCAGGCCAGGTGGAGGACCTCTCGGCCTTCGTCAAGGAGAACCCCGGGGTAAAGGACCGCTATCTTCCTTCCGTCCTGAAGAACGGCGAGATCAACGGCAAGACCTACGCCCTGCCCAACAACAACGTCCAGCCCGTGGTCCTTTACTACAACAAGGAAGTCTTCGACAAGGTGGGCGCGCAGCCGCCGAAGACCTGGGACGAACTGATGGCACTCGTGCCCAAATTCAAGGACGCCGGAGTCGCCCCGTTCTCCCTCGGTGGCCAGTCAAAGTGGCCGGACCTGATGTGGCTGGAGTACCTCGTTGAGCGCATCGGCGGGCCCGAGGTCTTCGCGAACATCGCCGCGGACAAGCCCAACGCGTGGTCGGATCCCGCAGTGACCGAGGCGCTGACCAAGATCCAGCAACTGGTGGATGCCGGCGGCTTCGTGAACGGCTTCTCCTCCATCGCCGCGGACAGCAACGCGGACCAGGCCCTGCTCTACACGGGCAAGGCGGCAATGGTCCTGCAGGGCGGCTGGATCTACCAGGGCATGAAGAAGGACGCCGGCAGCTTCGTCACGGGAGGCAAGCTCGGCTTCACCACTTTCCCCACCGTTGAGGGCGGCAAGGGCGACCCCGCCAACGTGGTGGGCAACCCCTCCAACTTCTGGTCGATCTCCGCGAAAGCCACCGACGAGCAGAAGAAGGCCGCCCTCGAGTACGTCAAGGACGGCATGTTCACCGGCGCCGATACCGATGCCCTCATTGCCTCCGGAGCCGTTCCAGTGATCAACGGCATCGAAAGCAAGCTCGAAGCCTCACCCGACAAGGACTTCCTGACCTTCATTTACGGTCTCGCCAAGGACGCGCCGAGCTTCACCCTCTCCTGGGACCAGGCGCTGAGCCCGGCCCAGGGCGACGCGATGCTGTCCAACCTTGACCAGATCTTCCTCAAGAAGATCACCCCCGAGCAGTTCGTCGCCACGATGAACGCCACGATCGGGAAGTAGCGGCGTGACCACCACCAGTCCCATCCGCCGTGGGGTCCGCGACGCGGGCCCCTCGGGGTGGCTGGCAGTGCCAGCCCTTGTCTTCTTCCTGGTGTTCGCCGTCGTGCCGCTGGCCGGCGTCGTCCTCCTCAGCTTCACCAGCTGGGACGGACTGCGCGAGATCCGGCTGGAGGGCCTCGCAAGCTGGACCACGGTGCTTACCGACCCTGTCACCGGCAACGCTCTCTTGGTAACCGCCAAGATCATGTTCTTCTCCTTCATCGTCCAGGCACCGATCAGCCTGCTTCTCGGCGTCTTCACGGCCGGAAAACAGAAGTACCGGGCAGCGCTCGCCGTCCTGTACTTCCTGCCCCTCCTCCTCTCCTCGGCCGCCGTCGCCATTGCCTTCAAGGCGCTGCTCGATCCGAACTTCGGCCTGGGCCCCGGCCTTCAGGTGCCCATCCTGATCCAGGACTGGCTCGGAAACTCTGACCTGGTCCTGTTCGTGGTGGTCTTCGTCATCGCGTGGCAGTTCGTCCCGTTCCACACCCTTATCTACCAAGGTGGCGTGCGGCAGATCCCCACCTCGCTGTACGAGGCGGCGGAGATCGACGGCGCGGGGCGGGTCCGGCAGTTCCTGAACATCACCCTGCCGCAGCTGAAATACACCATCATCACCTCCTCCACCCTCATGGTGGTGGGCAGTCTTGCCTACTTCGACCTGATTTTCGTGCTCACCGGCGGAGGCCCGGGCTACAGCACCCGGCTGCTGCCGCTGCACATGTACCTGACCGGCTTCAAGGCCAATGACATGGGCGCTGCGAGCGCCCTGGGCGTCATCCTCATCGCCATCGGACTGGGCCTGGCCCTGCTCCTGCAGCGCCTCGGCGGCAAGAACCGGAACGACAGCCAATTGGAAGGAGCCTGATGGCTTCCACGACACAGCTCCCCGCGGCACCTGAGGCACCGGCCCGTCCGCAGGCAGAGCCCCGGCAGAAGTCCAGGCGTGCCGGACGGCGCCGGCTGAACCTTCCCGGCGGCCTCGGCGGCTGGCTCTGGCTGGCGGTGATCGTCCTGCCGATCTACTACGTGGTGGTCACCAGCCTGAAGAACCAGGCAGGTTTCTTCGCCAGCAACCCTATGCTGCCGCCCGCCGAGCCCACCCTGGACAACTACAAGCTGGTCCTGGAAAACGACTTCGCCCGGTACTTCGTCAACAGCATGGTGGTCACGCTGGGAACCGTGATTCCCGCCCTGTTTGTCTCCTTCATGGCCGCGTACGCGATTGTCCGGGGCAGGGGCCGGTTCGTGAACTGGACCAACAACCTCTTCCTCCTGGGCCTGGCCATTCCGCTCCACGCCACCATCATCCCGATTTACTGGATGATCACCCGCGCCCATCTCTACGACACACTGCTGGCGCTGATCCTGCCGTCCATCGCGTTCGCCATTCCGGTGTCCGTCCTGATCCTCTCGAACTTCATGCGGGACGTTCCGAATGAGCTCTTCGAGTCGATGCGGCTGGACGGTTGCTCGGACTGGGCCATGCTGTGGCGTCTGGCCCTGCCAATGACCAAGCCTGCGGTGATCACGGTTGGTATCTACAACGCCCTCCACGTGTGGAACGGCTTCCTGTTCCCGCTGATCCTCACCCAGAGCCCGGCCACGCGCGTGCTGCCGCTGTCGCTGTGGACGTTCCAGGGCGAATTCAGCGTCAACATTCCCGCGGTACTCGCCTCGGTGGTGCTGGCCACGCTGCCGCTGCTGGTACTTTACATCGTTGCCCGCCGCCAGCTGATCAGCGGGCTGACCGCCGGCTTCAGCAAATAGATGCTCCCGAAAGGACCACTCTTGACTCACACAAAGCCACTCCGCGTCGGCATGGTGGGCTACGCCTTCATGGGGGCCGCCCACTCACATGCCTGGCGGACAGCGCCCCGGTTCTTCGACCTGCCACTGCAGCCGCAGCTCACCGCCGTCGCCGGCCGGAATGCCAGCGGCGTCAGGGCAGCCGCGGACAAGCTCGGCTGGGAATCGACCGAGACGGACTGGCGGCGCCTGATCGACCGCGAGGACATCGATCTGATCGACATCTGCACGCCCGGCAACACGCACGCCGAGATCGCGATCGCCGCCCTTGAGGCCGGCAAGCATGTCCTGTGCGAGAAGCCGCTGGCCAACTCCGTCGAGGAAGCGGAGCGGATGACCGTCGTAGCCGAGGCGGCCGCCAAACGCGGCGTGTTTGCGATGTGCGGGTTCAGCTACCGCCGCACGCCTGCGCTGGCACTGGCCAAGCGCATGGTGGACGAAGGCCGGCTGGGAACCATCCGGCATGTCCGGGCGCAGTACTTGCAGGACTGGCTGTCCGATGAGAACGCCCCGATGACCTGGCGGCTGGACAAGTCCAAGTCCGGGTCAGGCTCCCTGGGCGACATCGGCGCGCACAGCATTGACGCTGCCCAGTGGGTCACCGGGCAAAAGATCACCGGCGTTTCGGCACTGCTCGAGACGTTCGTTCCGGAGCGTCCCCTGGCCGGGGACCTCGTGGGCCTGGGCGGTCATGGCGACGCCGGCGCGGATGCGCCGCGCGGAGCCGTCACCGTGGATGACGCCGCCATTTTTAGCGCCCGCTTTGAAGACACAAGGTTCGACGGCGGCGGGTTCGACGGCGGCGCTGCCGCGGCAGGCGCCGTCGGCGTCTTTGAGGCGACGCGCTACGCGCTGGGACGGAAGAACGCGATGCGGCTGGAACTGAACGGCACCAAGGCGTCGCTCGCCTTCGACTTCGAGGACATGAACGCCCTCTCCTTTTACGATGCCGCCGAGTCTCCCGATGCCGGCTTCCGCCGGATCTTCGTCACCGAACCCGAGCATCCGTATGCCGGCAACTGGTGGCCCACGGGCCACGGCCTGGGGTACGAACACGGCTTCACCCACCAAGTGGTGGACCTGGTCACCGCGATCGCGCAGGGCACGCAGCCTGAGCCCTCCTTCGCGGACGCCCTGCAGGTCCAGCGCGTGCTGGCCGCAGTGGAGGCGAGCGCAGCCAACTCCAGCCAATGGCAGAAAGTCTGAGAACCGTGAGCGCAGAAGGAACCCCGATGACCCGACCCATTACCCTTTTCACCGGCCAGTGGGCCGACCTGCCGTTCGAGGACGTGGCCCGGCTCGCCGGCGAGTGGGGCTTTGACGGCCTGGAGATCGCCTGCTGGGGAGACCACCTCGATCCGCGCCGCGCCGCGGAGGACGATTCCTATCTCCAGTCCCGGCTGGACATCCTGGCGAAGAACAATCTCAGGGTCTACGCCATTGCCAACCACCTCACCGGCCAGGCCGTGTGCGATGATCCGATCGACGAGCGCCACCAAGGCATCCTGACCCCTGAGGTCTGGGGCGACGGCGATCCCGAGGGCGTCCGCACCAGGGCGGCGGAGTCCATGATGGACACCGCCCGGGCGGCGGCCAGGCTTGGCGTCAAGACCGTGACCGGGTTTACCGGCTCCTCGATCTGGAAGGCCGTGGCGATGTTTCCGCCCGCTTCGGAGTCCATGATCGACGCCGGGTACCGGGACTTCGCCGACCGCTGGAACCCGATCCTTGATGTCTTCGATGAGGTCGGCGTGCGCTTCGCCCTCGAGGTACACCCCTCCGAGATCGCCTACGACTACTGGACCACCAAGCGCACGCTGGAAGCCATCGGGCACCGGTCCGCTTTCGGCCTGAACTTCGACCCCTCCCACTTCATCTGGCAGGACCTGGACCCGGTGATGTTCCTGCAGGACTTCGCCGAACACATCCTGCACGTGCATGTGAAGGAGTCCGTGCGCCAGCTCGACGGGCGCAACGGACGGCTCGGCTCGCACCTGGCCTGGGCTGATCCGCGCCGCGGCTGGGACTTCGTGACCGCGGGGCACGGGGATGTGAAGTGGAACAGGATCTTCCGGACCCTCAACGCCATCGGGTACACGGGACCGACCAGCATCGAATGGGAAGACGCCGGCATGGACCGGATAATTGGCGCCCCGCAGGCACTCGAGCTGGTCAAGGACCTTGCGGCCATGGCCCCGCCGGCCGCGGCATTCGACGCCGCCTTCGCCTCCCGCTGAACCTGCAGCAAATTCACACTTCCGCTGGCCGTCTGGCCGGCGCCTAGCAAAGGAACCCCATGACAGAACGCAAGACCGCCCTGGTGGTCCGCGGCGGCTGGGACGGGCACCAGCCCTTCGAAGCCACCGAGCTCTTCATCCCCTATCTCAAAGACAACGGCTACGACGTCAGGGTGGAGGAATCGCCCAAGGTCTACGCAGACGCCGGGTACATGGCCGGCGTCGACCTGATCATGCAGTGCATGACCATGACCACCATCGAAAAGGACGAGTTCGCAGGTCTGCGTGCCGCCGTCGAAAACGGCACCGGCCTGGCTGGCTGGCACGGCGGGATCGCCGACTCGTACCGCAACAACTCGGACTACCTGCACCTGATCGGCGGCCAGTTCGCCTGCCACCCCGGCAAGCACCCTGATGAGTGCATCGGCAAGCAGTCGGACAACTACGTGCCGTACACCGTCAACATGCTCCCGGCCGCCGCCGATCACCCCATCACCGAGGGCCTCACTGACTTTGACCTCGTCACGGAGCAGTACTGGGTGCTGGCCGACGACTACATCGACGTCCTCGCCACCACCACGCAGAAGGTCCGCGAGTGGGACCCCTGGCACCGCGAGGTGACCTCACCGGCCCTCTGGACCCGCCAGTGGGGCAAGGGCCGGATCTTCGTCGCTACCCCCGGCCACCACGTCGACATCCTCCAGGACAACAACGTCCGCACCATTATCGAAAGGGGCCTGCTGTGGGCAAGTCGCTAGACGCAGGAGAGCACACACGAGTAGGAATCATTGGCTGCGGCGCCATCATCGCCCAGTACCTGACCAACTTCCGCCGGCTGGACCAGATCGAACTGGTGGCCGTGGCGGACCTGGACCGGGCTCGGGCCCAGGCCGTTGCAGACGATTACGACGGCGTCCGCGCGGTTTCGGTCGACGAGCTTTTGGCCGCGGCCGACGTCGACCTCGTCCTGAACCTGACCATTCCGGCCGCCCATGCCGAGGTAGCCCTGAAGGCCATCGCCGCCGGTAAGAGCGTCTACGGGGAGAAGCCGCTGGCGGCGACAACGGCCGAGGCGCGGCAGGTGCTGGAGGCGGCACGCGAGGCGGGCGTCGCCGTCGGCTGTGCCCCCGACACGGTGCTCGGCACCGGGATCCAGACCGCCCGCAAGGCAATCGACGACGGGCTGATCGGCGCGCCGATCAGCGCAACAGCCACGATGGTGACGCCCGGCCACGAACGCTGGCACCCCAATCCGGACTTCTACTACCAGCCCGGTGGCGGCCCGCTGCTGGATATGGGCCCGTACTACGTCAGCGCGCTGGTCACGCTCCTGGGCCCGGTGGTCTCGGTCATCGGGGCCGCGAGCCATACCCGGAGCGAACGCACGATTGGGTCCGGGCCGCGTGCCGGTGAGACCGTGCCGGTGAACATCGATTCCCACGTTACAGGGGTGTTGGTTCACGCTTCGGGCGTGCTCTCCACCCTGTTCATGAGCTTCGACGCCGTGAAGTCCAAGTCGCCCAACATCGAAATCCATGGCGAACACGGTTCGCTGGTGGTCCCGGACCCGAACCATTTCGACGGCGACGTCCAGATCTTCCCGCAAGGTGCCGACCGCTGGCAGACACTTCCCGTCTCGGCCGGTTACGTGGATTCCGGCCGGGGTTTCGGGATCGCCGACCTCGCCGCCACACCGCCGGGCGCCGAGCCGCGCGCCGGCGGCCAGCTGGCCTATCACGCACTCGAGGTGATGGAGTCGGTGCTTGCTTCAGCGCAGACCGGCTCCGCGGTGCAGATCCAGAGCACGGCACCACGTCCGGCGGCTGTGGAACTGACGACTCTGGCAGCGGAGGTTGCGGAGGTCACCTCGTAGATACTCCGGACCGCACAGCCGGGTTGCACTACAAACGTTGAGACTGCCGGAAACGAGGAAGGCCCCGTTAGAGAACTGAGCCTTCCTCGTTCTGTGCGTTTGTATTGAACGGGAATCGTCGATTCACCAGGCGTCGCCTACAGACGGTGCCACGCGCGTCCGTGGCGGTAGCGGATCGCCGAACCCGCCAGGCCGACGGGCGCGAGGTCTATGACGTCGAGGACGCCGTGCTCAGCGGGTGGCAGGAATTCTGGTTCAATCCACTGGAGTGGGCCTCCCCGTTCCTCTCGCGTCAGTTCCACGGCGGGCTCAACAAACCGGGAGACAGCATCAACGTTGTTAGCTTCCATAAATACGGGAATTCCGCGGAAGGCATGGCCAGCAAAGGCGAGCAGCGCTGCACCGGAATACGGAGTATCTGCTTCCCTCTGAGGGAGGGCGGAACTGGCGTCCCACAACCAGTTGGCCCGGGCGAGATCTCGGAAGGCGCCATGGTCCAACGCGTTCACAGCGTCGATTCCGTGGACGGGGCAGTAGTCATCGGCGGATATGGTTCCGGCGGTCCATTCGGGACCCTCATCCATATCGTGGCGTTCTGCCTCCTCCAGGCAGATGCATCCGAGAGTTTCACTGTCCCTGCGGGTTAGTCCTTCGCCGTACGACCGAACAAGGTTTGCTGTCCAGACGGGCCCATCCGAACCGGGAATCTGCCACACAGTTCCTGAGAGCCTCCGGTGCGCCCAAGACCTCGACCAATACTGCACCGTCCAAAGAACGGTCAGCATTGTTGCAATGGCTGCAGCGGTGGCCGTCGACGGAGCAAAGATGGTTTCCTGCGCCAAAGTGATTCGGCCGCCGCCATTGGCCAACTGCATTGTGAACGCCGCCCACAACAGAAGGGAAACAACTGTCAGAGCCGTCATGACGCCGCGTCCACGGGTCAGGGCGCGGTGCTCCGCCGCCAGCGCTTTCGATCCCACGTGCACCATGGCGCCATCCCGAAGGCGCGCCGCAAGTGAGCGAATTTTCCTCAATTGCACGAGGGAAAACCTGACCTCCCTAGCCGCCAAGACCCACCCCACCAAGGCACCCGCGGCCCACACAGGAGTGGATAGCGAACCGCCGATCGCGTGAAGCGCCGTGCATGCCGTGAAAACTAGTAACGACGCGAAGACCGCCTTCCTGCCCACAGCCCACCCCAACCCCGCGAAGCAAACAGCTGCAAGAGTCGCCGCAATGGCTGCGACTTCCAGAGGTAGCAAAGCTGCGTCCGGAGGCGGCGGGGGCGCAGCCTCCCAACCCCGATCAGCCACAAAGGCTCCGGCCACCGTGGCCGCGCCCGCGACCCACGCGATCAATGTCACCCGGATCCCTGAGCCACGCCTTGGCAGCGCTGCCCAATCCGACTTGGTCGGCCGGAGAAGCTCACGAAGATTGTCCATGGGCTTATCCTGCCCGAATAGTGGTCCCGGTCTGACAACGATCGTTAGCTGCTGCTGGCGAGACGCACACCGGCGGTTCGGGCTGACCGCAGCCGGGGAGCGACGTCCCCGGTAGTGGTGGTGCGGTGGAGTGGTAGGTGTGGCCGGTGGGTGTGGTGATTTCGATGGTGTGTCGTGGTCCGGGTCTGGGTTTTGCTTTCCAGCCGGGGAGTTCTTTGGTGTGGTTGCAGGCTTCGCAGAGGCCTGCGCCGTTGGTCAGGGATGTTGGGCCGTTGTTGTGCCAGGGGATGATGTGGTCGTGGTGGCGGATGGGTGCGTCGCAGTAGGGTGTGCGGCAGGTGTTGTCGCGGATTTGGATGAAGCGGCGCAGCGGTGGCGGGAAGAGCCGGCGCCGTGAGTCCATGGCCACGAGGTCGCCGGTCTGCGGGGCGGTGTAGAGCCGGCGGAGCCAGATCTTCAGTTCCTGCACGGCTTTCTGGCCTGCGTCCTTCTGGCCGGTGGTTGGGTCGGGCGTGTTTGAGCCTCCGGCCCGAGGTTCTTGTCCCTGCACCTGTCGGTGTTCTGGTGTTTGTTCTGGTGCTGCTGCATCGGTGAGGAGCTCCCGTGCCCAGGGTGCGGGGACTGTGCCGTAGCCTTCGAGGCGTGCTGGTTCAGTATCGCCTTGGAGGAGGGTGCGGTCGGTCATGACGAGGCTGATGTCGATGCCGGTGATGCCGCCGGGCGTGCCGGTGGTCCATTCGACGAGGGTGTCGGCCTTGATCTGTCCCAGGCTGCGGGGGTCCCCGGCGGCTTTGAGGGTGTCTGCGTGCCGGGTCAGGGCCGCATAGACCGCGACTCCCTCATGGGCGGGCAGCAACGCGGTCAGGTAGGTCATGCAGTCCGGGGCGGGGCGCAGGCTCACAGACCGCTCCGATGCGGCGTGGCTGGCGCGCTGGGTGACGGAGCGGGAGTCCCGCCGGGTGGCGGCGGCCTTGACAGCGGCGATGACGGTCCGCGTTCCGACGCCGGTGAAGGTTCCGGTGTCGGCGGCGAGTTCCTCATCGACGGCGGTCCGGTCCTCGACACTCAAACATGCTGTTTCTTTCACCATATGCATGGCGCGTTCTTCGTTGAGCTGGCCGGTGTCCAGTGCACCGAGGGTGTGGGGCATCTCGGTGACCAGGGCCTTGGCCATGCCGAGCAGCCGGCCGCCGCGGTGTGGTGACTCGCCCCGGGCCAGTGCGATCTGCTCGGCCGCGCCCATGGTCTGTTCTTTGGGGCGTGGCTTGCCCAGGTCCCCGGCCGACAGAGCGCTGCGGTTGCCATGACCTGGACTGCTCTCGGCTTCGAGTTCAGCTTGTTCCTGACGCTGTTTCGCTTCGAAGGTGACGGCAAGCCTGGCTTGTTGCCCGGTAGCCCAGCGTTTGAATTTTTCCAGCGCCTGGGTCTGGTCGATCAGTCCGGGACCGTCGGCGGTGAGGTCGGCCGTCAAGATGACCTCTGCCGCCGCGAGCCTTGTGTCGAGACTCAGCCGAGGCGCATCAGCGACGGAGGGCGCGCCGCCGGCGAACACCGCGTCGTAAAACAGTGCCTCGGGAAACGGATCCACTGGAAAGGATTCCGGATACTCGTCGTCGTATGGAACTCCGTCGTCCAGGAAGCCGTCGTCCGCGAACTCATCGAACGGAAGAGTCTCGTCAGAGAACCAACCGGCGGGAATCGCGTCAAAGCGAAAAAACGCGTCCGGAAGCAAGGCCTGGGGAACAGCGGCAGCGTACAGGTCGCCGCCGTGCGGCGCCGCTCCTGTCAGTGCTGAATTCCCGAAGCCTTCCATGAACACAGTCTGCCCACAGGCACTGACATTAAAGGGCCCATCGGACGCCCGAGGCGGGTGGATCCAAAAAAGTTTTTTGGATCCACCCGAGGACGAAAAACTGCGTCGCAGATCAGGGCGTTCCCAGCGGTGAGAACGCCCTGATCTGGTACCCAGTTGGGCCCGTTGGCGTGCAGAGGCGCCGCAGGTTTCGACAGGCTCCGGTTTCGGCAGGCTCAACCCGCGGTTTCGACGGGCTCAGCCCGCGTGCTGCGCCACCTTGGACTGCTCCACCCTGTACTGTTCCGCAATGGAGGGCCGGAAGTCGGGCTCGGGCGCACTGTCCAGCGCCACCCTCCAGTCCGGCCGCTCCCCCGTCAGCGCCCAGGCCGCCTGCACGGCAGCTCCCCGGGCCACGTACTCGCCGGGGCTCGGAACCACCACGGGCAGGTCGAAAACCTGGGCGGCAATCCGCTGGACGGCGGGGTTCTGCACAGCACCGCCGATCAGCAGAAGCCGCTCGGCCGGGTGGCCCAGGCCGCGGAGCGCGTCGAGTCCGCCGGCCAGTCCGCACAGCATCCCTTCGACGGCGGCCCGGGCAGTGTTGCTGCGCGTGGTCGAGGCAATGGTCAGCCCGGAGAAGCTGGCGGTGGCGTGCGGCAGATTGGGCGTCCGCTCACCCTCAAAGTACGGGACCAGCACCACGCCGCCCGCCCCTGGTTCGGCCTCCAGCGCCAGCCGGGACAGCTCGTCGAAGTCCACGCCCAGAAGTCCGGCGACCGACGTCAGCACCCGCGCAGCATTCAGGGTCACGGCAATCGGCAGGAACAGGCCGCTCGCATCCGCGAAGCCCGCAACGGTTCCGCTCGGGTCGCCAAGAGGCTCATCGGAAACGGCGAACACCGTCCCGCTGGTGCCCACGGACACGACGACGTCTCCCGCCATGGCCCCCAGGCCCAGCGCCGCCGCGGCGTTGTCCCCCGCCCCGGCACCAAGCAGAACAGACTCCCCCGCGATGTCAGGGTGGACGGAACCCGGCGAAGCACCGGGTTCCAGGACCCGGGGCAGAACCACGGCATCACCGGAAGTACCGGACCCAGCTTCAACGGCATCCCTGCCGAAAGCCAGACCGAACAGCTCCAGGTCATACCCGCCCGTCGAAGGATTCCAGTAGCCCGTGCCGCTGGCGTCGGAACGGTCCGTGGTGAGCTGCCCCAGGTCGGGCCCCAGCGGGCTGGCACTGGTTGGGCCGTAACCCCGCAGACGCCAGGTCAGCCAGTCATGGGGAAGGACGACGGCGGCCACCCGGCTGGCAATGTCCGGCTCATGGTCGCGGACCCAGCGGACCTTGGTGACCGTGAAGGAGGCCACGGGCACCAGGCCTGTCCGCTTCGCATAATCCTCCGCGCCCACTTCGTCGATCAGGGCCGCGGCGGCGTCCGCCGAGCGCGTGTCGTTCCAGAGCAGGGCCGGCCGCAAGACGTTGCCGTCCCGGTCCAGCAGCACCATGCCGTGCTGCTGGCCGCCCACGGAAAGCGCGCTGACCCCCGCGAGCCCGCCGGCGTCGTCGAGCGCCACGGAAAGCGCCCGCCACCAGTGGTCCGGGTGGACTTCGGTGCCGTCCGGATGGCCGGCGCGGCCCTCCCGGACCAGGGCGCCGGTCTCCGCATCCAGCACCACAACCTTGCAGCTTTGGGTCGAGGAATCGACCCCGGCAACCAGGGACATAGCGGTCACGCTATCAGCGGGCGCCGAGCAGGTGCTCGATGAACAGCTGCTGGAGCTTCACGAAACCGAAGCCCTTGCCGCCGAAGTAGGCGTCGGCGTCGAAATCCTCGTACGCGGACCTGTCGGCGAGGAGCTGCTCGTAGCCTTCGCCCGGGTTGAGGGTGGGAACGTTGATCTCGGAGACGCGCGACGCCTCCAGGGCAGCCTGCACCTCGGGGTCGGAGCGGAAGGCCTTGGCGCGTTCCTTGAGCAGCAGGTAGGTCTGCATGTTCGCGGCTGCGGAGTCCCAGACGCCGTTGATGTCCTCCGTGCGGCTGGGCTTGTAGTCGAAGTGGCGGGGGCCGTGGTACGCGGGGCCGCCCTGCGGGCCACCGTTCTCGAGCAGGTCAACGAGCGAGAAGGCGTTCTGCAGGTCGCCGTGGCCGAAGACGAGGTCCTGGTCGAACTTGATGCTGCGCTGGCCGTTGAGGTCGATGTGGAAGAGCTTGCCCTGGTAGAGCGCCTGGGCGATGCCGTGGGTGAAGTTCAGCCCGGCCATCTGCTCGTGGCCGGTTTCGGGGTTGATGCCGACCAGTTCCGGGCGTTCCAGCGTCTCGATGAACGCGAGGGCATGGCCCAGGGTGGGCAGCAGGATATCGCCGCGCGGTTCGTTGGGCTTGGGTTCGATCGCGAAGCGGATGTTGTAGCCCTTGTCCGTCACGTAGTCGCCCAGCAGGTTCACGGCCTCGCGGTAGCGCTCGAGGGCACCGCGGATGTCCTTGGCGGCGTCGTACTCGCTGCCTTCCCGCCCGCCCCACATCACGAACGTCTCGGCACCCAGTTCGGCGGCGAGGTCGATGTTCTCCAGGACCTTGCGCAGCGCAAAACGGCGCACGCCGCGGTCGTTGCTGGTGAAGCCGCCGTCCTTGAATACGGGGTGGCTGAACAGGTTGGTGGTGACCATGGGCACCACCATGCCGGTGGCCTTCAGCGCACCGGTCAGACGGTCGATCTCCCGCTGCCGGTCGGCCGCGGAGCAGCCGAAGGGGAACAGGTCGTTGTCGTGGAAGGTGATGCCGTAGGCGCCCAGGTCACTGAGCCGGTTGATGGCCTCCACGGTGTCCAGCGGCGGGCGGGTCGCGGAACCGAACTGGTCCTGCGCCTCCCAGCCGATGGTCCACAGGCCGAAGGAAAACTTGTCATCACGCGTGGGCTGAATCGCCATTGAGTGCTCCCGTTTGGTTTGGAGGGACCTGTCCCTCGAGAAAATCCCGAAGGGGGAAAGATCCGTAAAATGTTCCACAAACAAACATATTCGCTTTTTCCGGACTGTCAACCATTTCTTCAAGACTCAACGCCGAAAGAGGAACCCGGAAAACCCCTACCCGAGCAGCCCAATCGGATGTTATGTTCTCTAAAACACCAAACGAAGGGCTGGCAATGGTTAGCGAAGCGGGAACTGAGCTGCACACCGAGGAGTACAACTGGGCCGGCAACCTCAGGTACTCCGCCGCCGGGGTGCGGGAACCGGCCACAGTGCCGGAGCTTCAGGACCTGGTGGCCGGCGCTTCCCGGCTTCGCGCGCTCGGTTCGCGGCACTCCTTCAACCGCGTCGCCGACACTGACGGCGTCCTGGTCTCGCTGGAGCACCTCGCGCCCGCCATCGAGGTGGACGCCGCCAACATGACGGTGACCGTGAGCGGCGGCACCCGCTACGGGACGCTCGCGGCGGAGCTGCAGCGGCAGGGCTACGCGCTGCACAACCTGGCCTCCCTCCCCCACATCTCCGTGGCCGGAGCCGTCGCCACCGCCACCCACGGATCGGGCGACCGCAACGGCAACCTGGCCACCGCCGTCGCCGGTCTTGAACTGGTCACGGCCGACGGCGGGATTCTCACCACCCGCCGCGGCGACGCCGACTTTGACGGAATGGTGGTGAACCTGGGCGCCCTGGGCGTAGTCAGCAGCCTGACACTGGACATCGAGCCCGCATTCACGGTGGCGCAGACAGTGTTCGAGGACCTGGACTGGGACCGGGTGCTGGAGAATTTCGACGGCGTCACCTCTGCGGCGTACAGTGTCAGCCTTTTTACTGACTGGAGCGGGGACCGGATCGGCCAGGCCTGGCTCAAGTCCCGGACGGAGGCGGCAGCAGCAGCGGAACGCGCCAGTTTCTACGGCGGCCTCCCGGCAACCGAAGCCCGGCATCCGATCGCCGGCGTCCCCGGAACCACGTGTACGCAGCAGTTCGGCGTCCCGGGCCCGTGGTCGGACAGGCTGGCCCACTTCCGGATGGAATTTACTCCGAGCAAGGGCGACGAGCTGCAGAGCGAGTATCTGGTCCCCCGCGAGCACGCCGCAGACGCCATCCAGGCGATGCGCCGGCTGTCCCCTCTGGTGACTCCGCTGCTGCTGGTCTCGGAAATCCGCACCATGGCCGCGGACAGTCTCTGGCTGAGCCCCAACTACGGAACCGACTGCATCGGCCTGCACCTCACCTGGCGGCAGGACCAGCCCGCTGTCGAGGCAGTGCTCCCGGTGATCGAGGCCGAGCTGGCGCCGTTCGGCGCACGTCCGCACTGGGGCAAGCTGTTCGACGGCGGCGCCTCCCGCCTCGCGCCGCTTTACCCGCGCTTCGCCGAGTTTAAGGCCCTCGCCGGTCGCCTCGATCCGGAGGGAAAGTTCCGCAACGGCTTCCTCGATACCAAGGTCTTCGGCAGCTGATATCGTTCCGATGATGCCTTCCCCTCGCCAACGGGCCGCCCCGACCGCCCCGCCCAGCGAGCTGGACCCCTCCCGGCGGAACAACCTGGCACTGATCACGTCCCTGGTCCACCACCACCGTGTCCTCAGCCGTGCGCAGCTGACGAAAAGGACCGGGCTCAACAGGTCAACGGTCGGAACCCTGATCGGCCAGCTGGCGGCGCTCGGCCTGGTGTATGAGACCGCACCCACCGGCGAAGCGCAGGTGGGCAGGCCGAGCCCCGAGGTGCGTCCGAGCCCTTCCATTGCGGCGCTCGCTGTCTACCCGGAGATCGACGCGGTGACCATCGGGCTGGTCAACCTCGGCGGCATTGTCCAGAAGAAGATCCGGTTCGCCACCGAACGGATTCCCACGGCACGGGAAGCGGTCAATATCGCTGCTGCCGTGATCGAGGGCATGCGCACGGAACTGGAGCACTCTTACCGGATCACCGGCATCGGAGTGGCGGTGCCCGGCCTCGTGAACCCCGACGACGGGACTGTCCGCCACGCACCGCACCTGGGCTGGCGGGGCGAGCCTGTTGCCCTGATGCTGAGCGAGGCCACGGGCTACGCCTGCCAGGCCGCCAACGATGCCTCACTGGCGGCCGAGGCAGAGCTGATCTTCGGGGCCGGCGCCGGACGGGACAACCTCGTGTACCTCAACGGCGGAGCCAGCGGCATCGGCGGCGGGATCATTTCCAACGGCATGCTGCTCCGCGGCGCCTCCGGCTACGCCGGCGAACTGGGCCACACGTTCGTCCGCACAGCCGGCGAACAGTGCCACTGCGGCGCCACAGGCTGTCTGGAAACCGAGGTGTCCCAAGTACGGCTCTTCGAGCTCCTTGGCCTCAGCGGCGGCGACACACCCCAGCTGGAACAGGCCCTCCGGGCGTCAGGCAGCCCCGCCGTCGCAGAGGAAATATCCCGGCAACTGGGCTACCTGGCCATCGCGCTGCGGAACGCCATCAACACCTTCAACCCTGAGGTAATCATCCTCGACGGTTTCCTGGGGGTCCTCTACGCGTTCGCGCCGTCCGCCCTCGACGACCTCTTGCTGTCCCAGGCGATGGACGGCCCCGCCGCCCAGGCCAAGGTGCACCCCGCGGCACTCGGCTCCAACCTGATGATGATCGGCGCGGCGGAGCTGGGATTCGCCCGGTTCCTCTCGGACCCTACCGGATTTGGGACAACGGGGCTGGGTTCCGTCGCGAAATAGCCACGACGGAACCCAGCTTCCTACTTGCCGAAAACGACCTCGTATGTCCGGGTCTGGCTTCCGTCTTCACTGCGTACCGTCACCACGGCCGTTCCGGCCTCCGGTTCCCCTGCTGCACGGTGACCGCAGCGTAGGGGTCTGCCGCGGTGGCGGTGACCGCCTGACGTGACCCCTAGGCGGCGGTCCGGTAGGAGGTGAGGCGCCGATGGTGGTTCGCGCCGCGTCCGGAGACCTTCAAAGTCACGGCAGCCCGGCTTTCGCGAGCCTCATGCCAATTACTGCGAGTTGTTGTGGCAGGGAC
Source organism: Arthrobacter sp. NPDC056691 (assembly GCF_042791415.1). NCBI lineage: Bacteria > Bacillati > Actinomycetota > Actinomycetes > Micrococcales > Micrococcaceae > Arthrobacter > Arthrobacter sp. NPDC056691. Next base: position 322,882 of record NZ_JBHTXX010000001.1, read on the forward strand.
GATTGCACCCTGAGCGATTCAGCCTAAGCAAGACCTGCCTTCAGCGTGGCGCATTGGCCGATCGAGCAAAGCACGTAAGTATGGAACAGTGTGGATATCCCGGCTTAGAGTAACTGGTGGCTTCTTAGCTGACATTGATGTGAGTTTTGATCCGGGGCTCAACGTTGTCATCGGGCCCAGAGGTGCAGGTAAGACTACGCTTCTCGAGCTGATTAGGCACGCTCTCGGCACACCACACGCCGATAAGAATCGCTCAGCGCGGGAGGTTCAACGCGTTAGGTCTCTGCTTGGGAATGGCGAAGTGGTTCTAGACCTCGAAGAGAACGAAACATCTCATCGATTGGTCGTGGACGCGGAGGGTGGCGGCCGAAGGCCGGAATTGGCGAGCCTAGCCTTAATGCTTGGCCAAAATGAACTCGAAGCCATTGCATCCGACGCGGAAAGCCGCCGACGCCTGATAGATCTGCGCGCTCAAATCGGGCCACGCGACGATCATTCCGACCCTGCATCGGATATCACAACGCAGCTGTCAGAACTTCGGCAAGAACTGAGTGATCTGGAGGATCGAACTCGCCAACGGCCGTTGTTACAGGCTGACCTCGAAATTTTGGCCGCAGAAGAGGCAACTCTTATGGGACGCGTGTCTTCCGAAATGGGCTTGAAGCGACAAAAACTACAGGAAATTGAAGCCGAGCTGCTGCATATTCAAACCAGCGAAACTCACTCAGTCGCTGCCTTTACCGTCCTGTCAAACCTTGAACGCCTAACAACCACACTTGACAGTCAACTCCGAGAGCTTGACGCGATCCCGCTCGGAGGCGAAGACAAAGCGATCGTAGAGGAGACGATCAGTGATTCTAGGCAAGGCATGAATCAGGTAACTTCATCGATCAGGAAAGCTGAGGCAACACTCCAGGCATCTGCATCTCGCCGCGCTAGCAAGGAGCTAGAACTGCGCGGCGAGGCCGAGCCGATTCGAAGCGAACTCAATGATGCAGAACGTGGCCTCGGAGAAGTGACAGCTAAAGCGCGAAATATTAGGTCACAGCTAGCGGTACTGGCCGCGGAACAGAACCGCCTGCGAGAACTGAACGGCCGCTACGCGGCTTTGCGCGAGGAGCGCGACTCTCTCCTGAATGAGCTGGAAGCAGCAAACGAATTACGATATGAAAAACGTCAACGCGTGGCATCAGAGGTTTCACAAAATCTCGGGGCTCGAGTCACCGTTTCCATCGAACACTTAGCTGATTACAGTGTCTTCCGAGACTTACTCAGTGCCGGACTCCAAGGCAGCGGTTTGAAATATAGCTCTATTGCAGAGATCTTTGCGCGAACACTTTTACCTCGACAACTGCTGAGTCTTATCGAAACAAATGATGTGGCCACAGCTTCGTCAGCCACCGAGTTACCTGAGGAACGAGTATCCAGGGCACTTAACCATCTAAATGACCCAAGTTTCCTGTCAAACCTTACAGCAGTTAATCTTGATGACTCTGCAAACTTTTTGCTGGTCGACGGTTCAACACTTAAGAATGTCGATGAACTTTCAACGGGCCAGAAATGCGCGGTTACATTGCCCATCCTTCTGACAGAGCATTCACGTGCTCTGGTCCTGGATCAGCCAGAAGACCACTTAGACAATGCATACCTCGTTGAAAACGTAATTGTGGGCATCAATAATCGCAGTGACTCGCGAGCCCAAACGATCATTGCAACGCATAATGCCAACATTCCAGTCCTTGGTTCGGCCAGCAAAGTCGTATTGTTGAAGAGTGATGGGAAAAGGGGATATGTCGACAGGTTCGGACCTTATGATCATCCTCAAATTGTGCGAGCCATAACTTCACTCATGGAAGGTGGCGAGGATGCATTTCGTCGACGCGCTTCGTTCTATAAGTCGCATGGACTGTTAACGTGAACCGTGATCAGTTCTTAGCGAGCCTGGCCTCGCGCCTTCCTTCGGAAAGAATGCTGGCGGCTCAATGGGCAATGGAGAACAAGCTAGAGCCGGAATTTGAGCGCGTTCTAACTGAAGCTTTGTCACGTGAAAGCGTGCCTCGTATTCAAAATGCGATTTCTCTTGCCATTAATGCAATCCGTTCCGCTTCAGGTTTGCATCCAGAAGAAACTGCAGCAAAAGCGGGGTCTGAATCTGAAATCGCTGGAGTTCTAAATGAGCTCGCGGGAATGATACGACACGAGATGCAACCAGCCATCGGATGGGTTCGGCTCGCGGCCCACAAAGAGCTGACAGATTTTCAAGCAAGTGCAACAAACCGTGCTATCGAAGCCTTAAGGCGTCGTGTTGATGGCCTAGCTAACCTGGCAGCGGCTCATCGTTTACCTGTTCGGCAAATTGTGTCGCTTAGTGAAGCTATTACAGGGTGCCTCTCTGATGAATATCCTTCTTCAATGTTTAAATTAGAGGGTTCTGACCAGCCGTCCGATGAAATCTACACCGACCGAGGTCTGCTAGATCTCATTCTAGCCAACGCCATCCAAAATGCTGCCGACGCATCACGTGATATCCCCAACGGGCAAGGTCATGTCCTTATATCAACGAGCATCGACGGTTCCCGCTTTTGGGTCACCATTAGCAACAGATTCTCTGGCGCGTCATTCAAGTTCTCAAGCGTCGCCGCTTCTGGACGAACCAGTAAGCAGGGCCATCGCGGACTGGGCACCCAGGTGATCCAGTTGGCAGCGGATCGCCTAGGATATGAATTCGAATTAAGAGCAGCTGGCGGCACAGCCACTTTTTCGCTCAGGGGAAGTAGATATGAATAAAATCGCCATCATCGTGGAAGATGACATTCAGCAGATTTATTTTACAAGAGGAATATTAGCTGAGCACGGATTCGACGTTACGTCGTTCGGGCACGCCAGCGAAGCGGTTCTCGGCATAGCATCCGTTAATCGACCCATCGATCTTGTGATTCTCGACAGGAAATTGCCACAGGAAGAAACAGACGAACCTAACGATGCTGTAGGTGATGTCCTGCTCGGGCAATTCCTCGCCGAACTTCCGGATACAGTTTTTGTCGTTTTCACAGGTTATACCGACATCTTTCACCAGCAATTCGCAACCCGTGAACGCGGTACGATTAGCATTGGTTCTACTTCGTTTGATCGCGTATGTGCCTATGAAAAAGGTCAGGCGGTGGAGTTCGACGAATATGTAAAGCGGCTCTCGCAAGAAATTGACAGCTTAGGTGACCTCGAAGTTATCGGTTTCGTTGAGGACGATGCCGATCTAACCATCAGCCGTCGACTCCTGCGCCTGGTTGCTCATCATTACGGAGGCGACTCCATCTCCGTCAGGGCTCTAACGGACGGTAAGACTGATCTGCCCGTTTGGCATTGCAGGATCAGAGATGCGTCAGGCAATGAAGTCGCATCGGTGGTCGTCAAGCAAACTGACGGTTCAAAAGCTCCTCCTGCAAGTGGGCTACACACGATTCTTCCCGCAGGAGTTGTGGCTGCCCCTGTTGCCCTGATATCTGGCTTGTGCGACGGCAAACGTGCTCAGGTGATGCAAGTGGCGGGGCCAGCGCCGACGTCGCTTCTTAAGCTTCTGGATGAGAACCAAGCATCTGCGGCGCAACATCTTTCGGTGATCACTGATGCAATCCAATCGATTCCGGTTGGGGGATCCTGCACCAAAAATCTAGAGGACTTGGTGCAGCCACTTCTATCCTGGCCCAAGTTGTTGGAGCTATCCGAAATGCACGGCATACTACCTCCTCGCCGTGAGAAGAGGGCCTCTACACGAATTGGGGCGCAGCACGGCGACCTTCATCCCGGTAACATTCTGGAAGCGGAGAATGCGCCGGTTCTTATCGACTTTGACAATGAGGTTTTCGCATCGCGCCTACTTGATCCGATCACAGTTCTGCTCTCCCCGCTTTTTCATCCGGACTCACCCATTCGAAAATCTCAGTGGCCAACTCCAGAGCAGTGCGCCGAGATTTACACGGATGCGTTCCTTGAAGGAAGTCCCTGTCGCGAGTGGACCGCGGCTGCACAACGGTGGGTGGAACAGGCGCTCACCAGCGAAAATGAGCGCTGGGCTCTTACTCTGGCTTATGCCATGCGTCAGTTGAAGTACGATGACGTGCTCGATAATCCCCAAGTCAAACGACGGGCAATCGCGTTAGCTCGGAAAGCCGCAAGTGCCCTTGAATCCTAGGACATGCTGACCAGGGTTGACGAGTTGAGGCCAGGGCTTGAGCCTCCGCCACAGGAGCCGCGAACTGAGCCGCATACAGCCGAGCGAAAGCCCCGCCCGTAGCTAGCAACTCCGAGTGCGCCCCCTGCTCCACGATCTGCTCGTAGAACCTCATCATCAGGTTCACCAGCCCGTGGGAGCCCATTCGCCGCGATCATCTACTTGTGTGCAGTGGCGGTTGAGACGACGGCGGGACGGTCCCGGCGCCGTCGGACGCGAGGATGGCGCCGTTGACGTTGGTGCCGTCGTCGCTGAGCAGGAAGGTGATGGAGGCGGCGAGCTGCGCCGCGGTGGCGGGCGCGGGAACGGTGGCCTGCATCAGCTGACCGAGGCGTTCGGCCGCGAGCTGGGATCCCCCGTTGGCCACGATGTTGGTGATGGTGGGGCCGGGTGCCACGGCGTTGAGGCGCAGGCCCTTGGGCCCGTACATCACGGCAGAGTCCTTGATCAGGCCGACGACGGCGTGCTTGGACGCTACGCGGCACCGGCGGCGGATCCGCGCAGGCCGGCCTCGGAGGCGACGCTGACCACGGAGCCGGCGCCGGCGTCGAGCATCAGCGGGACCACGGCGCGGGTCAGGCGCAAGAGGGCGGTGACGTTGATCCGGAAGACGCGGTCCCAGAGGTCGTCGTCAACCTCGTGGATGGGGGCGAAGTCGTCATGATCCTGGCGAAGACGCGGTCTGAGATGGCCAAAAGGGCACCGGGTGCGTCCCTCGGGGACGCACCCGGTGCCCTTTTGCCGTGCTTCCGCCAGTGCCGCTGCGCTCCGGGCGGCTAACAACTAGCGGCCGAACACGACCTCGTATGTCCGGGTCTGGCTTCCGTCTTCACTGCGTACCGTCACCACGGCGGTTCCGGACTGCGTGTCCGCCTGCGTCACAGTCACCGTGGCGTAAGGGTCTGCCGCGGTGGCCGTGATTTCCCGGCGCGGCCCCTGGACCGCGGCCCGGTAGGAGGTGACGCCCGGGTCGAAGCCGGCCAGCGGCTCGCCGTTGACGGAGATGCCGGCCGCGGCGGCGTCGGCGGACTTGCCTGGGGCCTGTGCCAGCACCTGCACTTCGCTGACCGTCATGTGGGTGTTCGGCCGGGCGGTGAGCACCACGCGCACGTCCTTGGTGTCCACGCCGGCAACCGGAACCGTGACCACCGGGGCGGGGCTGCCGCCGGGGACCTGGACCGCGGCGCCCGCGTTCTTCCACGTGCCGTCGGCCGCCTTGGTCTGCACCTGGAGGCTTTGGGCGTAGCTGTCGGTGGAGCCGTCACGGTAGAAGTGGACCTTCACACCCGTCACCGTCTTCTGGCTGGCCAGCGCCACGGACAGGGTGTCGGTGGTGTTCTTGGTGCCCGATTTCCAGTTGGACCAGGCCTTGTCGGTAAGGTTGCCGTTGCCCAGTCCCGCCGTGCCGTAACCCGGCTCGGTGAATGTCGCACTGAATGCGGTTCCGGGGTCATCGGCCACGTTGTCGGCCGTTCCCGCCGTGACCTGCACGCGAACTGTGGCGGCCAGCGTCCGCCCGTCGGCGGCGTCGGCGGTGCCAGAAACCATGGCCACGCCGGTCTGGGTGAACGGTCCGGCCGCATCCCAGACAACCGGCCGCTCCACCTTGCTGCCGCCGGCGGTCACCGCTGTCACGGTGGCAGGCAGCGCGGGCGTTCCGCCGGCGTAGGTCTTGGCCCTCGACGGAAGCGTCGCCACCAGCGTGTCGACGGTGACCTTGGCCGTCACCGGATGAGTGACGCCCAGGATGTCGGTCGCCGTTCCGCGGACGTCAACGGTTCCCGGCTTGCTCCACCGGCTGTCCGGCGGCATCGCCCAGGTCACCGGCAGTTCACCTCTGGCTCCGTCACGGTAAACGGGGACCACCGTGGCGGGCAGCTGCGGAGTGGTCCCGGGCACGGTGAAGGCCGCGACGTTCTGGAACCCCTGGACCGTTTCGTCGACGACGCGCCAGCGCTGGTTCTCACCGGAATTGGCGGTCCACAGGGTCACGGGGGACCCGTCCGCAGTGGCGTGCCCGCCCACCTCGAGGAGCCTGCCGGTGGCCGCATTGACGAAGGTGTAGGTGCCGTCGCCGGTGGTGGACATCGTCCATTGGGAAGCGTCAGCCGGCGTTGCCTCCGCCGGAACCAGCTGCGGGGTTCCGTCGACGACGGCGAGCTGCCGCCCGCCGTCGGCCGTTTCAATTGCGTAGCGGGCACGGCTGCTGTCGCCGCCGCTGAGGCGGCGGATGTTCCACTGCTGGTCGGCGCCGGCGCCGGCGCGGATGACGGCGGCGCTGCCCGCTCCCGAGGTGAGGGCCTTGCCGCTCTCGACGCCCCGGAGGCTGTAAACGTGGTCCGCCTGAATCACGGCGGCGTCCTTGGCCACGCCGTGCACACCGCTGACGAGGAACGTTGTGACCGACTCTGCCGGTACCGCGAGGACCGCGGTGCTGTCCTTGCCGACGGCGACAGGCTCACCCTTCACCAGCGCGCCCGAGGCGTCGCTGGTCACCGGAGTGACGGTGGCATTCCCCTGGATTGCACCGAACCCGGACAGGTCCAGGGCAACCTGGCGCTGCTGCTTGCTGTCGTTCACGTGCACCACAGTCGCTCCGGAGTCGGAGACTGCCGCCGCACTGTTCGTGTCGTTCACCTTGACCAGGCGGTCCCCGGGCTTGATGTAGTGCGTGAAGTTCCTGGCGGTGTTGAACTTGGTGTTCGTGTAGATCGGGCAGCTTTGGAGGGTGTCCTCCGCAGTGCAGTTGAAGGGCAGCTGGATCTCGCCCCAGTTGGAGCCGATGGCGCTTTCGCCGCCGGGCTTCATGTTGTTGTAGTCCTCAACGGGCTGCCAGAACACCCAGGCCTCGGGCTCGAGTTCACGGAGGTCGTCCACCATGTGCTGGGCCAGTCCAAGACCGGGCTGCATGCTGGTGAAGTTCTGCCCGTCCAGCCATGAGCCGCCTGTTTCGCTCATCCAGAGCGGCTTGTCTTCTCCCTTGGCGATGTCCCGGACGGCCGTCCGCTGCCCGGTGCCGTACGTGTGGACGTTGAGCTGCCCCACGCTGGCCTTGGCGGCCGCGGAGTAGCTGTTCCAGTTGCTGGCGAAGGTCGAGGGGTTGGTCTCGTCCATCGCGCTGATGACGGCGCCGGTGTTGGCACCGGCCAGTGCCTTGGCCAGCGACTGGACCACCTTCTGCTGCAGTTCGGGGCCGATGTGGGCGCCTTCCTGCCGCCCGCCGGCCGGCTGGCCCGCGGCATTGAGGTTGGTTCCCCAGTACGGCGTGTTCGGTTCGTTCAGGGGATCGATCGTGTCGATTTTGATGCCGTGGGCTTTTTCGAGCTGCTTGACGACGCCCACCAGATAGGAGGAGAAGTCGTCGACGCTTTCGGTCCGCAGCTGGTCCTGGGAGGAGTTGAAGCCGCCCGAAACGTAGCCGCTGACCGTCTGGAACCAAGGCGGGGAGTTGCTGAAGGCTTCCCAGTGCGTGATGTCCTTCTTGATCCGGTCCACCCACCAGCGCTGCGTCTGGTCGGCGTCGAGGTTCCAGTCGGCCGGGTTCGCCGGATCCCACCAGTCCTTGTCCGCCCGTGTGGTCCCGGCGGGGGCCTTCCACCAGCCCTCGACGGCACCCCCGGCCCGGAGGTAGTCCTTCACGTCGGGGGCGTTGGCGAACCAGGCCAGGCTGGTGCCCCATCCTTCGAAGGCCTCGCCCTGGTAGGAGGGGTCCGGCCGGACGGTCACGGCGCCGGCCGGCACGGGTTCATCGGTGGCGGGCGCGGCGGAAGCGGGTCCCGCCACGAGCCCTGCGGAGAAGACCGCGGCGGTGACACCTGCCGCGGCCACGGCCCAGGGCCGCCTGGATCTGTTCGTCATTGAATTCCCTTCGGTGCGATTACTTGGGGCTTTTGAGGACGGCCACGCCGCGGGCGGCGAGTTTGGCGGTACCTTCGGACGGTCCCGTGCCCGCGAGCACGGCTCCGGGCACCGCCGAGATGTCGACGGCGTGGTCGGTTCGGTTGATCAGGAAGAGGAAGCGCCCGTCTTCCCCCGTGCGGACGGCGACTTCGACGGCGCCGCGCAAGTCCGCGGGCAATTCGGACCCGACGCCGGCCAGGTCCGCGAATTCCCGCAGGACCGGGACCAGGCCGTCGGGCCCGAGCCGCGTGGCCACATAGCCGGCGGACCCGCTGCCCACGCTGCGCCGGGTCACCGCCGGTTCTCCTGCGTGGTCACCGGAGGTGAACCGGCGCAGGACCTTCGTGTCACCTGAGGTGGTGGCAACGGAGTCCGCCCACAGCGTTCCGGTTGACCCGTCGTCGAGCGTTGCCCCTTCGCCGGGGGCCAGCGGCCCGAACTCTTCCACCCGGATCCCCAGGAGATCGCTGAGGGCACCGGGATACCCGCCGAGCCAGACGTGGTCGTTCTGGTCCACGACGCCGGAGAAGTAGGTGGTGACAAGGTGCCCGCCGGACTCGACGAATGCGGTCAGCCGGGAGCGCAGTTCCGCCGGCACCACGTGCAGGACAGGAGCGATGACCAGGTGGTAGCCCTCAAGGGAGGCCGCCACCGGGAGGACATCGGCGCGGATGCCGCTGGCCAGGAACGCCGAGTACCAGTCGAGCGCCTCCTGCCGGTAGCGGAGCCGGTCACTCGGATGGGAGTCAAGCTCGCTGGCCCACCAGGAATCCCAGTCGAAGAGGATCGCGGCCCGTGCCGGCTCGCGCCGGCTGCCCGTGATCCCCGCGAGTTCACCGAGTGTCCGGCCCAGGGCGGTAACGTCGCGGAAGAGCCTGCTGTTGCTGCCGGCGTGCGAGACCATCGCGGAGTGGTATTTCTCCGCCCCGGCGCGCGACTGCCGCCACTGGAAGAAGCAGACCGCATCCGCGCCGTGGGCCACATGGGTGAGCGAGTCCCGGGCGAGGGCCCCGGGCTTCTTGGGCGTGTTCACGGGCTGCCAGTTGACGGCGCTGGTGGAGTGCTCCATGAGGAACCAGGGGTTGCCTCCTGCAATGTTGCCGGTCAGGTTCGCGGAGAAGGACAGCTCGTCATGGTCCTGCGGGCCCGGGACCACGTAGTGGTCGTTGGAGACGAAGTCGACGTCGGCGGCCCAGGCGGCGTAATCCATCCCCTTCGTTTCCCCCATCACCATGAAGTTGGTGGTGACGGGGATGTCCGGCGTGATGCTGTTGAGGACGTCGCGTTCGGCGCGGAGGTAGTCCCGCAGCGAGTCCGAGGAGAAGCGCTTGAAGTCGAGCTGCTGCGTGGGGTTCGGGTAGGACGCCGCCTTGCGCGGGGGAAAGATGTGGTTCCAGTCCGCGTAGCGCTGGGACCAGAAGTCGGTCCCCCAGGCGGTGTTCAATTCCTCGAGTGTGCCGTAGCGGTCCCGGAGCCAGCGGCGGAAGGCGGCCGCGGCGTCGTCGGAATAGTCATAGATGTTGTGGCAGCCGAGCTCGTTGGAAACGTGCCAGGCGCAGACGGCGGGGTGGTCCTTGTAGCGCTCCGCCATGGTGCGCACGAGCGTTAGCGCGTGCTTGCGGAACACCGGCGATGTGGGCCGCCAGTGCTGCCGGCCGCCCGGCCAGAGGGTTTCGCCGTTCTGGGTGACCGGAAGGATTTCCGGGTGTTCGGCCGCGAGCCACGGCGGCGGGGAGGCGGTGGCGGTGGCGAGGTCCACGGCGATGCCGTTGGCGTGCAGCAGGCCGATGATGTGGTCGAGCCAGGCAAAGTCCCAGCTGTCCCGCGAAGGCTGGATGCGTGCCCAGGAGAAGATGGCAAGGGAAACGATGTTGACGCCGGCCTCCCTCATGAGCCGCACGTCCTCTGCCCAGACTTCACGGGGCCACTGCTCGGGGTTGTAGTCGGCTCCGAAGGCCAGCCTCTTGGTGTCCGGGGACGGCCAGCGCAGCCAGCGGTGGCGGGTGGTGTGGGTCATGGGGTTCCTCTTTTTGGGCGCGCTTGGGCGGCGACGAAGCTTGGGCGCGAAGCTTGGGGTGGCCGCGGACGCGCCAGGCCGGCTGGCGCATCCGCGGAGATGCGTGCGTAGTTAAGGGCCCTTATTCCTTGACCGTGAAGCCCTGTTCGGTGCCGTACTTGACCGAGGCTTTCTGCCATGCGGTCAGGCCGTCCTTGAGCTTGGTGCCGGAGACATAGGCCTGGCCGGCGGTGTCGTTGAAGATGCTGTTGGCGTAGACCTGGAACGGCAGGTAGGACCAGCCGGCGGGAACGTTCTTCGCTGATTCGGCGAAGATCTGGTTGGCCTTCTGGCCGCCGAAGTACTTGAACCCGGTGTTCTGGAATTTCTCGGACGCGAGGTCCTTTGAGGTGGCGGGGAACGCCCCGCCGTCGATCCTGGTCTGGACGCCCTCCTCAACGTTGGAGTACTTCAGGAAGCCGTACGCCAAGGCTGCCTGGCTGCTGGCGGCGGGGACGGCCAGCGAACTGCCGCCGTTTTCGGCGCTGCTGTTGGCGCCCTTCTCCCACTGCGGCAGCGGGGCGACGCGCCATTTGCCGGCACCGTCGGCGACGCCGGAGACGAGGTTCCCGGGCATCCAGGCGCCGGTGGACAGGGTGGCGATGGTTCCGTTGCCGAGGCCCTTGTACCACTCGTCGCTCCAGGAGCTGATGGGGGCCAGGAGGTCCTCATCGATGAGCTTCTGCCAGGTTTCGGCGAACTTGGCGGACCCCTCGTCGGAGAAGTTCACGCCGACGTTGGTGCCGTCCACCTGGTACGGCTTGCCGCCGGCCTGCCAGATCATGCTGGTGGTGAACCCGGCGTCACCGGTGTCGTTGGCGATGTAGGCCTTGGGGTCCGCCTTCTTCAGTTTGCGGCCGGCGTCGAGGAACTCATCCCAGGTGGTGGGCACTGCGATGCCGTACTTGTCGAACAGTTCCTTGTTGTAGAACAGGGCCATGGGGCCGGAGTCCATGGGCAGGCCGTAGACGCCGCCCTGCGCCTGCACCGAGGACCACGGACCGGCGGTGAAGGTGCCGTCGAGGTCTTTGGCGCCGAACTGGCCGAGGTCGGCCAGTGACTTGCTGAGGGCAAACTGCGGGAGTGCGTAGTACTCGATCTGCGCGATGTCCGGCACGCCGGAGCCGGCGGAGATGGCGTTCTGCAGGGCGGTGTACTGGTCGTTGCCGGTGCCTGCGTTGACCAGGTTGACGTCCACGTTGGGGTACTTGGCTTCGAAGCCTTCGGCAACCTTCTTCAGCGACTGGTCCCAGGCCCACACCGTCAGCTTGCCGCCTTTTTGGAGGGCGGATTCGACGGCGTCGCTGTTGACCGTCTGCTGCGGTGCCGCGTTGCCGCCGCCTCCACAGGCGGTGAGCCCGAGGGCGAGTGCGGCGGCGACGGCGGAGCTCTGCAACAGGCCGCGGCGGGTCAGGGTCTTGATCATGTCTTCCTTCTAACTGCGTTGTCGGTGAGGATGGGGCGGGCGTTATTCTTTGACGCTTCCGGCGGAAAGGCCGGATTGCCAGTAGCGCTGGAGCAGCAGGAACGCTGCGATCAGCGGCAGGATGGTAAGCAGGGATCCGGTGATGACGAGGTTGAAGATGGCTTCCCCGCCGGCGGTGCCGGCCTGCGCGTTCCAGGCGTTCAGGCCCAGGGTGAGGGGGTACCAGTCCGGGTTCTTCAGCATGATCAGGGGCAGGAAGTAGTTGTTCCAGGTGGCCACCATGGTGAAAAGCAGCACGGTGACAATGCCCGGGGTCAGCAGCGGCAGGCAGACCTGGAAGAAGGTGCGTGCCTCGCTGGCACCGTCGATCCGGGCCGACTCCATGATCTCCGTGGGGATGGCCTCGGCGGCGAAGGTCCACATGAGGTAGAGGCCGAAGGGCGAGATGAGCGAGGGGATGATCACCGCCCAGGGGGTGTTGGTGAGGCCCATCTGGCTGAACATGAGGAAGGTGGGAACGGCGAGGGCCGTGCCGGGGATGGCCACCGCGCCGATGACGACGGCGAACACGGCTTTCCGACCGGGAAAATCGAACTTGGCCAGCGCGTACCCGCCGAGGACGGCGAGGAAGGTGGCTCCCCCGGCCCCGGCCACGACGTAGAGAACTGTGTTGGCGAACCAGCGAAGGAAGATCCCGCCGTCGTATGTTGCTGTCCGGGCGATGTTGTCCCAGAGGGCGAAGTCACCGTCGAACCACAGGCCGAAGGAGTTCAGGAGGCCATCCTGGGTTTTGGTGGCGTTGACCAGCAGCCAGAACAGCGGAGCCAGGCTGTACAGCAGGACAAGGCCCATCAGGAGAGTCAGTGCCACACTGCGGCGGGAACGCCGGGATCCGGCTGTCCGTGGGGAGCGAAGGCGCGGACTGCGGAATTTCACCGGGGACGTGGCTGCTCCGGCATTGCCGGGACGGGCGGCTGTCTGAACGCTCATGGTCAGCCCTCCTTTCGCATGCCGCGGACCTGGACGGCATAGGCAATGGCCATGGTGATCAGCCCCATGATGATTGCCACCGTGGCGGAGTAGTTGTACTGCTGCCCCGAGAACGACAGGGAGAAGGCGTACAGGTTGGGCGTGAAGTAGGTCGAGATGGTGTTGGGTGAGAGGCTCTTGAGGATGCTGGGCTCGTTGAAGAGCTGGAAGCTGCCGATCACGGAGAAAATGGCGGCCACCACGATGGCGCCCCTGATCGCCGGCAGCTTGATGGCGGTGATGACCCTGAGCTGTCCGGCGCCGTCGATCTCGGCAGCCTCGTAGAGGGACTTGGGTATGACGGTCAGCGCGGAGTAGAAGATCAGCATGTTGTAGCCGATGAACTCCCAGGTGACGATGTTTCCGATGGAGGCGAGCACGAGTTCCGAGGAGAGCGGGCTGGGCAGGTTGAGGCCGAAGGCCTGGTTGATGTTGCCCACCAGGCCGAAGCGGGTGCCGTACATGAAGCCCCACATGAGGGTGGCAACGACGGCCGGCACCGCGTAGGGCAGGAAGATCGAGATCCGGAAGAACGATCTTCCGTAGAGCCTGCCGCTGTCCAGGGCGAGGGCCACCACGAGGGCAATGAAAAGCATCACCGGCACCTGGACTGCCAGGAAGAGCGAGACCCGGCCCAGCGCGGACCAGAACTGCGGGTCCCCCAAGGCCCGGGCGTAGTTGTCCAGGCCCACAAACGCCGTTCCGCCGATGAGCTGGTTGCGGAAGACGCTCAGGTAGATGGAGTAGCCGATCGGGGCCAGGAAAACCAGGGCGAACACGGCCATGAACGGGCCGATGAACCACCAGCCGGCCCAGGAACGGCGGCTGGCACGGCGGCTCGTGCGGCCTGCCGGGGCGGCCGCTCCGGCAGGCGCCGCGACTTGCGGGGACGTCGTTGTCATGAAAGGTCCTCTGTAGGGCTGCGTCACTTGACGGGTGACGGTAAGTGTTCTGTTTGCGTAAACATTGATGTGCACTTTTGTGAATGTTTGCGCAAACATGATTGGTACGATGGTGACATGGAGCACGAACCCGGTCAACCCCCGGTCCACAATTTGTCCCCTGCACGGCAGGCGGCAGGCGGCGCACCGCGGCGCAAGCAGCAGGTGTCCATGGCCGACGTCGCCAAGCTCGCCGGCGTCTCGTCCCAAACGGTTTCCCGCGTGTCCAACGGGAGCCCGGACGTCATCGACAGCACACGGCGCCAGGTCATCTCAGCGATGAACGAGCTGGGCTACCGGCCCAACAGCGCCGCCCGGGCGCTCAAGCGCGGGAGCTTCCGGACCATCGGCGTGATCACGTTCTCGCTCTCCTCGCTGGGGAACATGCGCACCCTGGAGGCCATCGCGCTCCACGCGGCCCGGCAGGACTTCGCCATCACTCTCATCCCGGTCACCGCCCCCACCCAGGCCGGGATCCAGGGCGCGTTCTCCCGGATGGGGGAACTCGCCGTCGACGCGGTGATCGCGATCATGGAGGTCCACCTCCTGGACGCAGCGACAGTGACGCTGCCCCCGGGAGTGAAGGTCGTCGTCGTGGATTCCGACGCTGGCGAACAGTACAGCGTGGTGGACACCGACCAGGCCGACGGCGCACGCAAGGCCGTCCAGCACCTGCTGGACCTCGGGCACGAGACGGTCTGGCACGTCGCCGGCCCCGAGGAATCCTTCGCCAGCGAGCGCCGGGCCGCCGCCTGGCGCAGCACTCTCGCCGCCGTGGGGAAGCCCGTCCCGCCGGTGCTCCGCGGCGACTGGTCCGCGGATTCCGGCTACGCTGCCGGGCTTCGGCTCGCCGATGAACCCGGCTGCACCGCCGTGTTCGCCGCGAACGACCACATGGCCCTGGGCCTGCTCCGGGCCTTCCGCGAAAAAGGGAAATCGGTCCCGGGAGACATCAGCCTGGTCGGCTTCGACGATGTTCCCGAGGCCTCCTCCTACGCTCCCCCGCTCACCACGGTCCACCAGAACTTCGCCGACGTCGGCAACCGGTGCGTCGACAACGTCCTGCAGCAGATCCGCACCCACACCACCGAACCTGGCGTCACGCTGGTGCCCACCGAACTCGTGGTCCGGGCAAGCACGGCGGCGCCGCGAACTTCCGGACGGCCCAGATAGCGGGCTCCCGCCGTACTCGATGCGATTATGGATTGTTGAGAAATCCAATGATTGTTTTGAGCACTACTGGAGTTGGCGTGGCTATGCAGGACACCAAAGTCGGAACGCCGCGGCTAGCGGCGGCCACGATCGGCAACGACGTCGGCCTGCTGCTGGCCAAACTGCACGCGGCGGGGTCCGCGCTGAACAACCGGGCCCTCGGGGATTTCGGGCTACGGGAAAGGTCCTTCTCGGTGCTGACAGTCGCCTGCAGCGGACTGGAACCGACCCAGCGGGAACTGGCCGACTTCCTGAGCCTCGACCCCAGCCAGGTGGTCAGCCTCGTGGACGATCTTGAGCGCCGGGGACACGTGGAACGAGCCACCGGCAAGCAGGACAGGCGGGCCAAGATCATCGTATCGACGGCGGAAGGCCGCCGGATCCACACCAAAGCCCGCGCCGCGCTCGAGGCCTGCGAACATGAACAGCTCGCCGCCCTTTCCGACGATGAAGCCGGCCAATTGCGGGCATTGCTTCGCAAGGCCCTGTGGGGCAGGACAGGCTGAGTCCCCACCCCGGGATTCGACACACAGAGGCCAGGCTCCGTCCGCTTGAGCGAACGGGGCCTGGCCTCTCAGCAATCTTTGCCGGTTAGTTTTCCAAGAGGGAAACGTCCCGGACGGCACCCTTGTCCGCCGACAGAGCCATGGCTGCGTAGGCGCGCAGGGCCGCCGAGACGTGGCGTTCCCGGTCCTTGGGCTTGAACCCGCCATTGACCAGCAGTTTCTCACGGCGTTCGGCGAGGACCTCGTCGGAGACCTCCAGTTGGAGGGAGCGCTGACTGATGTTGATGCTGATGATGTCGCCGTCCTCCACCAGGGCGATAGTGCCGCCGGAGGCAGCCTCCGGGGAGATGTGCCCGATCGACAGGCCGGAGGTGCCGCCGGAGAAGCGGCCGTCCGTGATGAGGGCGCACTTCTTGCCGAGGCCGCGGCCCTTGAGGAACGACGTCGGGTAGAGCATTTCCTGCATGCCCGGCCCGCCGCGCGGACCTTCGTAGCGGATGACCACTACGTCGCCTTCCTTGACGCCCTTGTTCAGGATCTTCTCCACGGCTTCGTCCTGGGACTCGCACACGACGGCCGGGCCTGAGAAGGTCCAGATGGATTCGTCCACCCCGGCGGTCTTCACCACGGCGCCATCGATGGCCACGTTGCCGCGAAGTACGGCCAGTCCGCCGTCCTTGGAGTAGGCGTGCTCCACGGAGCGGATGCAGCCACCCTCCGCGTCGGTGTCCAGGGAGGTCCACTGGTTCGACTGCGAGAACGCGGTGGAGGAACGGACGCCACCGGGAGCCGCATGCCACAGCGCCTTCGCTTCCTCGGTGGCCTTGCCGCCCCGGATGTCCCAGTCATCCAGCCAGCCGTCCAGATCGGCGGAGTGCACGGAGTGGACGTTTTTGTGCAGGAGGCCGCCACGGTTCAGCTCACCCAGCAGGGCGGGGATGCCGCCGGCGCGGTGCACGTCCTCCATGTAATAGGTCTTGTCCTTGGCGACGTTCGGGGCCACCTTGGCCAGGCAGGGCACCTGGCGGGACTTGGCGTCCATCTCGGCCAGGCCGTACTCCACGCCTGCCTCCTGGGCCGCGGCCAGCAGGTGCAGGATCGTGTTGGTGGAGCCGCCCATGGAGATGTCCAGGGCCATGGCGTTGTCAAAGGCCTCAGCGGTGGCGATAGAGCGCGGCAGCACGGAGTCGTCGTCGCCGTCGTAATAGCGCTTCACGAGATCGACGACGGTGGCGCCGGCCTTCTCGTACAGCGCCTTGCGGGCGGTGTGGGTCGCGAGCACGGAGCCGTTGCCCGGCAGGGCCAGTCCGATGGCCTCGGCCAGGCAGTTCATGGAGTTGGCGGTGAACATACCCGAGCAGGAACCGCAGGTGGGGCAGGCGTTCTCTTCAATGAGGTTGATGTCCTCGTCGGAGATGGACTCGTCCACTGCGTCGGCAATCGCGTTCACCAGGTCCAGGGAGCGCACGGAACCGTCGGTCAGGGTCACGCGGCCGGCCTCCATGGGACCGCCGGAGACGAACACCACCGGGATGTTGAGGCGCAGCGCGGCCATGAGCATGCCGGGGGTGATCTTGTCGCAGTTGGAGATGCAGACCAGGGCGTCGGCACAGTGGGCGTTGACCATGTACTCCACGGAGTCGGCGATCAGGTCGCGGGAAGGCAGCGAGTAGAGCATGCCGGAGTGGCCCATGGCGATGCCGTCATCCACGGCGATGGTGTTGAACTCGCGCGGCACGGCGCCGGCGGCGAGGATCGCGTCGGAGACGATCCGGCCCACAGGGGCGAGGTGGGTGTGGCCGGGCACGAATTCGGTGAAGCTGTTCGCGACGGCGATGATGGGCTTGCCGATGTCCGAGTTGGCGACGCCGGAGGCGCGCAGCAGTGCGCGGGCTCCGGCCATGTTGCGGCCGTGGGTGACTGTTTTAGAGCGTAGTGCAGGCATGGTTACCATCCTGCGTGGTCCTTCCGGCAAGTGGAAGACGGTCCTGATACTAGTAGTAGGAGTACCAGAGTAATAGTATTTACCGGTGCAAGGTTCGGAACGACGCAAGGAACTCGGCCTCTTCCTCAGGGCCCGGAGGGACCAGGCGGTCCGGGCCGAATACGGCCTGCCGCCCATAGCCCGCAGGCGCGAACGCGGTCTTCGCCGCGAAGAGATCGCCTTCCTCTCTGGCGTGAGCGTCACCTGGTACACGTGGCTTGAGCAAGGCAGGGACATCAGCCCGTCCCGGCAGGTCCTGGAGTCCATCTGCCGCGCCCTGCATCTTTCGGACACAGGCCTTGCGTATGTCCTGTCGCTGGGCGGCTACTCATCATCGCTTCCGGCCAGCCCCGCGGCTGCCACGGCGCCGGCCCACGTTCAGCGCCTGTTGGATGCGTTGGATCCAAATCCGGCGTTCGCGCTCTTCCCCGACTGGGGCGTGGCAGGCTGGAACACGGCTTACGCGGCGCTCTACCCCAACATCGCCACGGTTCCCGCGCCGGACCGCAATCTCCTGTGGCTGGTTTTCACGGACCCGTACGTCCGGAACCTGCTTCCCGACTGGGAGGTCACGAGCAAGCGGTTCCTGGCGGAGTTCCGCGCCGAAACCGGGCAGCGCCTCGGCGATCCGGACATCAGGTACCAGGTCGAACGGCTCCAGGAAGCCAGCCCGGAATTCCGGGCCGGCTGGGACCGGTACGACATCCTCGGCTTCGAATCCCGCGAGCGGCTGTTCCACCACCCGGCGGTGGGAGTACTCCAGCTGGAGCACCATCAGCTCTCGCCGTCGGACCGGCCCGATCTCCACCTCGTGGTCTACACGCCGGCCCCCGGCAGCGAGGCCACCGACCAGATGCAGCGCCTCATGTCCGCCACAGGGTAGTCGCCGCATCCACTACCCCGTTTGCCGCGCCGCCAATTTCGCGGAACAATAGTTAGCAATGCTAATTAGCGACGCTAATCACCACCTTTAGGAGGCGCCAGATGCCACCGACCCAAGCAGCAGACGCGGAAGATACCGAGCCCATCGGCCCGGACACCCTGGCCATCGACCTTCGGACCGCGGTCATGAAGACCTCCCGCCGGCTCCGGGTAGAGGCCACCGGCGATGTGATCACTCCGGGCCAGTACTCGGTTCTTGCCCAGCTAGACAGCCGCGGACCGCACACTCCGCGGGAACTCGCCGACCGGGAGCACGTGCAGGCGCCGTCGATGACCCGGATCGTGAACGCCCTCGCAGAGCATGGATTTGTGTCCCGGGCAGCCCACCCGGCGGACGGCCGCCAGGTCCAGGTCAGTATCACCCCTGCCGGGGAGGCTGCGCTGGAAGAAGCGCGCAGCCAGCGGACGGCCTGGCTAGCCCAGCGCGTGGCCAACCTGAGCCCGGAGGACCGGCTCACCCTGAGCCGCGCCGCACACATCATGCAGGAGATGATCGCCCGATGAGTGCCACCTTCCGGGCACTGCGGAACCCCAACTACAGGCTCTGGGCAGGGGGCGCCCTGGTGTCCAATATCGGCACCTGGATGCAGCGGGTGGCACAGGACTGGCTGGTGCTGACCGTCCTCACGGACCATTCCGGGACCGCCGTCGGCATCACCACGGCCCTGCAGTTCCTTCCCATGCTCCTGCTTGGCCCGTACGCGGGCGTCCTCGCAGACCGGCACTCCAAACGTGCGATCCTGCTGTGGACGCAGTCGGCCATGGGCCTGTGCGGGCTGACGGTTGGCCTCCTGGTGGTCACCGGTTCGGCGCAGCTGTGGCAGGTCTACGCAGCCGCCTTGTTCCTCGGCCTGACCAGCGCGATTGACGGGCCTGCGCGCCAGGCCTTCGTCTCCGAACTCGTGGGACAGGACGACATTGCCAATGCGGTGTCCCTGAACTCCGCGTCCTTCAACACCGCCAGGCTCACAGGTCCGGCGATCGCAGGCGTCCTCATCGCCTGGGCGGGAACCGGGCCCGTCTTCCTTCTTAACGCGGCCAGTTTCGCCGCCGTCCTCATCTCGCTTGCCCGGATCCGCGCATCCGGGCCCCCCACCCTGGCAATCCGCGGCAAACACCAGGTTGTTGAAGGTCTGCGCTACGTGCGTCGGCGTCCTGACCTGGTGCTGATCCTCGTCCTCGTGGGCATACTGGGGGCCTTCGGCATGAACTTCCCCATCACCAACGCACTGATGTCCACAGCGGAGTTCGGAATGGGGCCGGGCGAATTCGGGCTCCTGGGCTCCATCATGGCTGTGGGGACTCTGGCCGGAGCACTGCTTGCTGCCCGCCGATCCGGCCCCCGGCTGCGTTTCCTGCTCGGCGGGGCGCTGGGGCTGGGCTTCTTCACACTGATCGCCAGCGTCTCGCCGTCGTTCTGGCTGTACGCCGCGGTGCTGGTCCCGGTGGGACTGGCCTCCCTGACCTTCCTGAACAGCTGCAACACGAGCATCCAGCTCTCTGTGGAGCCACAGTTCAGGGGCCGGGTGCTGGCCCTCTACCTGGCAACCCTGCAGGGCGGAACCGCGTTGGGGGCACCGCTCATGGGCTGGCTGGGCAGCACCTTCGGCGCCCGCTGGTCGGTGGCCGCGGGCGGCGCCGTCGTGCTGCTGGCCGGATTGCTCGCAGTGGCCGTGGTGGTCCGGAAGAACCCGCTGACCTGGCGGCAGCAACTGTCCGCCTCCTTCCCGAGGAAGCGCGAGACCCCCGGGCCGGCCGCGCGAGTCAGCCCTGCGCCGGGAGGGCGTACTCCAGGATAAAGTCGCTCTCCACCGAGGCGCCCAGGGCGAAGGACTTCGTCCCGACCTTGGCGAATCCCGACTTCTCGTAAAAGCGGATCGCCTTGGCGTTCTGGCTATTGACGCCCAGCCAGACGCTTGCCGCGCCCTGGTCCGCGGCCCAGTCCAGGGAGGCCCGCATGAGCGTGAAGGCCGCGCCCCGTCCGTGGTGGTCCGGGTGCACATAGCACTTGCTCAGCTCAACCGAGCGCTTCGCGTCCTGCCCAACGGACCGATGTGCTCCGAGGGCGCGAAGCACATCGGCGTCCGTTGACTGCCGGTCGACGAGCAGTGTGTACCCGTCAAGCCGGCCGTCCTGCTCCAGCACCAGGATGGCGATTTTGCTGTCCGCGAGGTACTCCGCGAATTTTTCCTCACTGAGCGTCCGTTTGAGGTGGAGCCTGATGTCCTCAGGCGAGGCCCCGGGCGGGCAGGCAAGCGGGAACGTGACCGCCGCCAAAACAGCCAGGGCGGCAGCGTC
Source organism: Arthrobacter sp. NPDC056691 (assembly GCF_042791415.1). Taxonomy (NCBI): domain Bacteria; kingdom Bacillati; phylum Actinomycetota; class Actinomycetes; order Micrococcales; family Micrococcaceae; genus Arthrobacter; species Arthrobacter sp. NPDC056691. The sequence goes on from NZ_JBHTXX010000001.1 coordinate 343,404, forward strand.
TCCGGCGACGGCCTTCCGGATCATGGAGAAACCCCCTGCCCGAGGAGGGGGAAACCGGCCAGAATCTGCTGCAGATGGATGACTTGCCGGGGAATGAACTCAGCGATGGTGAGGGCGACGACGTCCGCCTCACCGGCGATGTCGGCGACGACGCGGCGCGCCTGCGCGCTGGTCAGGCCGCCCAGATCGGCACCGAGGCCAAGCTGGATCTCGTTCGCGTCGATCGTGTCGACATCAAAGTGGATGGCGACCCGCGAAGCCCCGGTGCCGCGCAGCCACTCGACCAGGGCTGCGCTGTCCGTCCGCAGCTGGGCCGGCGGGAACACGGTGAGCCCCCATTCGTCCGCGAGCGCGGGCAGGGAGTCGTCGGTCCAGTCATGCATTCCGACGAGCGCCACCCGGTCAGGGGAAATCGTCGCCGGCAGCCGGTCAAGAATCTCGCGGTCGCCGTGACCAGTCAGCGCAGAAACCACCATCGCGTGGTATCCCGGATACAGGCTGTCCGCCGTTCCCATGTCAGGGTGGGAGTCAATCCACAGGATGGCGATGTCCTCGCCGTATTTGTCGATCAGCGCCGAGAAGGGCGCCATGCTGACGCCGCAGTCGCCGCCCAGCGTGGTGATGCGCTCCGGGTCGTACTCGCGGATGAGTGCCAGGGCAGCACCGAGCTGTTCCAGGACGGCAGTCTTGGCCTCGACACCGTCCCGCTCCTCGAGCCCGGCATCGTCCAGCCCAACCGGGACCACCGCCGTCGGGCCTTCATGCTCGGGCAACACCGCCTGCAGGATCTTGGTCCCCACCGCATAGCCGCGGCGGGCAACATCGAAGGGGAACTCCGGCGCCAGCGCCCGGACGCTGGAAGTCCCCGCCCCTTGCCACTCGGGCCAAACAAGCCGAAGGTGCGTACCGGGGGTTGGACTCGCAGGGGTCATGGCTGGAGTGTATCGCCGACGGCCGGGTTCTTTGATGCGGCCCGCTGTGACATCCGGACCCTAAGGGGTCAGCGGCCGCCGGTCACCTTGGGCTCGACAGCCCACGCCAGGCGGTGCAGGAAACTGGCAGTCCGGCCCCTGAACGTGGTCCAGGCGGCAGGCCGGGGCGCCGCTTCCTCAACGATGGTCGGGGCTCCGGGCAGGGCGCTTGTGGCCAGGCTTTCAGAGCGGGATAGGAAGAGGGCCATCATGCCGGCGCTTTGCATATTTTCTCCAGAGCGATGTCAAAAAAATTTGATGTCAGGGGTAGTCCGAAATGGCCAGGCGTAAGGCGTCCGACGCCGGCCCTTCAGCCGGTCTGCTGCGCCGCCTCGCGGCCGTGCCCGGCTCCGCCGGACACTCGATCCCCACCTATTATTCCTGATCGGTCAACCGGTTGACGAATCGGCGAGTCGCTAGCGTTAGCCGGGGCGTCAACCTTCGTTGACGCCAAGCGATTCGTCAACTAACGTTGACGGAATGGAGGTGGACCGGTTGAAGACTTTAGTGGGATCCATGGACGGCGACAATCCGGTGAATGGCCTGCAGGCAGTTGCCGAGTTGCACCGGGAGATCGGGCGGGCAGAGGCGGCCCTGGTCCGGCGGGCCCGCCTGGCGGGTTTGTCCTGGGAGGCGATTGCGCACGCGCTCGGCGTCAGCAAGCAGGCCGTCCACAAGAAGTACGGCAAGAGGTAAAGCCAAAGAGCCCCGCATGAACTGATTGAAGTTCAGGCGGGGCCCCCTCGCTGCGGAGAAGTTTTTGTCCAGATGCCGCGGGTTGGAGGCCATTCAGAGGCCATTACGTGGACAAAAACTCCAACAGTCGGGCTGCGTCAGAGCTGGCTGTGCAGGCGCTCCAGCTCCGTCTTGGTGACGGGCAGGACCGTGCCGTGGCGCGGTGCGCGGGGCAGCTCGTAGTTGGTGGACAGCTTCCAGTCGGGGTTTTCGAGGCTGGTGCTTTCCAGCGGAATGTAGCCGCGCCCGCCGAATTCGTCGACGAACAGGTAGTACTTCTCCTCGGTGTTCGACTTGAAGATGGTGGGCCCTTCCACGCCGCCCGTTCCTGCCTTCTTGCCGATGCAGTTGCCCATCAGTGTCCAGTTGCGCGGGTTCGTGGCGGGCAGGTCGATGGCGAGCAGGTCGCTCGATTTTTCCTGCATGATGTCCAGGCAGCCCGAGACCTGCCCCTCGTCCTTGGTGAACCGGTAGTAGGTGTCGCCCTCCTTGATGACGGTGGAGTCGATGACCGAGTTGCCCGGATCATTCCACACCTTGGCCTCGGTGAAGGTCCGGAAGTCCCGGGTGGTGGAGTACATCATCTTGTTGTAGGTTCCGCCGGTGTGGTTGGGGTCGTTCTCCGCGTAGATCTTGGAGGCCCAGTACACGACGTAGGCGCCGATCTTCGCGTCGTAGTGCGCTTCCGGCGCCCACGTGTTGCCCGCCGTGTCCGGGGAGACATTCACGTGCCGCTGCCCGGACCAGGTGACCAGGTCGGTCGATTCCCACACCTCGATGTACTGGCTGCCCTGGCGCTGGGAGGAGTCCCAGCTGGTGCCGCTGCCGATGGAAAGGTCGGTGGCGATCATGTAGAACTTGTCGCCTTCCGGGGAGCGGATGATGAACGGATCGCGCAGGCCCTTGGTGCCGAGGCCGGATTTGAGGACGGGGTTCCCGCCGTTCAGCTCGTCCCACTTGAGCGCGTCGTTGCCGCGGCTGGCTGCCATGTAGATGTTCTCGCCGGCGAGATCGTTGCCGGTGAAGTACGCGAACGCGTAGCCCTCCTTGGCCTCGGCCTTGGGAAGCGGCAGCACCGTGACGCGGAACTTCTTCTTGGCCTTCGCCTTGCCCAGGGCGACGGTTGCCTGCAGGTTGAGCACGGCCGCCTTGCTCCCGTAGGCGGGCCGGGTGACCTCGCCGGTTGCAGTGATGACGGCGGCATCGTTCGACTTCCATTCCACGGCGGTTCCGTGCAGTCCCGCCGTGGGCAGGGTGATGTTCCCGCGGATCGCATCGGCGTCCCACACGTTCAGTGCTGCGGAAGCTTCAGTGACCTTCTGGTCGTCGCTGATGTCTTCCGGCACCGTAACGGTGAAAGATTTCGACGCCGATGCATCACCCGATGTTGCCGTGGCCGAGAGCGTCACGGTGGCGTCTCCGGTTCCGTTAGCCGGGCGGGTGACCGCGCCCTGGGCTGAGACGGTGGCCGGGTCCGACGAGGACCAGGTGTAGGCCGAGCCGTTCGGCCCGGCAGTGGGCAGCTTCAGGCCCGCTGTTACGGCGGAGGTGTCCCCCAGCGACAGGTCCTGCAGGTCGAGGGCAACCCGCTGTTCCGGGGACACGTACCCGAGCTCGCGCACCTCGTCGGCCGAGAGGGCCCGGTTGTAGACGCGGAAGTCGCGGACCTGGCCTTTGAGGTACTTGTCGCCGGCGTAGACGGACCGCCCAAGGTAGTTCGCCGTCGTCGTTCCTCCGCCAATGCTGCCCGGCGTGATGGTGACGCCGGTCTTCCGGGCAACCTCGGTGCCGTCCTCGTAGAGGACGGCGGTGCCGCCGCTCAAGGTGTAGGTGATGGTTTTCCACGCTCCGCGGGCCAGGTCCCGGTTGGCGCTGGTGGTCTGCTCGGTGGCCCAGTTGCCGCTGGCAATCGAGGTCCGGTACGAGTTGCCTGTGGTGAAGAGGTAGCCGTTGCCGGTGCCGCTGGTGGTGTTGCCCATCCCCCAGATGAAGTAGGGGGCGCCCTGGTCCGCGGCGATCTTCACGTCGGTGGATACGGTGATGGAGTCGAGTCCGCGCATGACGTCGTTAGGAAGCCGGACGTGGGCGTTCGTGCCGCCGAGCTGCAGGCCTTCGCCGCCCAGCGGGGTGGCGTCACCGCTGATCACGCCATTGCGGCCGTTGCCGGAGCTGTCCTCCGCCACCGTCCCGGCGGCTTCCGTCAGGTTGTATTTGAGGACCAGTCCGTCGTCGACGGCGGAGTGGGCCGGCGCTGCGGCGACCAGCCCGCCGAGTGCCAGGGCGGCGGAAGCGGCCAGCGCGGCCGCCACCGTCATGGCCGGGCCCGTGCGGGCCCGTGAGTGTGTTGGGAGCATTGAGACACTTTCGTTCGGGCGGCCCGGAGGCCGCTGCTGGGAATTGGAAACAATAGGAGCGGACGACGCCGGACCGGCCGGCTCAGGCGTTCAGCCTGGCCACCAGCGCCTGCGCGCCGCTAACCAGCAGGTCCCGCAGCGACTGGTCGGCAATATCCCGGGTGGCACCATCGGTGTACTGCCCGAGGTAGTGCACCGCTTTGGCCGTGGTCTTCTGGGCGAGGGCCTTGCTGGCCGATTTCAGCCGGGCGCCGAGCACGTCGCCCGTTTCGGCCGTGATCCTGCCGGCTGCGAGCGCCGCGTCCGCCATCAGCTGCAGGTCGTCGATTTCGCCTTCAGGGCTGCCGAACGCCGCCCGCTGGGCCGCGCCGTAAATGCGGTCCGCGTTCGCGCGGCTGAGCGCCCCTTCGGCAACCCATGCGTCCGTCACCTGGGTGACACGCCGGAGAAGCTCCGGCTTGTTGGCAAACGGTGCCGGCTGCCAGACGTCGTCGAGCAACGTGGTCTTGTTGGCCCGCACCGGGTTTGCCACCCCGGAGTCCACGCCGCCTAACACCACTGATGGCTCGGCGCGCCGGAAGTAGGAGTGGAAGGCATCCTCGGTTCCCTCGAGGAACGGCGCCAGTTCGACGCCGGCGAGGGTGAAGTGCAGGGGCTTGCCAGGCACCTGCCCGACGGCCGGGGCGAGATCGCCATTGAGCTTGGCCGACCCGTACAGGCTGAACGGGAGAAGGGCGGTGCGGCCGTCGCGCGCCACGAGGTGCACCGGTCCGTACATGAGGGTCTGCACCGATGGATCGTCCCGGGCCGGCTCCGCGCGGAGGGTGAAGGGCATGTCCACCTCCACGGTGTCCCCGTTCGTCCACGTCCTGGCGATGCTGAGGTAGGTGCCCGGCGTGGCGGGCGCATCGAAGGGGGCACCGTTGACCTTGACGATGAAGCCGGCCGTGGCCCACGCCGGCACCCGCAACCGCAGCTCGAACTGCCCGGAGCCCGAAACCTGCAGCGAGGTCCGTTGCTCGAGAGGGAAGGAGGTCTTCTGGGTGACGGTGACGTTCTTCGCGGCCCAGCGGAGGGTGGACGGAATGTAGAGGTTGACGTAGAGGGCGCTGCCGTCCCCGGCGGTGAAGTAGACGGAATCCTGGTACTTCGTGGCCGACTCAAGGCCGGTACCCTCGCAGCAGGTGGTGCCCTGCTTCGGCGTGAAGTCGCGGACGGCGCCGGGCTGCAGGCCGATGAAGTAGGTAGCCAGCGGCAGCTCCGCACTCTCCTGGTCCTGCTTGGACCCGAGGACCTGGTTGAAAAGCGCCCGTTCGTAGTAGTCCATGTACGCGGGGTTCTGGTCCTTGAAGAACAGCTCGCGCGACAACTTGAGCATGTTGTACGCGCAGCAGGATTCGGCGTCGGTCGCGTTCAGGAATGCGGAGATCCGGTCCCGCTCCTTCCAGAATTCGCCCTGGCTGGTTCCGCCGATGCTGAACATGCGCGCGGGCACCACCATGCTCCAGAAGTTGCGGGCGGCGGTGAGGTACCGCTCCTCGCCGGTGGCGTTGTACATCAGCACCAGTCCGGTGAAGATCGGGATGTGCTGGTTGGCGTGCAGGCCAGCGAGGATGTCTTTGTTCTGGGCGCACGCATCGATGAGGGAATCGAGGTCGAAGTACTTGGCCAGCGCCAGGTGCTCAGGCTTGCCCGTGTGGCCGTGGGTCTCCAGGATGGCCTCCACGATGCCGCCGTATTCGCCGCTCGAGAAGATCCCCCACATGCGCTGCCGGACCGCGGGGGTGAGTTTGCTCAGCCGTGAGTGCATCCAGTCGCAGAGCCCGGCCGCCAGGTCGAGGGCCTTCGGTTCCGCGGTTGCTGTGTAGGCGTCGAGGAGACCCTTCAGGATCTTGTGGGCGGTGTAGTAGGGAGCCCAGACGCGGAGGTAGTCGGGCGTGGTCCTGCTCTCCAGCTCGATGAACTGGGTTTCCGGGTAGGCCGCAAGGAAGCCGGGGTGGCTGGGCAGTCCCCAGGTGCGCCGGAGGGTGGCGTTGCGGCCCTTGCCGGAAGCGTCCGCCAGCACGGAACCGCTGCTCTCGCCGCAGGCGAGGGAGACGACGTCGCCGTTCCCGGCCGAGGTGTCCGACGCGCGGGCTGCCGCCAGCTCCGCGACCTGCGCCGCGGTGAGCGCGGACTGCCAGATGTTGACGTCCTGGTAGGCGCCGGCAAAGGTGGGATCGTTGTACTGCGACCGGCCCAGCCACACGTTGGCGATGCTTCCCAGCAGGGCCGGGGTCAGGGTCAGGGCAGTGTTCTGGCCGGCCTGTTTTCCGTTGACGTACAGCGTTCCGGTCCGGCCGTCCAGGGTGACCGCAACGTGGCTCCACTCGTTGACCGGCAGCGGGGCGGCGCCCACGATGGTCTGCTCACCGCCGGCAAAGTTCCGGGTGATGGCGAACCTGGGCAGGCCGCCGCCGTCGCGCTGGGCGAGGAACGCGTACGTCCTGGTGTCGTTGCCGAAGTCGAAGATCCGTGCCCAGTTCGCCGCTGCCGCCGGGCGTACCCATGCGGCGAAGGTCATGGCCGTCAGCCCGTCCACCGAGCCGGCGGGCAGCTGACCGTAGATATACGCACCGCGGGCGAGGTCGACGGCGGTGCCGGACAGGCGGCCGCCGGTGGCCTGGATGACGGGTTCCCGGCCGAGCGCCTCGCGGCATTCGTGCAGGGAATTCACCAGGTTCCGCAGCTTGGTGCCGAAGACCTCCTCCCCCGTGCCCGCGTAGGCCTGGGCAAGCATGGACATGTGGTGCCCGGTGAAGTGCCCGCGCAGGTTGCCGTTGGCTTCGCCGTCGAGCCCTTCCCAGCCGCCGGCGGGAAGCGGGACCACCCCGGCCACCGGCTGCAGTCCGGCATTGGCACGGAACACATTGAGGTAGCGCCGCTCGTCGTAGCCGCGGGCGAAGTTCAGGATCAGCTCGCGTTTCCGGGCGAACACGCCCGGCCCCAGGCTGACATCGGACAGTTTGAAGGGGTGGAGCGCGGCGGCGGCGAGCGCTGCACCGGCGGCCGGGGCCTCCGCGTTCGCCGCCCCCGCGGCGAGCGATGGCAGCCAGGGCAGGATGGCGGTGGCCGCCCCCAGCCGAAGGATGTTGCGTCTGGAAACGTGATGCGTCATTGGATCTCCTCAGGAATGGTCCGCATAAGGGGCGCGTAGGGGAAAGGCCCGGCTGCGCTATCCAGCCGGGCCCCTCCCGGTCAAAGCCAAGGGCTTTGGGGTGTTGCCTACTTGCGGGAGCCCGCGTCCGCCAGCCGGATGAATGTCACCGACTTCGGTTCGAACTCATACGTGAAGTCGGATCCCGCGCCGCTGAAGGTGCTCGCGGCCGGGGCCAGGTTCTGCCCGTCGGCGGTCTGGGTGAGGGTGGTCACCGCAGCCGAGCCGCTGATGTTGGCCCCGCCTGCCACCTTGATGTCCACGGGCGCCTTGTCGGCGGAGGTGTTGACCACCTTCACGATGGTGTCGCCGGACGTGGCGTCCTTCGTGACCACGGAGTAGACGGGGTCGGCCTGGGTGTCATCCACCGTGCCCCACAGGACGTTGTCCAGGTAAAGCTTGGCCGTGCGTCCGGAGACCTCGATCCGGATGTCGTATTCATGGCCGGTCTGGATCACGGTGTTCTTTTCGATGACGTTCGTCTTGCCGCCGTTGACGGCCTTCTCGACGACGGACTTTGAGTTGTTCCAGCCACCCAGGTTCCACCAGAAGTAGTTTCCGGTGTCCTTGACTCCGAAGGAGACGAGGAAGCCTTCCGAGCCGGCCAGCTTGGTGGCCTTGGTGCTGAGCGTGTAGTTACTCCAGTCGGCGCTGCCCGCGGTCACCATCGTGTTCTGCGCGGTGGTGCTGGACTGCACGTAGCCGCCGTCCTTGATGGACCAGGAACCTGTCCCGTTGCCGGTCCAGGCAGCCGCCGTTCCGGAGAAGTCGTCGCTGAACAGGGTGGCACCGTCCTTGCCGGTCACCTTGACGTCGTCGTACCGTGCGGAGGTGGCCCAGGTGGACAGGCCGATCTTGCCCGAAATCGGCACCACGGTGGAGGCCGGGTTGTCCTGCGTGCTGGGCACCACCTGGGTGCCCACATTGTTCATGAACAGCTTCTGGACCTCGTAGTTGGGGGTGGTCCGGACGGACGTGCCGTTGAAGAACATCATGTCCGGGCTCCACTGCGTGTTGGCCTCGTTGGCGATCAGCGGCGCGTAGGACGCCATCTTGACCACGTCGGCGTTCCGTTCCAGGCCGGTCATGTAGGAGGCTTCCGCCAGGGCGTTGTCCGGCTTGTTCCCCTGAGACGCGTATTCGCCGAGGAACACCTTGTAGCTGTTGCGGTCGTAGGAGTCGTAGCGGTGGTTGTTGTTCAGGAACCACGACGGCGTGTTGTAGTAATGCTCGTCGACGAGGTCCACGCCGGTCTGGGCGTTGAAATTGGCGAGTTCGTCGAATTCCGGGCCCTGGCTGAACGGCCCGGTGTTGCCGATGATCTTGATCTCCGGGTGGGCCTTGCGTACCGCGTTGTAGAACTGCGTGAAGTACTGCTTGAACTCCGGCTTGTACTCCTCGTTGCCCAGCGAGATGCGGTCCAGGTGGTAGGGCGCCGGGTGGCCGTAGGCGATGCGCTTGGCGCCCCATTGGGTGCTGGCGTCGCCGTTGGCAAACTCGATGAGGTCCAGCGTGTCCTGGATGTAGCGGTCAAGGGTGGCCTGGTCCGGGGCACGGTTGCTGTCGCCGCAGCCGGTCACACCCACCGGAACAACCGGCACGGGGGCGGCTCCCATGTCCTCGGCCCACTGAAAGTACTCCATGTAGCCCAGGCCGTAGGTCTGGTTGTAGCCCCAGAAATTCCGGTTGGCCGGGCGCTGCTCCACCGGGCCGATGGTGTCTTTCCACTGGTAGGTCCGGGCTCGCGTGTAGTTGGGGGTCGAGTAGGTGTCGTAGCTTCCGGTGTTGACGATGCAGCCGCCGGGGAAGCGGAGGAAGCCGGGGTGCAGGTCATCGATCTTCTCGGCGAGGTCCTTGCGGAGGCCGTTTTCCCTGCCGTTCCAGGTGTCCTGGGGAAACAGCGACACCATGTCGAGGCGGACCGTGCCGGTGCCCTGGACAAGGGTGGTGAGCCGGCCGGCGCCGGTGGAGGACTTGGGTGACAGGGTCACCTCGTACTTGGCCCAGCGGTCACCCTTGACCTTGATGGTGGCGATGTCCAGCCGGGCGCCTTCGGGCGTCTCCAGCGTCACGGCGAGGGTGGAACCGGACGGGTTTGAGGTGCGCGCCCACACGGAGTAGTTGTACTTTTTCTTCGCCTCGAGCTTCTGCCCGGCGTTCCAGCCGCTGTTGCGCACGCCCACGCCGGCGCCGGTTCCCGCGCCGGCCGCCGTGGCGTCGATCTGCAGGTAGTTCCGGTTGTTTTCGTTGAGCCGGTTGCTGTCATTGACGACGGCGACCGTTCCGTCGCTGCCCCGCTTCAGGGTTTCCCAGCCGGTCATCGGAGTGTAGGTGCGGTTGTCGGCAGAGTTGAACTCAAACGACCGGTTCTGGACGAGCTCGGCGTAGATCCCGCCGTCGGCGCCCTGGTTGATGTCCTCGTAGAAGGCTCCGTACATCGTCGGGTCAATCGATGGACCTGACCCTGCGGCGTTGATGCTGATGGTCCGGTTGCTGCCGGACTCGGCATTGGCGCCCAGGGCGGGGGCCAGCGTCAGCAGCGCGGCCGCCAGGGACCCGGTGAGCACCAGGGTGCAGGTCCGTTTGGCGGGACTTGAGGGTTTTGATGGCATGGAAGGGATGGCCTTTCTCCATTGAACGGTTCGCCGGCGACCGGTTTGAACAGACTGGGTTGATCAGTCCGTGTTGATCTGCTGCGTTGCAAACCGCTTGTTGTGAACGCTAACAAAGTGCCGACCGGAGTCGAGTATTCGACATCTTTTCGCTCTTGTAAAGGGCCTTCTCAAAAATCGACAGGTTATGGATGGCCAGCGCGAGATTGTGACCCGGGCTACTTGACGGCCCAATTGTTAGCGTTCACAATGAGTCGCAGAGCGCATCAGCTCACTTGCAGCAATGGCGGTGTTTCGAAGTCTCCCGCCTGCATGTAACTAACGCTTCCGGGAGGATGTTGTGTTTAAGAAATCCCTTATTGCGGTGGCCGCCGCATCGATGCTGACCCTCACTGCCTGCGGCGGAACGGCTGGCGCCGGCAGTGCTGCCGGCGGCTCCAGCGATGGCAAGATCACCATGGGCTTCGCCCAGGTGGGTGCCGAGAGCGGTTGGCGGACCGCCAACACCAAGTCGGTCCAGGACTCTGCCAAGAAGGCCGGGGTTGACCTGAAGTTCTCCGACGCCCAGCAGAAGCAGGAGAACCAGATCAAGGCCATCCGCTCCTACATCCAGCAGAAGGTCAGCGTCATCGCTTTCTCTCCCGTGGTGGAGTCCGGCTGGGACACGGTGCTGAAGGAAGCCAAGAACGCCAAGATTCCGGTCATCCTGACGGACCGGGCCGTGGATTCCTCGGACAAGACGCTCTACAAGACGTTCCTCGGCTCCGACTTCGTCGAGGAAGGCAAGAAGGCCGGGGACTGGCTGGTCAAGGATTCCAAGTCCGCAACGGACACCGTGAACATCGTCGAAATCCAGGGCACCACCGGTTCCGCACCTGCCAACGACCGCAAGGAAGGGTTCGCCGAGGCCATCAAGGCTGACCCGCACCTGAAGATCATCGCCTCGCAGAGCGGCGACTTCACCCGCAGCGGCGGCAAGCAGGTCATGGAGGCCTTCCTCAAGAACAACGCCGACATCGACGTCGTCTTCGCGCACAACGACGACGAGGGCCTCGGCGCCATCGAGGCGATCGAAGCCGCCGGCAAGGTTCCGGGCAAGGACATCAAGATCGTTACGATCGACGCCGTCAAGGACGGCATGACCGCGCTGAGCAACGGCAAGATCAACTACATCGTTGAGTGCAGCCCCATGCTCGGTGACCAGCTCATGGATCTGGCGAAGAAGGTTATTGCCGGCGAGAGCGTGCCGGAGCGCGTCGTCACCGAGGAGACGACCTTCACGCAGGAGCAGGCCAAGCAGGTTCTTGCCAGCCGCCCGTACTAGGCCGCGGCGCCCCTGAACGTCCGTGGGGCGGCGGGTGACCCCCCCCCCCCCCCACACCCAAAAACAGAAAAAAACCAGGATTTAACAAAAACGTCCCGGCGTCGAGATTAACCGCAAAACGAATTTATT